>JAURCF010000018.1 GCA_030828565.1 Flavobacteriaceae bacterium
CGTAACAATTCAGGAAAAATGACGATGCGCTACAAAGGCGGTGGTCATAAAAAGCGCTATCGTGAAATTGATTTCAAGCGAAATCGTTTTAACGATGTTGCTGAAGTAAAATCCATCGAGTACGATCCAAATCGATCGGCCTTTATTGCACTTACGCAATTTGAAGATGGCGAAAAACGCTATATCATTGCTCAAAACGGAATTCAAGTTGGACAGAAAGTTCAATCTGGAGAGTCTGCACCCCCTGAAATTGGAAATGCACTTCCATTGAGCGCGATACCCTTAGGTACTATTATTTCTTGTATTGAATTGCACCCTGGACAGGGAGCAGTGATTGCTCGAAGTGCAGGTTCATTTGCTCAACTTATGGCACGTGATGGAAAATTTGCTTCCATCAAAATGCCATCCGGAGAAACACGATTGATTCTCGTGACCTGTTATGCAACCGTAGGAGCGGTATCCAACTCAGATCACCAATTATTGGTTTCTGGAAAAGCGGGCCGTACCCGTTGGTTAGGCCGTCGTCCACGAACACGTCCAGTAGCGATGAACCCTGTCGATCACCCAATGGGTGGTGGTGAAGGTCGTGCCTCAGGAGGTCACCCACGTTCTCGAAATGGTATTCCTGCAAAAGGATTCAGAACCCGTTCTAAGAACAAAGCGAGTAATAAATATATTGTAGAACGTAGAAAGAAATAAATAGATAACAAATGGCACGTTCATTAAAAAAAGGACCCTACGTACACCTTAGCCTTCTTAAGAAGGTTGCACAAAACTTGGAATCAGGAAAGAAGACTGTTGTTAAAACATGGTCTCGTGCTTCAATGATTATTCCAGACTTTGTAGGTCAAACTATAGCCGTTCATAACGGAAGACAATTTGTTCCTGTGTACATTACCGAAAACATGGTAGGTCACAAATTAGGAGAATTTTCACCCACACGTTCTTTCCGAGGACATGCAGGTGCAAAAAATAAAGGTAAAAAGTAATAGCTATGGGAGTTCGAAAACGAGAAAGAGCTATTCAGCTCAAGGAAGCCAAGAAAGACATCGCTTTTGCAAAGCTTAATAATTGTCCAACCTCACCTCGCAAAATGAGATTAGTTGCTGATTTGGTGCGTGGATTGGAAGTTGGAAAAGCCTTAGCTATTTTAAAGTTTAGTTCTAAGGAGGCATCACGTCGCCTAGAAAAACTAGTACTTTCAGCAATTGCTAATTGGCAAGCTAAAAATGAAGATGCAGATATTGAAACCGCTGCATTGTTTATCAGCGAAATTCGTGTTGATGGAGGAAGTATGTTAAAACGTCTTCGTCCTGCACCACAAGGTCGCGCACACAGAATTAGAAAAAGATCCAATCACGTAACAGTTGTGCTTGGAGCTCAAAATAATACACAAAGTTAAGACTACCTATGGGACAAAAAACAAATCCAATCGGAAATCGTCTAGGAATCATCAGAGGCTGGGAATCTAACTGGTACGGCGGAAATGATTACGGGGATAAATTGGCTGAAGACGATAAAGTCAGACAGTATATTTTTGCACGATTGTCGAAAGCTAGTGTAGCACGTGTGATTATTGAGCGCACTTTGAAACTTGTAACCGTTACGATTACTACAGCACGTCCTGGTATTATTATTGGGAAAGGCGGACAGGAAGTCGACAAGCTAAAAGAAGAGCTTAAAAAAATCACCAACAAAGAGGTACAACTCAATATTTTTGAGATCAAGCGACCTGAATTAGAAGCTCAATTAGTTGCGGCAAGTATTGCCCGACAAATTGAAGGAAGAATTTCTTACCGACGCGCCATTAAAATGGCTATTGCTGCTACCATGCGAATGAATGCAGAAGGTATTAAAATTCAAATTTCAGGACGATTGAATGGCGCCGAAATGGCACGTTCAGAATCTTACAAAGAAGGTCGTATCCCATTATCAACGTTTCGAGCCGATATTGATTATGCATTGGTAGAAGCCCACACAACTTATGGTCGTTTGGGAATCAAAGTATGGATCATGAAAGGTGAAGTATACGGAAAAAGAGAATTATCTCCCTTGGTTGGAATGAGCTTAGGTTCAAAATCAGAAGGAGACAAATCTCGCCGTGGACCGCGACGTAATAATAGAAAAAAGTAGTTTAAGAATTAAAGGAATCGTACAATGTTACAACCTAAAAGAACCAAGTATCGAAAAATGCAGAAAGGCCGCATGAAAGGCTTATCACAACGTGGTAATCAACTTTCAAACGGTATGTTCGGTATCAAATCCTTGGATTCAAAATTTATCACCTCTCGACAGATCGAGGCGGCTCGTATTGCTGCCACACGATATATGAAAAGAGAAGGGCAGTTGTGGATTAAAATTTTTCCAGACAAACCCATTACCAAAAAACCACTTGAGGTTAGGATGGGTAAAGGTAAAGGAGCTCCGGAATATTTTGTAGCCGTAGTAAAACCCGGGCGAATTATGTTCGAGTTGTCTGGTGTGCCTATTGAAGTTGCAAAAGAAGCACTTCGTTTGGCTGCACAAAAATTGCCAGTAAAAACTAAATTTATTGTGGCTCGAGATTTCGAAGCCTAAATTTAAAAAAATGAAACAGTCAGAAGTAAAAGAATTATCTGTTGAAGAGCTTTCCGACAAATTGGGAAGTTTGCAAAAGAGTTTGTCCGATCTGAAAATGACACACGCCATTTCTCCATTGGAAAACCCTATTCAGCTTCGTTTTATTAGAAAAACGATAGCGCGAATCAAAACTGAACTCACCAACAGATCTTTACAAGAATCGTAAACGAGCGAATGGAAACAAGAAATCTAAGAAAAGAACGAATCGGTATAGTGACCAGTAATAAAATGGAAAAATCCATTGTTGTTTCTGAAGTCAACCGAGTGAAACATCCCATGTACGGAAAGTTTGTTTTGAAAACAAAAAAGTATTTGGCACACGATGAAACCAACGATTGTAATGTGGGCGATACCGTTAAAATAATGGAAACGCGTCCCATGAGTAAATCAAAATGTTGGAGATTAGTTGAAATTATTGAAAGAGCTAAATAATGGTACAACAAGAATCAAGACTTAAAGTAGCCGACAATACAGGCGCCAAAGAAGTTCTTACCATCCGCGTGTTGGGAGGAACCAAACGTCGTTATGCATCTATTGGAGATAAAATTGTTGTTACTGTCAAAGAATCAACTCCTAATGGAACTGTCAAAAAAGGACAAGTCTCAACCGCTGTAGTTGTGAGAACAAAAAAAGAAGTTCGTCGTCCAGACGGATCTTATATTCGATTTGATGACAACGCATGTGTTTTGTTGAATCCAACAGGAGAGATGCGAGGAACTCGGGTTTTTGGACCGGTTGCTAGAGAACTTCGTGACAAACAATTTATGAAAATCGTATCCTTGGCCCCAGAGGTCCTTTAATGGAAAAATGATGATAAAACTAAAAATTAAAACAGGAGATAATGTTCGCGTAATAGCCGGAGACCACAAAGGATCTGAAGGTAAAGTCATGCGACTTTTTATCGACAAAAACAAAGCCATTGTGGAAGGTGTTAATTTGGTAAAAAAACACAACAAACCCAGTGCACAAAATCCACAAGGTGGAATCACAGAAAAAGAAGCACCGATCCAAATTTCCAATTTGTCTCTTTTGACATCTGACGGAAAAGTAACCCGCGTGGGTTACCAAGTTCAAGACGGAAAGAAAGTGAGAATTGCTAAAAAAACGAATGAAGTATTGTAATTATGAGCTACGTTCCTAGATTAAAACAAGAATATAAAGACCGAGTAATTGCTTCATTGACTGAAGAATTTGGTTATAAAAATGTAATGCAAGTTCCAAAACTCCAAAAGATTGTTTTGAGTAGAGGAGTAGGCGGAGCAGTTGCAGATAAAAAACTGATCGACTACGCTGTTGATGAGCTAACAATGATTACGGGTCAAAAAGCGGTATCAACCATTTCCAAAAAGGATGTTGCCACTTTTAAACTCAGAAAAGGAATGCCTATTGGCGCTAAAGTTACACTAAGAGGAGAACGTATGTTTGAATTTTTAGATCGTTTGGTTACTTCGGCATTGCCTCGTGTACGTGATTTTCAAGGAATCAAACCCAATGGTTTTGATGGACGTGGAAATTATAATTTGGGTGTTACAGAACAAATCATTTTTCCTGAGATTAATATCGATAAAGTAAACAAAATATCGGGAATGGACATTACGTTTGTAACCAGCGCCCAAACAGATAAAGAAGCGAAATCGTTATTAACGGAAATGGGATTACCCTTTAAAAAGAATTAAACATGGCAAAAGAATCAATGAAGGCCCGTGAGGTCAAACGAGCAAAAGTAGTAGCCAAATACGCTGAGAAAAGAAAAGCACTCAAAGAAGCTGGTGATTATGATGCGCTTCAAAAGTTGCCTAAAAACGCATCTCCTATCCGTATGCACAATCGCTGCAAATTGACAGGTCGTCCTAAAGGATATATGCGCCAGTTTGGACTATCTCGAGTAATGTTTAGAGAAATGGCAAACAAAGGTTTAATTCCCGGAGTAAGAAAAGCAAGTTGGTAAAATAAAGAATCAAAAATGAATACAGATCCTATAGCAGATTATTTAACTCGTATCCGCAACGCAAATAGCGCAGGACATCGTGTTGTTGATATTCCTTCTTCCAAGTTGAAGAGAGAAATCACCAAAATCCTTTTTGATCAAGGATATATTTTAAGTTACAAATTTGATGACTCAACCGCTCAAGGTTCCATCAAAATTGCACTAAAATATGACCAAATGACCAAAGAACCTGTAATTAAAAAATTACAACGCATTAGTACACCTGGTCTTCGTCAGTATACAGGTTCAACCGATATTCCACGTGTGTTGAATGGGTTGGGCGTCGCTATTGTATCGACTTCTCACGGAGTAATGACAGGAAAACAAGCAACCAAAGAAAACGTAGGAGGAGAAATCCTTTGTTACGTTCATTAATAGTATATTAAGACAAATAATTATGTCAAGAATAGGAAATAATCCGATTGCAATTCCAGAGGGCGTCACTATTGACATCCAACCCGATGTGATCACGGTTAAAGGAAAATTGGGAGAATTGTCTCAGTCGTATGATAGTGTTATTATCAAAGAAGAAGAAGGTAACTTGATTGTTACACGACCCTCTGAAAGTAAAGACCACAAATCAAAGCACGGTTTGTACCGCTCATTGGTTTCTAATATGATTGAAGGGGTTTCCAAAGGATTTACAAAAGAGTTGGAATTGGTAGGAGTTGGATACAGAGCTTCTAATCAAGGACAAAAATTGGATTTGGCTCTTGGATTTTCTCACAACATCGTTTTCGATATTGCTTCTGAAGTTAAAGTAGAAGCAATATCAGAAAAAGGAAAAAACCCAATTGTTAAATTAACCTCATACGACAAACAATTGGTTGGAGCTGTAGCAGCAAAAATCCGTGGTTTTAGAAAACCAGAACCTTACAAAGGAAAAGGAGTGAGATTTGTAGGAGAACAAGTTCGTAGAAAAGCTGGTAAATCAGCATAAAATATAGCGATATGGCATTATCAAAAACCGATAGAAGACAACGAATTAAAAACAGAATACGCAAGATTGCACACGGAACTGCAACGACGCCTCGATTGTCTGTTTTTAGAAGTAATAAAGAAATTTACGCTCAAATTGTGAACGATGAAACAGGAGTTACCCTAGTAGCTGCCTCTTCTCGAGATAAGGATATTCAATCAGTGAAAGGCACTAAGATTGAAGTTGCTGCTCTTGTTGGAAAGTCTGTTGCAGAAAAAGCCTTACAATCTGGAATAGATACTATCAGATTTGATCGAGGAGGATATTTGTATCACGGTAGAGTTAAATCTTTGGCAGCAGGTGCTAGAGAAGCAGGATTAAAATTTTAAACAATACTATGTACCAAAATTATAAAAACGTAGAATTAGTAAAGCCCGGAGGTCTTGATTTGAAAGATCGTTTGGTAGGTGTTCAACGTGTAACGAAAGTTACTAAAGGTGGACGAGCTTTTGGATTTTCAGCTATTGTTGTAGTAGGAGATGAAAATGGCGTAGTCGGTCAAGGTTTGGGTAAGTCAAAAGATGTAGCTAGCGCAATTGCCAAAGCCATTGAGGACGCCAAAAAGAACTTGGTTCGCATACCAATTATCAAAGGAACTTTGCCTCACGAACAAAAAGGAAAATTTGGTGGAGCTAGAGTATTCATCAAACCCGCTTCACAGGGTACTGGAGTTATTGCTGGTGGTGCTGTTCGATCGGTACTGGAGGCTGTTGGTGTTCATGACGTATTGTCAAAATCTCAAGGTTCTTCGAACCCACACAATGTGGTAAAAGCTACTTTCGATGCTTTGCTTCAATTGCGTGATGCAAGAACAGTTGCTCGTCAAAGAGGAATTTCACTGGAAAAAGTATTTAACGGATAAAGGGCTGACTCATGGCAAAAATTAAAGTAACACAATTAAAAAGTAATATCAAGCGTCCTCAAAGGCAAAAACGCACATTGGAGGCTCTTGGATTGCATAAAATAGGTCAGGTAGTTGAACACAATGATACTCCTGCCGTTTTAGGAATGATCAATAAAGTCAAACATTTAGTTTCAGTAACTGAAGCTTAATAGAAAATATTATGGATTTAAGTACATTAAAGCCTGCTGAAGGTTCTGTTAAAGGACAAGGAAAACGCTTAGGAAGAGGACAAGGTTCTGGAAAAGGCGGTACTGCAGCACGAGGACATAAAGGAGCAAAATCACGTTCGGGTTATTCTAAAAAATTAGGTTTTGAAGGTGGACAAATGCCGCTTCAACGTCGTGTTCCAAAATTTGGATTTACAAATATTAACCGAAAAGAATACGCAGGTATCAATTTGGATACTCTTCAAGCACTTGTGGATGCAAAGAAAATTGCAAAGAATATAGATCTTGATTTTATGATTGCCAATCGTTTGGTTGGAAAGAATGATCTAGTTAAAATTTTAGGACGAGGAACTTTGTCTGCATCATTAAAAGTAACTGCCCATAAATTTACAGCATCTGCAAAAGCGGCTATAGAAGCTGCTGGTGGAGAAGCTATTACCCTATAAATCGTATGAATAAGTTTATTGAAACATTACGGAATATTTGGAAAATCGAAGAGCTTCGAACTCGTATAGCAATTACACTTGGTTTGTTGTTGGTATATCGATTTGGTGCCCAGGTTGTGCTTCCAGGTATAGATTCTGTTCAATTGTCTGAACTAACAAATCGTACCGATGGCGGTGGATTATTAGGAATTCTTAATGCATTTACAGGAGGAGCATTTGCGAATGCTTCTGTTTTTGCTTTGGGAATTATGCCTTACATCTCTGCATCTATTGTTGTTCAGTTGATGGGGATCGCTATTCCGTATCTCCAGAAATTGCAAAAAGAAGGAGAAAGTGGACGTAAACAAATCAACCAAATTACCCGCTGGTTAACCATCCTTATTTGTGTAGTTCAAGCGCCTGCTTACCTATACGGATTGGGTGCGTTAGGAGTTCCTGATAGTGCTTTCTTATTAGGAAAAGGACCTGTGTTTATTGGATCATCCATTGTGATTTTGGTTACAGGAACTATTTTTGCGATGTGGTTGGGTGAAAAAATTACAGACAAAGGAATTGGCAACGGTATATCCTTGTTGATTACTGTTGGTATTATTGCTACAATGCCCTTGTCTTTCGCACAAGAATTTGTTTCTCGTGTTACAGAAAACAACGGAGGTCCTATGATGATTCTTATCGAATTAATTATATGGATTGTTGTGATTGCATTGTGTATATTGTTGGTTATGGCTGTTCGTCAGATTCCTGTGCAATACGCTCGAAGATCAGCTTCTGGAGGCGTTGAGAAAAATGTGTTTGGATCGCGTCAGTACATTCCCTTAAAACTAAACGCATCGGGTGTAATGCCTATTATCTTTGCACAAGCAATTATGTTTGCTCCTGCATATATGGGAAGCCTTCTCGGAGATTCCAATGTAGGTCAATGGATGCAAGCTTCTTTCTCAGACATTTTTGGTTTGTGGTACAACATATTATTTGCTGTATTGATTATTATTTTTACATACTTTTATACAGCAATCACGGTTCCGACAAACAAAATGTCAGACGATTTAAAACGAAGCGGTGGTTTTGTTCCTGGGATTCGCCCTGGAACAGAAACAGCAGACTTTTTAGACAAAGTAATGTCTCAAATTACGTTCCCTGGATCTTTATTTTTAGCTTTTGTTTCTGTGCTTCCAGCCGTTGTTTATCAATTGCTTGATGTACAACAAGGTTGGGCATTGTTTTACGGAGGAACCTCGTTATTGATTATGGTAGGTGTTGCAATAGACACCATACAACAAGTAAATGCCTATTTGTTAAACCGTCATTATGATGGTTTAATGAAAACGGGTAAAAATAGAAAAGGAACAGTTTAATGGCAAAACAAGCAGCAATAGAACAAGATGGGTCAATCATCGAAGCCCTTTCCAACGCAATGTTCCGCGTTGAATTGGAGAATGGCCATGTGGTTACTGCCCATATCTCAGGAAAAATGAGAATGCACTATATTAAACTTTTGCCTGGAGATAAAGTTAAACTAGAAATGAGTCCGTACGACCTTACAAAAGCACGGATTACTTATCGATACTAAAAGAATATGAAAGTAAGAGCATCAATTAAAAAAAGAAGTCCTGAGTGCAAAATTGTACGTCGAAAAGGACGTTTGTACGTTATTAACAAAAAGAATCCTCGATTCAAACAAAGACAAGGATAATTAATATGGCAAGAATTTCAGGGGTTGATATCCCAAAACAAAAAAGAGGCGTAATCGCATTGACCTATATCTTTGGAATAGGAAAAAGTCGTGCGCAGAAGATTTTAGAAATCGCTAAAGTAGATGAAAACACCAAAGTGTCTGATTGGACTGACGAGGAAACTGGTCGCATTCGTGATGCTGTTGGAAATTTTAAAATTGAAGGAGAACTTCGTTCCGAAAATCAATTGAACATCAAGCGATTGATGGATATAGGATGTTACAGAGGAATTCGTCACCGTGTAGGTTTACCCCTAAGAGGTCAACGAACAAAAAATAACTCTCGAACACGAAAAGGGAAAAGAAAAACAGTTGCTAACAAGAAAAAAGTAACTAAATAAACGATAACGATGGCGAAAGCAAGTTCAAAAAAACGTAAAGTACTCGTAGAATCAACTGGTGAAGCGCATATTACAGCTTCATTCAACAACATTATCATCTCTTTGACCAATAAAAAAGGAGAAGTTATTTCTTGGTCATCTGCTGGAAAAATGGGTTTTAGAGGTTCTAAAAAGAATACTCCTTATGCAGCTCAATTAGCCGCAGAAGATGCTGTTAAAGTTGCTCATGAAGCTGGTCTTAGAAAAGTAAAAGTTTATGTGAAAGGCCCTGGAAACGGACGTGAGTCTGCTATCAGAACTCTTCACAATAATGGAGTTGAAGTAAACGAAATCGTAGATGTCACCCCGATGCCTCACAACGGTTGTCGTCCACCCAAGAGAAGAAGAGTATAAATTTTTATTAACCATACAAAAGGACTTAGATTGTCGAAGGAATGACCTTAATTCACAATCCCTTTTAACAAACAAAAACAAATGGCAAGATATATCGGTCCAAAATCCAAAATCGCAAGAAAATTTGGCGAAGCCATCTTCGGAGAAGATAAGGCATTCGAAAAAAGAAATTATCCCCCAGGACAGCACGGTAACAACCGACGTCGCGGAAAAAAATCTGAATATGCTATCCAGCTCATGGAGAAGCAAAAAGCAAAATACTCATACGGTATTTTGGAACGTCAATTTAGAAACCTTTTTGAAAGAGCAAATCGAAGTAAAGGTGTTACTGGTGAAGTGCTACTTCAACTTTGTGAATCACGCTTGGACAATGTTGTTTTTAGAATGGGAATTGCTCCAACTCGAAGTGCTGCCCGCCAATTGGTTGGCCACAGACACATTACCCTTAATGGCAAAATTATGAACATTCCATCGCACATCCTTAAAGCTGGAGACGTGATTGGTGTTCGTGAAAAATCAAAATCTTTAGAATCTATTGAAGTTTCTTTGAGTGCTCATTCATCTGTGTACGAGTGGATTACTTGGAATTCTGAAACCAAAGAAGGAACGTTTGTTTCTGTTCCAGAACGTTTGCAAATTCCAGAAAATATTAAAGAGCAATTAATCGTCGAATTGTATTCGAAATAATAATAAGAAGAATATTATGGCAGTATTTAGTTTTCAAAAACCCGATAAAGTAATCATGATCGACTCTAACGAGTTCGAAGGAAAATTCGAATTCAGACCGCTCGAGCCGGGATATGGTTTAACTGTTGGAAATGCACTTCGTCGTGTTTTACTTTCTTCTTTGGAAGGATTTGCGATTACATCGGTTCGAATTGATAAAGTTGATCACGAGTTTTCAACCATTCCTGGCGTTGAAGAAGATGTTACAGAAATTATTTTAAACCTGAAACAAGTTCGTTTTAAGCGTCAAATTGATACGGTTGAAAACGAAACAGTAACGGTTTCTTCTTCAGGTCAAAACCAACTTACCGCTGGAGATTTTCAGAAATTTATTTCCGGTTTTCAGGTTCTAAATCCTGACTTGGTAATTTGCACAATGGATAAAGGGGTTACTCTAAACATTGAATTTACTATTGAAAAGGGTAGAGGATATGTTCCTGCAGAAGAGAATAAAAAAGTCAATGCTGCTCTAGGTACGATTGCAGTTGATTCTGTTTATACACCGGTTAAAAATGTTAAATACAGCATTGAAAACTTTCGTGTTGAGCAAAAAACAGATTACGAGAAACTAGTTTTCGAAATCATTACTGACGGTTCCATCCATCCAAAAGATGCCTTGACAGAAGCAGCCAAAACATTGATTCATCATTTCATGTTGTTTTCTGATGAACGCATTACTTTAGAAGCCGATGAAATTGCGCAAACCGAAACTTACGACGAAGAGTCGTTACATATGCGTCAGTTACTTAAAACCAAATTGATTGACATGGACTTATCTGTTCGTGCATTGAATTGTTTAAAAGCAGCCGAAGTAGATACCCTAGGTGATTTGGTTTCATTTAACAAAAGTGACTTGATGAAGTTCAGAAACTTTGGTAAAAAATCATTGACTGAACTCGAAGAATTGGTTGTCGTTAAAGGACTTAACTTCGGAATGGATTTAACTAAGTATAAATTAGATAAAGACTAACACGTCTTTTTATAGTATAGAATTATGAGACACGGAAAAAAAGTATCCCATCTTGGTAGAAAAACAGCTCATCGCAAGTCGATGTTGGCCAACATGGCATCTTCCCTTATAGAACACAAAAGAATTCATACAACCGTTGCAAAGGCAAAAGCCTTGAAGCAATTTGTTGAGCCTTTGATTACCAAATCAAAAAACGACACTACTCACAATCGTCGTATTGTATTTAGTTCTCTTAGAGACAAATATGCTGTCACTGAATTGTTTCGTGAGATTTCACAAAAAGTTGGAGATCGTCCAGGAGGATACACACGAATTATTAAACTTGGAAATCGACTTGGAGACAATGCCGATATGGCAATGATTGAATTGGTTGATTTCAATGATGTTTATAACAAGGAAGCTTCTAAAGGAAGAAAAAGAAAACGTCGATCTAAAAAAGCGACTTCTGAAGCCGAAGTTGTTGAAAACACTGAAGAGACAACTGAACCGGTAGAAGTTGTTGTTGAAGAAACGACAACCGCTGAACAGGCTCCTGTAGAGGAAGTACCTTCCAAAGAGGAGGTAAAAAAGCCCGATTCAGACAAATCAACAGAATCTTAATAGATTCTTAATAAGTTGAAAGGATAATCGTTAATGATTATCCTTTTTTTTATGTTATTTTGTATCAAACAAAAATTAGTTGCTAATGAATACATATCAAGCCCGAAAAAAAGCCCTTATTTTATTAGAAGATGGAACCATTTTTCATGGAAAATCCGTTGGTGTTGAGGGAAATGCTTTTGGAGAAGTCTGTTTTAACACTGGAATGACAGGCTATCAAGAAATTTTTTCAGATCCATCCTATTATGGTCAATTAATGGTCGCTACCAACGCTCACATTGGAAATTACGGTGTTTCTGATGACGATATGGAATCTGATAACATTAAAATTTCTGGGCTTATTTGTAAGAATTTTAGCTATGACTATTCACGTCCAGCTGCAACAGGTTCTTTGGAAGATTTGTTTGAAAAAGAAAATTTAATAGCAATCTCTGATGTCGACACGCGAGCTTTGGTTAGCTACATTAGAGATAATGGCGCTATGAACGCAGTGATTACTACTCAAGTTGACAATCTTGATGCTCTCAAAAAAGAACTCTCAAAAATTCCCGCTATGAAAGGCTTGGAATTGGCTTCCAAAGTGTCAACTAAAGAACCGTATTATTTTGGTAACGAAAATGCTGCTTATAAAATTGCAGCCTTGGATATTGGTATAAAGAAAAATATTTTACGCAACCTTTCGAGTCGCGATGCATACATAAAAGTGTTCCCATACAATACATCTTTTGAAGAAATGAGCGCATGGAATCCCGACGGATATTTCTTGTCTAACGGCCCTGGAGATCCACAACCTTTAAAAGAAGCGCAAGAGGTCGCTAAAGAAATTATAAATCAAAACTTACCCCTGTTTGGTATTTGCTTAGGACATCAAGTCATTGCTCTTGCCAACGGTATTTCAACATACAAAATGCACAACGGGCACCGTGGAATCAATCATCCTGTTAAAAACTTGGAAACAGGGAAGGGTGAAATTACTTCCCAAAATCATGGCTTTGCAATTAGTAGAGAAGAAACCGAATCGCATCCAGATGTTGAAATCACTCATGTTCATCTAAATGATCATACAGTAGCAGGAATTAAATTGAAAAACAAAAATTGTTTTTCAGTTCAGTATCACCCAGAGGCAAGTCCTGGACCTCACGATTCGTCTTATTTATTCGACCAATTCATAAATTTAATCAAAACACATAAAAAATAATCATATTATGAGCATTATCATTAACGTCCATGCACGACAAATTTTAGATTCACGAGGAAATCCTACTGTTGAAGTTGACGTAGTCACAGAAAACGGTGTTTTAGGCCGTGCTGCTGTTCCATCTGGTGCCTCCACAGGAGAACATGAAGCCGTTGAACTTAGAGACGGTGGCAGCGCTTATATGGGTAAAGGTGTTTTGAATGCTGTTAAAAATGTAAATGATATTATTGCTCCCGAAGTTATAGGAAGTTCTGTTTTTGAACAAAAAGGCTTGGATCAATTGATGATTGAATTGGACGGAACTCCCAACAAATCAAAATTAGGTGCAAATGCGATACTTGGTGTTTCTTTGGCAATAGCCAAAGCTGCTGCCAACGAATTGGGAATGCCACTATATCGTTATGTTGGTGGAACTAGTGCACACACACTTCCTGTTCCAATGATGAACATCATCAATGGGGGTTCGCACTCCGACGCACCCATTGCTTTTCAAGAATTTATGGTTATGCCTGTAAAAGCGACTTCGTTTACCCACGCTATGCAAATGGGAACTGAAATTTTTCATCATCTCAAAAAAGTATTGCACGACCGTGGGTTGAGCACTGCAGTGGGTGATGAGGGAGGATTTGCTCCCACACTAGACGGAACAGAAGATGCATTGGATACAATTATCCTAGCAGTTTCAAACGCTGGATACAAAGCTGGAGATGATGTCATGATTGCCCTTGATTGTGCTTCTGCTGAGTTTTATGAAAACGGAGTGTATGACTACACCAAGTTTGAGGGTGAAAAAGGAAAAGTTAGAACTTCAGAAGAGCAAGCAGCCTATTTGGCAGAATTGACACGTGCTTATCCCATTATTTCGATTGAAGATGGAATGGATGAAAATGATTGGGATGGATGGAAATCTTTGACTGATAAAATCGGAAAAAATGTGCAGCTGGTTGGAGACGATTTGTTTGTCACCAACGTTGATAGACTTTCTAGAGGAGTTACTGAAAATATTGCCAATTCAATTTTAATCAAAGTAAATCAAATTGGAACCCTATCGGAAACTATCGATGCAGTTACCATGGCACATAATGCTGGGTTTACATCTGTCATGTCTCACCGCTCTGGAGAAACAGAAGACAATACAATAGCTGATTTAGCCGTAGCCTTAAACACAGGACAAATTAAAACAGGTTCGGCATCCCGAAGCGACCGGATGGCAAAGTACAATCAATTATTAAGAATTGAGGAAGAGCTGGGAAGCACCGCTTATTATCCACAAGAAAAAGCGTTTAAAGTAAGTCGTTAAACTGCATTTTTAGCACCTTTCATTACTGTTAAATGTGATTCTTTTTTTGTAAATTTGCAAAACTTGAAAATCATCATTGCTATTTAAAATTAACTTTACTTATGTCAAACAAAGCAACTCTTAACATCAACAACCAAACCATTGACTTACCAATAATTGTTGGAACTGAAGATGAAGTTGCAATAGACATCAAAACGTTGCGAGGACAATCCAAAGCGATTACCTTGGATTCTGGATTTAAAAATACCGGTTCATGCAAAAGTTCAATTACCTTTTTGGATGGTGAAAAAGGCATCTTACGCTATAGAGGCTATCCTATTGAACAACTTGCCAACAATGCTGATTTTATAGACGTTGCTTTTTTATTAATCTTTGGAGATTTGCCAAAGAGAGACCAAAAAGAACAATTTCTAAACGACATTAAATCACATTCGATTGTTGATGAAGATCTAAAAAAAATACTGGAGAGCTTCCCCAAATCTGCGCATCCTATGGGCGTGTTATCCTCTCTAACAAGCGCACTAACCTCTTTCAATCCCTCTTCAGTCAATGTCAACTCAGAAAGTGAGATGTACTTGGCTATTGTCAAGCTAATGGCAAAATTGCCTGTTCTTGTTTCATGGGTTTTTAGAAAAAGAGAAGGGTTGCCTTTGGATTACGGAGACGATTCTTTGGGTTATGTAGAAAATATCACTAAAATGATGTTTTCTAAACCCAACAAACCTTATGAACAGAACGATATTGTTGTTCGTGCTATCAATAAACTACTCATTTTACATGCCGATCACGAACAAAATTGTTCTACCTCTACGGTTCGAATCGTAGGTTCATCCCATGCCGGTTTGTTCGCATCCATTTCCGCAGGTATTTCCGCACTTTGGGGCCCTCTTCACGGTGGTGCAAACCAAGCAGTTGTTGAGATGTTACATGCAATTGAAGCGGATGGTGGTGACACCAAAAAATACATGGCTAAAGCCAAAGATAAAAATGATCCTTTTAGATTGATGGGATTTGGACATCGTGTTTATAAAAACTTTGATCCCAGAGCCCGTATTATCAAAGTTACAGCAGATGAAGTTTTAGGAGATTTGGGCGTGGTAGATCCTATTTTAAATATTGCCAAAGGCCTTGAAAAGGAAGCTCTTGAAGATTCTTATTTTGTTGATCGCAAACTCTATCCCAACGTTGATTTCTATTCTGGAATCATTTATAGAGCTCTAGGGATTCCTACCGAAATGTTTACAGTGATGTTTGCGCTTGGACGACTTCCAGGCTGGATTGCTCAATGGCGAGAAATGCGCTTGGAAAAAGAACCCATTGGAAGACCGCGTCAACTTTATGTTGGTCCCAAAGCCCGTAATTTTGTTGATATAGACTTGCGGTAATTCTCCGGGAATTTATAACTTTAGAACCAAATACTTATTTGGTTTGATTCCAATTTCAATTTATAACGAAACAGCTACTTTAGAGTCTGTAATACTCGGAACTGCTTACAGTATGGGTGGAGTGCCTTCTTTGCAGGATGTATATGATCCAAAATCTCGAAGCCATATTATTAACGGAACGTATCCAAAAGAAGTTGACATGATTCAAGAAATGACTGCTTTTGAAACCGTTCTTATTAAACACGGGGTTCGAGTCTATCGTCCTGAAATTTTAAAAAAATGTAATCAAATTTTTACTCGAGATATTGGTTTTGTGATAGAGAACTATTTTTTCAAATCCAACATTCTTCCTATAAGAGCTCCTGAGCTTAAGGCTATTGAATATATTCTTCAGCAAATAGATTCCAATCAGATTGTTGAATTTGAACCTCATGTGCACGTAGAAGGCGGAGATGTAATACTTCATAATGATTATATTTTTATGGGTATCTACCAAGGCGCTGATTATCCAGAAATAATCACAGCTCGCACCAATATCGCAGCTGTCAAAAGCCTTCAAAATTTCTTTCCCAACAAAAAGGTCGTTCCTTTTGATTTGAATAAATCTGTTTTGGAAGCTCACAACAATGCATTGCACTTAGATTGTTGTTTTCAGCCGGTGGGAAGTCAGTATGCAATTATTCACCCCGAAGGATTTACAAGCTACGATCAGTTGCAATGGTTGATTGATTTTTTTGGAACAGAAAACATTCATTTTATTACGAAAGATGAAATGTATCATATGAATAGCAATGTGTTTTCAATTTCACCAACCGTGGTTGTTTCTGATCCTTCTTTTGATAGACTAAACAATTGGTTGCGAAGCAAAAAAATCACTGTAGAAGAAGTTTCTTATACTGAAATTTCAAAGCAAGAAGGTTTGTTTCGATGCAGCACTTTGCCATTAAATAGAAATTCAAAATGAAACAGCTAACACGGCATATTTTTATGGTTCGCCCCTATCGATTTCGTAAGAATGAACAAACGTCAGTTAATAATTACTATCAGAAAAACATAGCTGCCCTTTCCAATGATCAAATTGCAACCCAAGCGCAAACCGAGTTTGACGCCATGGTTTCAACCCTCCAATCTCATGGAATCTCTGTAACTGTGGTTCGGGATACCGAAGTGCCCGACACACCGGATGCTATTTTTCCAAACAATTGGATTTCCTTCCATGAGAATCATAAAATTGCCGTTTACCCAATGTTTGCATCCAATCGAAGATTGGAACGAAGCGACCGTGTTTTGGAAGCATTAGAGAACCAAGGAGCAACTTTTAATGATGTAATCGACTATACTTCGGCCGAAGAAGACGAGGTGTACTTAGAGGGAACGGGTTCTATGGTATTGGATCGCGAAAATCGTATTGCCTATTGTGCCTTGTCTCCTCGATCTAACGAGGAACTATTTTTAGAGTTTTGTGAAGATTTTGAATTTACACCCATTGTATTTTCCGCCTTTCAATCGTTGAATAACAAACGATTGGCTATTTACCACACCAACGTGATGATGAGCGTAGGGAAAGATTTTGCTGTTGTTTGTCTGGATGCTATTGATGATAAAAAAGAACGGAAGCATTTAGTCTCTGTTCTAAAAAATAGCAATAAAGAAATCATTCCGATTACAGAATCTCAAACCAAGTTATTTGCAGGAAACATGTTACAGCTTTTGGGCAGTTCGGGACCAATTCTAGTGATGAGTCAATCTGCCTATGATTCTTTGTTACCAAAACAAATTCAAACACTTTCTAGTCACACCTCATTGCTTTCTATTCCAATTCCCACTGTAGAGGTTTGTGGAGGAGGGAGTGTTCGTTGTATGATGGCTGAAATTTTTTAATTTTTCCTAACGTATACAATCTTTGTATTACTGATTTTATCCCACAAGGTTTGGCGATTCTTGTTTAAAAAAATAATTAATACTGGGAATATTAAAGGAACCATACATACTTTTAAAAACCCCCGAAAAGCTCCGTGCGACTTGGAGTGAATAGACTGTTCTGTTTTGGCATCAACTACTTTTAAGTTGAATAATTTATGTCCCACATTTCCTTGGTAAACAGGATATAAAATAACTCCAAGTAGTGAGGAACACATTCCAATAATAATAAGTCCAAGCGCAAACAAAGCAAAATTTTCAATAAAATCTGCGAAAGTATACCCCAAGAGATACGCAATTATAAATATTGGAACAATGTAAATCACTAACTGAAAAATAAATGCTGAAAGTCTTTTGTAATGAGGAGCAGGGGTATATTTATCTGTAGAAGAATTGTGTTTGGGGTTCATTATTGGGGGCGTTTGTTATCGCTAAATTACACTTAATTTTTGATAAAAAATCATCCAAACGTCAAAAAAACACTTTTTTGCTTCATTATTTTCTTAAAAAACGACAAAATATTACGATTATCAATTTTTATTTTTAATACAAAATGATCTTTATAAATAGCGTATTCGTTTGATTTCCCCTTAAAAAGAACCAACTTATAATACGGTATCACTAATGCATACGTTTCCAATAACGACCGAAAACGAACAATGATTCCTTTGGGTCGGAGTTCAATATTGCAGGTATTGGTATTATTGTCCAATATCAACAGATTGTTAATTTCTTTGCTACACGCTGTAATTTCAAGTTTGGGCGAACCAATCCCACCCAATTCAATTCTTTTAAGAATTGTAAAGGGTACTCCTACTTCTTTCCGAATGTCAGCTTCTACTTTGGGATCGTTGTAAGAAACATTTTTAAGCATTTTTTTATTTTTAAATATAGGAGAAAACACGCATTTTGAGCCATATTTTTACTTTTTTATTGAGTATCTTTGGCGCAAATTGATCGAATGAACTTGCAACAGCAACTTTCTGAGTCAGTCATTGACTTTTTACAATCTACTTTTGGAGTCTCTGTTCCTGAAATTGAAACCCAACCTACTCGTAAGGATTTTGAAGGAGATACAACTATTGTAGTTTTTTCTTTACTTCGTTTTGTAAAAACCAACCCCGCTGCTTTAGCTTCACAAATTGGCGAATATTTAGTTGAAAAACATCAAGAAGTTGTTCGTTTCAATGTGGTTAAAGGCTTTTTAAACCTTGTTATTTCGGATGCATACTACGTCGATTTTTTCAATTCAATGTTACAACAATCCGATTATGGATGTTCTCCAGTTACAGCAGAAAGCCCATATACCATGGTTGAATTTTCTTCACCCAACACCAACAAGCCTCTTCATTTGGGGCATGTCAGGAATATTTTGCTCGGTTCGTCGATGACACATATTTTAAAAGCGAGTGGTCATCGCGTTCTTTCAACACAAATTATCAACGACCGAGGGATTCATATCTGCAAGTCCATGTTGGCTTGGAAGCTTTTTGGTAAGGGCGAAACTCCCGATTCCTCCGGAATCAAAGGGGATACATTGGTTGGAAAATACTATGTAGCTTTTGACCAAGAATACAAAAAACAAATCAGCTCCTTAATCGAAAAAGGGATGGAGGAGTCTCAAGCCAAAAAAGAAGCACCCATTCTTTTGGAAGCACAACAAATGTTGATTCAGTGGGAGCAAGAAGATCAAGAAGTGCGTTCGCTTTGGAGTATGATGAACCAATGGGTGTATGATGGTTTTTCCAAAACCTATGAGCGTATGGGAGTTGATTTTGACTCTTATTATTTTGAAAGTGATACATATATTTTAGGAAAAGACGTTGTCCAATCTGGGCTAGAATCTGGAGTGTTTTTTAAGAAAGAAGACGGATCGGTTTGGATTGATTTGAGCGATGAAGGTTTGGACGAAAAAATTGTTCTTCGTGCCGATGGCACTTCCGTGTATATCACCCAAGACATAGGAACGGCTGTTCAACGCGTAAAAGACAATCCCGAAATTACGGGAATGGTTTACACAGTAGGAAACGAGCAAGATTATCACTTTAAAGTATTGTTTTTAATTCTTCAAAAATTAGGATATTCTTGGTCCAATCATTTGTATCATCTTAGTTACGGAATGGTTGATTTGCCTTCCGGTAAAATGAAAAGTCGAGAAGGGACGGTTGTCGATGCCGACGATTTGATAACCGAAATGATAGAGACAGCACAGACTATTTCTGATGAACTGGGTAAATTGGAAGGATTTGATGCCTCTCAAAAACAATCGCTCTACGAAACCATTGGTTTGGGAGCTCTCAAATATTTTATATTGAAGGTTGATCCTAAAAAACGAATCCTTTTTGATCCCAAAGAATCGGTTGATTTCAACGGAAATACGGGGCCTTTTATTCAATATACGTACGCTCGTATTCAGTCGATTTTACGAAAATCCACCTTTGATATTGAAGAAAAGTGTGCTGTTAATACCCTTCATGCAAAGGAAAAGGAATTGATTAAAATTTTGGAGACATATCCTGAGATCATTCAATCCGCAGCGCAACAGTTTAGCCCCGCTATTGTAGCCAATTATACCTACGAATTGGTTAAACACTTCAATTCATTCTATCAGAACATAACTATTTTGGGAGAAGAAGATGACGCTATTAAGCGATTCCGAGTTCATCTTTCGAACAAGGTAGGTGAGGTAATAAAGAGCGCAATGGGGCTTCTTGGAATTGAGGTTCCTCTTCGTATGTGACAAAAAAAAGACTGTCTTTTCAGACAGCCTTTTTTAATAGTTTAATTGGTTGTAATTCTTATTTTGAAGAAGCAGCTAAATTATAAACTACCAATCCAAAACCGATTTTGTTAATGGCATCACCAATGTTGTAAACAACATCCATATCAAGGTTGATAACGTGAAGGAAGTCATACCATCCATCCGTTCCTAGCATGTATCCTAAAGGATAGATAGACCATCCAACAAGAACAAACCAGCACAAAGTTTTATGAGCACTTTCAACGGCTCCTCCAGCAGATTTTGCTAGTTTAGAAGCACCACCGAACCATATTTCATAAACAATTACAAAATAAGCGATACCAGAAAGTAGTCCCCAAAATGCGGCTTGATCTCTTGCAACAGCTTCACCCCAGTAACCAGTTACTAGCATGATTACTGATAAAGTAATCAATTTCCACAATAAACTTTTAGTGGCTCCCGCTGCTTTAAGAATAAGATAAAACTCAACGCACATTAACGGCACAGTTAAAATCCAATCTACATAACGGAAGAAAGTTGGAGATTCTTGTACATCTGCCCAGTAGTCTCTCATGTAGTAATAATGAACAGCTGCAATGAACGTAATTAGTCCTGAAACTAATATCGAAGTTCTCCACTTTCCGTCAAACGAGCTTAACGAAAGGAAAAAGAAGGCAGAAGCTGCCATCATTGCCATACAGCCTACAAAAAATGTAAACCCTACGTAATCATCAGTTGCCATTTTTGGAACCAATGCAATCATGTTAAATAATTTTTCCATAATATTATAGTATATTTTATATATTGTTTAGAGTAAATATATAAAAAATTATATTTATTCACTATAAAATTATTAATTTTTTTAACCGTTTTTTTATAATATACTTAGTTTTTTATGAGTAAAAATAAGAATATAATAATGGTTCTAACTGCAATTTTGTTGGTGGGTTCTTTTATTTTACCTATTCAAATTCAGCAAGTTATCTCTTTTGTTTTGATCTTGACAGCCGGCGTCATTCACGGTGCAAATGACCTGTATTTGTTGCAGGATCCCAAATTGACACTTTTTAATTATTCCCATCTAAAATCGTTGATTTTATACTTGTTTTTTGTTTTAGCGGTTTTTGGGGGCTTTTATTTTTTTCCCATCCTCGCTCTGATTTCTTTTGTGCTCCTTAGTGCCTATCATTTTGGTGAACAGCACTGGTCGTATTGCTTTCACAAAACAACGGCCAAAGTGCGCTCCTTTTATTTTAGTTACGGAGCGTTGCTTTTTATGTTATTATTTTATTTCAATATCGACGAGGTTAATAGTGTGATTAATGACCTTTCAGGGTATTCAATAGCTCCTCATTATTATCTATACGGACTTGTCATTTCTTTTCTATTGCTTTTTGTGACGGCTATTTTAACCCTAAATAAAATTCGGTCAGAGGCTTTTTATCAGTTAGTCGTTTTGACTTTATTGGGTGCAGTCTTTTATTATTTTACCCTAATAGTTGCCTTTGCGGTTTACTTTGTCTTTTGGCATAGCATTCCTTCTATCAAAGAGCAATCGCAGTTTCTTTTTGGTGATGCCAACAACAATCACCTGCTCTTGTATATTAAAAAAGCCCTTTTGTATTGGCTTCTTTCTATGCTAATTCTTGGAATTTTGTACACCATGCTCAAAGATTCCAACCAAGAAATGCTTTCCATTTTCTTTTGTTTTTTGGCAGCCATTACATTCCCACACGCGTTTGTTATTTTAAAAATGAAAGAAAAAAACACATAAAAATCTAACCCTTTAATTGTTAAGGAATTTCCTTTGAAATCCTTAAATTTGTAGCTTATTTTTAAAGATAAAAATCATGTTCAATAGTTTAAGCAATCAACTTGATAAAGCTTTTCATGTACTGAAAGGGCACGGAAGAATTACGGAAATCAACGTTGCGGAAACTACCAAAGAAATTCGTCGTGCCTTGTTGAACGCTGACGTTAATTTCAAAATTGCCAAAGAATTCACCAATAGAGTGAAAGAAAAAGCCATTGGGCAGGAGGTATTAACTTCCCTAAAACCGGGGCAATTGCTTACCAAAATTGTCAAGGATGAATTGACCAAACTCATGGGCGGATCGTCCGATCCTATCAATATATCCAAAACCCCTTCTGTTATTCTCATGGCGGGATTACAAGGGTCGGGGAAAACCACTTTTTCAGGAAAACTCGCCAATTATCTACAGACGAAAAAATCCAAAAAACCCCTATTGGTTGCCTGTGATGTCTATCGTCCGGCAGCAATCGATCAACTACAGGTTGTTGGAGAAGCCATAGGTGTTGAGGTTTTTTCAGAACCCGAAAATAACAACCCCGTTTCTATTGCAACCCACGCCCTAAAACACGCCAAGCAAAACGGACACAATGTTATCATCATTGATACCGCAGGACGTTTGGCCGTAGATGAGCAAATGATGAAAGAGATTGCCGACATTCATCAAACACTTCAGCCCCAAGAAACCTTGTTTGTTGTCGATTCTATGACGGGGCAAGATGCGGTAAATACGGCTAAAGCCTTCAACGATATCCTTAATTTTGACGGTGTAGTGCTTACCAAACTCGATGGGGATACACGAGGTGGGGCAGCGCTATCCATTAAATCTGTAGTTGATAAGCCGATCAAATTTATTGGTACAGGAGAAAAAATGGAAGCCATTGATGTCTTTCATCCCGATCGAATGGCAGACCGAATTCTGGGAATGGGGGATGTGATTTCCTTGGTGGAACGTGCTCAAGATTTTTACGACGAGGAGGAAGCCAAAAAGTTGAGTAAAAAAATTGCAAAAAGCCAATTTGGTTTTGACGATTTTTTGACCCAAATCCAACAAATCAAAAAAATGGGAAACATGAAAGATTTGGTCGGAATGATTCCCGGAGCTGGAAAAGCCATGAAAGATGTGGATATTGACGACGATGCTTTTAAGCACATCGAAGCATTGATTCATTCGATGACTCCCACTGAACGCTCCCAACCCAAATTGATCAATCCCAGTCGAAAAAAGCGTATTGCTTCTGGATCGGGTCAAACCATTCAAGATGTCAACAAACTTTTGAAACAGTTTGAGCAAATGAGTAAAATGATGAAAATGATGCAGGGTGGAGGCTCCAACAAACTCATGCAGATGATGCAAGGAATGCGATAAAATAACTAGTATGATACTTTTAGACGGAAAGAAAACCTCCAATCAAATTAAAGAAGAAATTGCGGCAACAGTAAGCCAAATGAAATTGCGTGGCGAACGCACTCCGCATTTGGCGGCTGTTTTGGTAGGACAAGACGGGGCTAGCCTTACCTATGTAGGCAGCAAGGTACGTTCTTGCAAACGAATTGGGTTTGAATCCACACTCATTCATCTCGACGAAGCTACTTCTGAAGAAGCTTTGTTGGACCAAATCGATCAACTTAACAACGATCCCAATATCGATGGATTTATTGTTCAATTGCCATTGCCCAAGCACATCAATGAAGAAAAAGTACTCATGGCTGTTGATCCCGACAAAGATGTTGATGGTTTTCATCCGACGAATTTTGGAAAAATGGCGTTGGATATGGAAACGTTTATTCCAGCAACCCCTTTTGGAATCATGGAGTTGTTAAAGCGCTATGAAGTCGATACCCAAGGAAAGCATACCGTAGTGATTGGGCGAAGCCATATTGTAGGAAGACCGATGAGCATTTTGATGAGTCGCAAAGGAAATCCAGGAAATGCTACTGTTACATTGACTCACAGTAGAACCCAAAACATCGAACAGTACACGCGCGAAGCCGATATTGTGATTTCGGCTTTGGGAGTTCCTAATTTTTTGACAGCCGATATGATCAAAAAAGGAGCTATTGTCATTGATGTAGGAATAACACGCGTTCCCGATGCCAACCATCCCAAGGGCTATGTCATTACAGGAGATGTTGATTTTGAAGCAGTAAAAGAAAAAGCGAGCTATATTACGCCTGTTCCAGGCGGTGTGGGTCCTATGACCATTGCTATGTTACTTCAAAATACCCTGTTGGCCAGAAAACGCCATGGGTAAGGAACTTGTGTACGATTAGTGGCGTGTTTAAGCAACTAATTTATCAAATAAAAACCGAATAGAAAATCTGCTAAGATTTTCGTAAATAGGCAAGAACCAGCCATTAATTATACACGGTGTTGTCAGTAGTACTTATTTTTCAGTTGTTAAATATCCATTGATAATTTCAGATTTCCTCCTAATCCTTCTCGGATGATTCGCATTAAAGTTGAAAGTCTAATATCACTTGCGTTATTCTCGATTCGAGAAATATAGTTTTTAGTTGTTCCTACTTTTTCAGCAAGTTGTTGTTGGGTCAAATGTTGTTTTTTTCGTGCCTCTTGAATTAAAACTCCAATTTTAAATGTTTCAAATTCTTCTTGAAATTCATCACGAGATTCAGTTCCGATTTTTCCGTATTGTTCGTCTAAATGGTCATCAAAAGATGTAATTCTTTTATCTGCTTTCATAACTTAACTTGCCGTGGTTATAGTGGTGCTCGCCACTTTTAAGTTATCATTTGTTTTTATAATATTCTTTCTTTAATCGTTCCGCTTTTTTAATTTCCTTTGTGAGTGTTTTCTGCGTTTTCTTTTGAAATCCGCTCAGCAGAATTATTAAATTTCCTTTGTCGAAAAAACAGAAAATTCTGAATATTCCATTTCCTGCTGAAATTCGTACTTCCCAAAGTCCGTCAGTATTCATAAGTTTTTTTAAAAATTTCTTTGGAACAATTCGAGTATTTCTCAAAAGCAAAAGAGTCCAATCTATTTTCTTACGAACAATGAGCGACTGTTTTAAATAGAAATTTTTAAAGTGGTTTTCGTAAAATCCTATTTCTCTTTTAAATTCGCCCAACTTGTTAGTCGTTAAATTCAAAACGAAGTTACCTAAAAAGGTAACATTTTCCAAATTTAATACTGTTTTTTAATGTGAAAATGGATTTTCAGGTATTACTGGCAACGGTCTTGTATATGAAAAGTAGCGGA
>JAURCF010000030.1 GCA_030828565.1 Flavobacteriaceae bacterium
AATGAGTATGTACAATATTGATTCTTCCATTTACGGCTTTGCTCGATCGTGTATGAATCAGGCACTAACCAAAGGATGGCCTTTGTACTTATCTACAAAAAATACCATTCTAAAAGCCTATGACGGACGTTTCAAAGATATTTTTCAAGAAGTGTTTGATAACGAATTCAAATCACGTTTTGAGGAAGCAGGCATTACCTATGAGCATCGTTTGATTGACGACATGGTTGCTGCTGCAATGAAATGGAACGGAGGATTTGTTTGGGCATGTAAAAACTATGACGGCGATGTTCAGTCTGATACGGTTGCTCAAGGATTCGGTTCGCTAGGACTGATGACTTCAACCTTGGTAACTCCTGACGGAAAAACCATGGAAGCCGAAGCTGCACACGGAACTGTGACCCGACACTACCGTCAACACCAACAAGGTAAAGAAACTTCTACCAATCCCATTGCTTCCATTTTTGCTTGGACTCGTGGACTGGCTCATCGAGGCAAATTAGACAACAATCATGAGCTTATTGATTTTTGTACTATCTTGGAAGAAGTTTGTATTGCTACTGTGGAAAGCGGAAAAATGACAAAAGATTTGGCTTTGTTGATTCACGAGAAGAACCTCAGTAGAGAACATTATTTGACTACACAAGAATTTCTAGCAGCCCTTAAAGAAAATTTAGACGAAAGAATTGCATAATTTATTTTTCGTCTTAAGAGGCAAGTGCAGATTGATTGTTTGAGGATTAGAAAACGCTTTTTTGATGAAAAAATACTTTATTACCACAGCTTTGTTTTTTTGCACTTTCTTTATAAGTGCTCAAAAAAAAGCAACACTTAGCGGACTCATTTCTGCATCAGAAAGCAATGAAAGCCTTATTGGTGTTACAATTCTTATTCCGGCACTGAATACCGGAACGGTTACAAATTCCTATGGGTTTTATTCAATTTCTGTACCTAGCGGTGTCTATGAAGTTTATGTTCGGTTTTTAGGCTTTAAAGAACTAAAAACTCAAGTCGATTTAACTAAAAATAGTGAGCTCAACTTTGCCTTGAACGCAGTATCTGAACAGCTTGAAGAAGTTGTAGTTTCTTCTTCTATTGAAGATATTGTAATTCGAAAGCCTCAAATGAGCTTGAACAGTCTAACTGCTGAAACCATTCAACAAACCCCTACTGTTCTAGGAGAGGCAGATGTTCTCAAAGCCATTCAATTGTTACCAGGAATAAGCAGCGCTGGAGAAGGGGCTTCAGGATTTAATGTTCGAGGAGGTGCCGCCGATCAAAACCTCATCACCCTTGACGAAGCAACGATTTTCAATTCTTCACATTTGTTTGGGTTCTTTTCTGTGTTCAATCCAGATGCTATAAAAGATTTAAAACTTTACAAAGGAGGAATTCCTGCAAAATATGGCGGAAGAGTATCTTCAGTTTTGGATATTTATCAAAAAGAAGGAAACAGTAAGCAATTTAAAATGAATGGTGGAATAGGCCTTATTTCCAGCCGATTGATTGCTGAAGGTCCTTTACAAAAAGACAAAGGATCTTTTTTACTGGGAGCTAGGGGAACCTATGCACATTTGTTTTTAAAACTCTCCGACAACCCCAACAGTGCTTATTTTTATGACCTTAATACCAAATTGAGTTATCAATTTGATAAAAAAAATCGTGTTTTTCTTTCGGGTTATTTTGGAAGAGATGTTTTTAATGTCAATCAAAGCTTTTTAGCAGTATATGGAAATAGCGTATTTAACCTTCGTTGGAATCATATATTTTCTCCCAAATTGTTTTCTAACTTATCTCTTATTTATAGTGATTACTATTATGGGCTTACGCTTGATTTCGTAGGTTTCAATTGGGATTCTGGTATACAAAATTTCAATCTTAAATATGATTTTAAAAACTATATCACCGACAAAACCTTATTGAATTTTGGCGTTAATGCCATTCATTATACTTTTAACCCAGGAAGTATTGAACCCAATCGTGCTACCTCAGGTATCAACCCAAGTCAATTGGATAAAAAAACAGCATTTGAGGGGTCTCTTTATGCCGATGCAACGCAGCAAGTTAGCGAGCGTTTTGCTATTCAATACGGTCTTCGAATCAATCATTTTATTCGTTTCGGTCAAAAAGGTATGAACCTGTATGCAAATGATTTGCCCGTTGTTTATAATTCACAATTAGGAATTTATCAAAGTGCCTCTGTTGTTGGTCAGAATTCAGAAACAAGCACTACAAAATCCATTCAAAATTACACTCATTTTGAACCACGACTTACGCTTTCATACGGAGTACAGGATTACTCGTTGAAATTAAGTTACAACCGAATCAATCAGTATTTACATCTGATTTCAAATACCAATTCCCCAACTCCTCTTGATGTTTGGGCGCCAAGTGGGCCCTATATCGAGCCACAACAGCTGGATCAATGGGCGTTAGGGTATTTTAAAAAATACAACCCCAGCTATTCGCTTCAAACCGAAGTATTCTATAAAGACATTGACAACAGATTGGATTATATTGATGGCGCGGATTTGGTTGCCAACGAAGCCATTGAGCGTGTTTTGTTGAACGGAAAATCGAGGGCTTATGGGTTGGAGATTTTATTTAAAAAAACACGAGGTGCTTTTCAGGGGTGGCTTGCCTATACCCTATCAAAATCTGAACAAAAAACGTTAGGAATTGGGCAGGGTGATCCTGGAATCAATCAAGGAGAATGGTACAATACTCCGCATGACAAAACCCACGATTTAAGCCTAACTGGAAGCTATCTTTTAAGTGAAAAATGGCGTTTGAATGGAAATTTTATTCTTCAAACGGGACAGCCTGTCACCTATCCCAACGGTCAATATGAGATTGCCGGTATCGTGGCCCCAAATTATGGGCTTCGAAACGAAAACCGTCTGCCTGCCTATCATCGCATGGACATTTCAGCAACTTACACTCCTAAAAAACAAAAACGCTGGAAGAATGAATGGGTTTTTGGTATCTACAACTTGTACAACCGTAAAAATGCCGCATCCATTGCTTTTAGACAAAATACGAAAACAATGACAAACGAAGCAGTGCGTTTTTCTATTTTTGGAATTGTTCCCGCAATCACCTATAATTTTAAGTTTTAAAATGAAGAAATCATTCCTTTTATTAGTTCTCGTATTGCTTTACAGTTGCGAAGAAGTTATTGAGTTAGAGGTTCCTTCTGCTCCGCAAAAACTGGTAATCGATGCTTTGATTACAAAATCAGTATATGATACTCAAAAGGCAAATGTTGAAGTCAGATTGATGACTACCTCAAATTATTTTGATGCACAAATTCCACCCGTTTCTGCAGCCGATGTAACGATTACGAATTTATCATCAAACGAAATTTGGAATATCAGTGAAAGCAGTGAAGCTGGAACTTATACCAAAGAAAATGTATTGCTTGATACCCTTTCGCAATATCAATTAACCATCAATGTTGATGGGGAAATTTATGAAGCTATTTCTCAGTTGGTTCGCTCAGTACCCATCAAAAGTGTTGTTCAAGGCAACCAAACATTATTCACAGGAGATGAAACCGAAATCATTATATCGTATCAAGATGTTAAAGACCGTGAAGATTTTTATTTTATTGATTTTGGATACAACAATTACTTTATAGGTACGGATAAGTTTTATGACGGAAGTGATTTTTCGTTTTCCTTTTTTTACGACGAAGATTTTCCTAAAAATCAAGAAATTTATATCAGTATGCTTGGAATAGACGAAGCGGCATACAACTACTTTCGAATTTTGCTTGCGCAAAGTGGTCAAGACGGAGGCGGTCCATTCTCTACTCCTTCTTCAATCCTTAGAGGCAATATTGAAAACAGTACCCATCCCGAAAATTTTCCACTAGGATATTTTAGAATTTCCGAAAAAGATCAAGTTCCGTTTACAGCAGAATAAGTTATCTTTGAGAATGCCATTTGAAAAAATTACAGAATCCGAATCCCTTTACCAAAACCTAGAACAACAATCGGTTGAGCAACTGCTATTGGTTATTAATACGGAAGATCAAAAAGTGGCACTGGCTGTTAAATCTATTTTGCCTTCCATACAAAAACTCACTGAGCAGGTAATAAGGCAGTTGAAAAAAGGCGGACGCCTCTTTTATATAGGCGCTGGAACAAGTGGACGATTAGGAATTTTAGATGCGTCTGAGTGCCCTCCTACTTTTGGAGTATCTCCAGACCGGGTTGTTGGAATCATTGCGGGTGGCGACTTAGCAATTCGAAAATCCGTAGAATTTGCAGAAGATGACACCCATCAGGGATGGATTGATTTGAAAGAACATAAAGTGACCTCCAACGATATTGTTGTTGGAATTGCTGCATCTGGATCTACGCCCTATGTGATTGGTGCATTAGAAGCCTGTCATAAAAATGGTGTTTCTACAGGATGCATTACATGCAACCCAGGAAGTCCCCTATCCCAAGTAGCTCAATATCCTATAGAAGTTTTGGTTGGTCCCGAAGTGGTGACAGGAAGCTCGAGAATGAAGGCTGGGACAGCGCAAAAAATGATTTTGAACATGATTTCAACAATCACGATGACGCAATTGGGGCATATTAAGGGAAATAAAATGGTCGATATGCAGCTATCCAACTCAAAACTAAAGCATCGTGGCATTGCAATGATTATTGATGAATTGGGAATCACCAAAAATCAAGCTGAAATACTTTTAAAAAAACACGGAAATGTTCGGTCTGTAATTACTAATTTTCAAGAAAATGGATAAACTTTTAGCTCAAGGAGTTCGAAAAATGGCAATTACATTGATCTTAATGTTTACTGGACCAACATTTATATATCAAGCTTTTAAAAATGAGGGCCATCCTTGGTATTATTTTATACTTTCCATAGGGCTAATAATGTGTCTATTTGCAATTATTCAAGGGTTTTTGGGAATTAAAAAAATTGTAGACGCCATTCTTGGTAAAAAGTAAGAGACATGATTGCATACTCATGCAATCCTAGTATATTTGTGCATCAATTGAAATGAATACATGATTCAGATTACATTACCCGACGGGGCCATAAAATCAGTAGCTAAAGGAACCACTCCTTTCGATATAGCCAGAGAAATTAGTGAAGGACTCGCTCGAAATATTATTTCGGCTTCATTCAATTCTAGGACTGTAGAGACGCAAACTCCTTTGGAAGAGGACGGGGCATTGGTGCTTTACACCTGGCAACAACCGGAAGGAAAAAAAGCTTTTTGGCATTCATCTGCTCATGTTCTAGCGCAAGCTCTTGAATTGCTATACCCAGGCATCAAACTCACTATTGGACCTGCTATCGAGAATGGGTTTTATTACGATGTAGATTTTGGGGAATACACGCTTTCGGATCGTGATTTGGGAGAAATTGAGAAAAAAATGCTTGAAATTGCTCGCGGAAAGCACACATTTTCTATGCGTTCGGCTTCCAAAGACGAAGCTCTTTCGTATTACAAAAGTCAAAACAATGAATACAAAGTTGAACTGATCGATAATTTAGAGGATGGAACCATTACTTTTTGCGATCACGATTCTTTTACTGACCTATGTAGAGGAGGTCATGTTCCTCACACTGGAATAATCAAATCCGTGAAATTACTCAGCGTAGCTGGAGCCTATTGGAGAGGCGATGAAACCAAAACACAATTAACTCGTGTGTATGGAATTTCGTTTCCAAAACAAAAAGAATTGACTGAATATTTAGCCTTGTTAGAAGAGGCTAAAAAAAGAGATCACAGAAAATTAGGAAAAGAACTGGAATTGTTTACTTTTTCCCAAAAAGTAGGACAAGGACTTCCACTTTGGCTTCCAAAAGGAGCTGCCTTGCGGGAACGTTTAGAGAATTTTCTTAAAAAAGCACAACAAAAAGCGGGCTACGAACAAGTAGTCACTCCCCATATTGGAAATAAAGATTTGTACGTTACGTCGGGCCATTACGAAAAATATGGAGCCGATAGCTTTCAAGCCATCCAAACCCCAGCCGAGGGAGAGGAATTTTTGTTAAAGCCCATGAATTGCCCACATCATTGTGAAATATACAACTCAAAACCCTGGAGTTATAAAGAGCTTCCCAAACGATTTGCCGAGTTTGGAACCGTTTACAGATATGAACAAAGCGGTGAGCTTCACGGATTGACTCGGGTGCGTGGATTTACACAAGACGATGCGCATATTTTTTGTATGCCCGATCAATTGGATCAGGAATTTAAAAATGTAATTGATCTTGTGCTTTATGTATTTGGATCTTTAGGATTTGAAAATTTTACAGCTCAAGTTTCTTTACGAGACCCCAAAAAACCCGAAAAATATATCGGATCTGATGAAAATTGGGAAAAAGCAGAACAAGCCATATTGAATGCTGCCAAATCCAAAGAATTAAATTATGTTGTAGAATATGGAGAGGCTGCTTTTTACGGTCCTAAGCTAGACTTTATGGTAAAAGATGCACTTGGAAGGAATTGGCAATTGGGAACCATACAGGTCGATTACAATCTGCCTGAGCGCTTTGATTTGACCTACAAAGGCAGTGATAACGGTCTCCATCGACCGGTGATGATTCATCGAGCACCCTTTGGAAGTATGGAACGTTTTGTTGCCATTTTGCTAGAGCACACCGGAGGAAATTTCCCGTTGTGGCTAACCCCTTCGCAAGTAATAATACTGCCTGTTGGAGAGAAATATGAAAAATACGCTCAAAAAGTTTTAAAATCACTAGAAAATCACGAAATTCGCGCCCTTATCGATTGTCGAAATGAGACCGTTGGAAAGAAAATTCGAGAAGCTGAAATGAATAAAACACCCTATATGATTATTATTGGGGAAAAAGAAGCCTCTGAAGAAACACTTTCTCTGAGAAAACATGGAGGCGAAGATATGGGAATGTTTACCGAAATTGAATTTGTTAAGTTCATTGAAAAAGAAGTAAACAAGACATTAAAAACATTTAATTAAATTACTTAGTTATAGCAATACGTAGAAAAAGGAGTCGAGGTCCCGCCCGAATAATTAAAGAAGACAAGCACAGAATTAATGAAAAAATTCGTGCAGAAGAAGTTCGTTTGGTAGGAGAAAATATCGAAGTAGGTGTTTATCCTACTCGAAAAGCACTTACTATGGCTCAGGAGTTGGAATCGGATTTGGTAGAAATTTCTCCAAACGCTGTTCCTCCTGTTTGTAAAATTATGGACTATAAAAAGTTCTTGTACGAGCAGAAAAAAAGAGAAAAGGCCTTGAAATCAAAGTCTACGAAAGTTACAATTAAAGAAATACGTTTTGGTCCACAAACTGACGAGCACGATTATGAGTTTAAAAAGAAACACGCAATCAAATTTTTGTCTGAAGGAGCCAAACTGAAAGCTTTTGTGTTTTTCAAAGGCCGATCTATTATTTTTAAAGAGCAAGGGCAAATTTTATTATTAAGGTTGGCTCAAGAACTTGAAGACTATGGTAAGGTAGAGCAATTGCCAAAATTAGAAGGAAAACGGATGATTATGTTTATCAATCCGAAAAAATAACAAGCGAGAATTAAAATAGGAAACAATGCCTAAAATGAAAACAAAATCCAGTGCCAAAAAGCGATTCAAGCTTACAGGAACTGGTAAAATCAAAAGAAAGCACGCTTTTAAGAGTCATATTTTGACGAAAAAGTCTAAAAAGCGAAAGCTAAAGTTGACACATGGAACATTAGTTCATGACCATGATGCCAACAGCATCAAAGAACAACTTAGACTCAAGTAATTCTTTGACGGTTCAATCAATTATTAACCATGGAGTGAGGCTCATCAAGTGTATGAAAGTTACCGCCTCCTACAAAAAAAGTAAATTATGCCAAGATCAGTAAATTCAGTAGCCTCCCGAGCACGGAGAAAAAAAGTGCTAAAACAAGCAAAAGGATATTTTGGACGTCGTAAAAACGTTTGGACCATTGCTAAAAATGCGGTTGATAAAGCAATGCTTTATGCTTACCGCGATCGTAGAAACAAAAAACGTACATTTCGAGCATTGTGGATCATTCGTATCAACGCAGGTGCTCGTTTGCACGGCATGTCTTATTCAGAATTCATGGGAAAAGTTAAAGCTGCTAACATTGCGCTTAATCGTAAAGTTTTAGCTGACTTAGCCATGAACCACCCAGAAGCTTTTAAGGCTATTGTGGACAAAATCAAATAAATAAATTCTCTCGTTTGTATAAAAAAAACCTGCTTTAAGCAGGTTTTTTTTTTGCATTAAAATGGAATATCGTCTTCGTCTGATTCAGAACCAAAGGCTTGGTTGGGATTGGTTTTGGGCAGCGCATTTCCAGATTCAAAAGGATTGTCGGAGTCCGAATTGATTTTGGATTGAAATTCAAAAGGAGTATCAAAAGTATCCAGATTATCGAATTTACCAAGGTGACCAATAAACTTCAAACGAATGTTTTCCAATCCACCGTTACGGTGTTTGGCAACTATAAATTCTGCTTGTCCATTGGAAGGCGTTCTTTCTTCATCATCCCACTCATCAATTTTGTAGTATTCAGGACGGTATATAAATGAAACAATATCGGCATCTTGTTCAATCGCTCCCGACTCCCTGAGGTCAGATAACAAAGGTCTTTTGCTACCCCCTCGCGTTTCAACAGCCCGTGATAATTGCGAAAGTGCGATTACGGGAATATCGAGCTCTTTAGCGAGTGCCTTTAAATTTCTAGAAATGGTTGAAATTTCTTGTTCTCTATTTCCAGTTTTGCTAGAACCTCCCGAAGTCATCAATTGCAAATAGTCAATGATGATCAATTTGATTCCATGCTGAGAAGAAAGACGTCGGGCTTTTGCTCGTAAATCAAAAATAGATAACGAGGGGGTGTCATCGATGAATAGAGGTGCTTTTTCGAGACTCGAAACCTTAACATTGAGTTGTTCCCACTCGTGTTTTTCCAATTTACCTGTACGAAGTTTTTCGGAAGAAAGTCCTGTTTCGGAAGAAATCAACCGAGTAATTAACTGAATGGATGACATTTCCAACGAAAAGAAAGCAACCGGTATGTTTTGTAAAACGGCAATATTTCGTGCCATAGACAAGGTCAACGCTGTTTTTCCCATCCCCGGACGAGCGGCTATAATTACCAAATCACTTGGTTGCCAACCCGAGGTCAATTTGTCAACATCATTGAATCCAGAGGGAACCCCACTCATTCCTTCTTTGTTGGCAATATCTTCAATTTTCTTTTTGGCTTGAATTACCAAGTTTTGTGCAGTTTCGGTAGATTTTTTGATGTTCCCTTGTGTAACGTCATAGAGTTTTGATTCTGCTTTGTCAAGCATTTCAAAAACGTCTTTGGTTTCGTCATAAGCTTCTTCAATAATTTCATTCGAAATTTTAATCAAACTTCTTTGAATGAATTTTTGAAGAATAATGCGAGCATGGAATTCAATATGCGCCGATGAAGATACTTTTTGTGTCAATTGAACCAAATAAAAATCACCTCCAACTTGGTCAAGTTTGGAATCTTTACGAAGTTGAGCAGATACAGTTACCAAATCAATAGGCTCTGTATTTTCAAAGAGCTTAATAATGGCTTCATAAATATGTTGGTGCGCCTGTTTATAGAAAGCTTCGGGTTGTAATATATCAATTACAGTATCCACCCCTTTTTTATCAATCATCATGGCTCCCAATACAACATCCTCAAGATCAAGTGCTTGTGGAGGAATTTTTCCTTTTACCAAAGAAACCAAAGAACTGGAATCTTCTGTGTAGGATGTGGCTGGCTTAATTTTTTTCATGATTCTAAGGTATAAAAAAGAAGAGGGTTGACATAATAATTAGTCGCAGAATGCCACAAAAAAAGCCCACACACGATTGTTAATAAGTAAGCTAAAATTGTTAATAGCTGCTCAAAAATAAAGCAGCATTGCATTGAATAATTTATTCTTCGTAAACTCCCATTTGAGAGAACTTTTCCATACGCTGACTGACCAATTCTTGGGTAGATAACTTACTCAGATCGGAGTATGTTTTTAGAATGGTCTTTTTTACTGTATCAAAAATAGCCTTGCGATCCGAATGCGCTCCTCCTAGGGGTTCTTTGATAATGCTATCTACTAATTTGTTCTTTTTCATGTCTTCCGCTGTAAGCTTCAAAGCTTCGGCGGCTTGTTCTTTGAACTCCCAACTTCGCCACAAAATAGAGGAACAAGATTCGGGTGAAATAACAGAATACCAGGTGTTTTCAAGCATCATGACTTTATCACCGACACCAATTCCTAAAGCGCCTCCCGAGGCTCCTTCTCCGATTACAATTACGATAACGGGCGTTTTTAGGCGTGACATTTCTAGAATATTACGAGCAATGGCTTCTCCTTGTCCACGTTCTTCAGCCTCCAACCCAGGATAAGCTCCGGGTGTATCAATGAATGATACGACGGGAATGCCAAATTTTTCTGCGGATTTCATCAATCGCAGTGCTTTACGATAGCCTTCAGGATTGGCCATCCCAAAGTTTCTGTATTGACGTGTTTTGGTATTGTATCCTTTTTGTTGTCCAATAAACATAAAGCTTTGATTACCAATTTTTCCCAAACCGCCAATCATGGCTTTATCGTCTTTTACAGTTCGATCTCCGTGCAATTCAAGGAAAACATCGTCCGTTAAGGCTTTGATATAATCCATGGTGTAGGGCCGTGATGGGTGTCTGGAAAGCTGTACACGCTGCCAAGGAGTTACATTTTTGTAAATTTCGATCTTTAACTCTTCGAGTTTTTTTGATAGCTGTTCGCAAGTATTGGTAACATCAACCTCGCTTTCACTTCCTAAAATTTGACATTTTTGAAGTTGGTCTTCCAATTCTTTGATAGGTAATTCAAAGTCTAAATACTCCATGATTGGTTTTGAATTGTTCATACAAATATAAAAAACTTTCTAAGGGTTCGAACAGAATTTGGCGATTAATTGGATCTAGTTTTTAACTTAAGGAATCCGTTTAATAGCACAGAGATTACAATGAGTAAAGTCCCAAAATAAAAGGTTGAAGGCATCGTTTCGGTTTCTTTGAAAATAAAATAGGCCAATAAAATCCCATAAACAGGCTCCATGTTAATTGCTAACATAACCGAATAAGGACTCACAAATTTCATTACTTTAATGGAAACAATAAAAGCGTAGGCAGTACAAACCAAGGCTAAAACCAAAAGCCATATCCAGTCCGTGGAAGACAGCTGGAAAAAGTCAGGGGTAAATCCACCTGTAAAGGCTAAAATAAGGGAAACGGTAATGGTTCCGGTCAGGAGCTCATAAAAGGAAATAACACGCGCATCGTATTTTTGAGCAAATTTTCCATTAACCAAAGTAAAAAACACCGATAAAATAATCGAAATGAATGCGTAGAAAATTCCTTCCTCTACCCCTACTTGAGTTTTCAGCACCAGTACTAAACCCGCAATAACCAAAAGCCCAAAAAAAACTTCGTAACCGATAATTTTTCTTCTGTAAAAAAGGGGTTCTAAAAAAGCAGTAAAAAGAGCGCCGGATGACAAAATAGACAAGGTAAGTGAAACTGAGGATACTTTGATTGCATGAAAAAAGGTTGCCCAATGCAGTGCAATTAAAATACCCGCAATAACAAATCCTAATAGCATGGATCGAGAAATTCTAAAAGAAATCTTTAGAAAAAACATTAGTAAAAAAACCAATAACGAAGCTATGGACATCCGATACCAAACTAGCGGCAAGGCTTCAATGGAAATGAGTGCTCCCAAAATGGCTGTAAAGCCAAAGATGATCACTATAAAGTGAAGGTGAAGAGAATTATTGAGGCTATCTTTTTGCATAGCGCAACAATCCAATGGCTATAACTCCAAAAATGAGATTCGGCATCCATGCACCCCAATAAGGGCTCATTCCAGACTTATCGACCATAACTTCAAATACTTTGTCAAAAAACACAAAGGTAAAGGCTAGTATTATTCCCAATGCTAAGTTTATCCCCATCCCTCCTCTTCGTTTGAAAGAAGCTACTGCAACAGAAATAATTGTAAGAATAAAAGCAGAAAAAGGCAAACTCCAGCGCTTGTTTCTTACCATTAAATGATTGTTGATTAGAGGAGAACCACTCGCTCTTTCCGACTCAATAAAATCATTGAGTTCAAAGTAATTGAGCGTTTGAGACATATAGGTTACAGGAGAAAGTTCTCTCATTTCAAACGAAAATAAAGTATCTAAACGTGATTTGGATTCAATGTATTCTTTATCTTCAATAATGGTTCTTTTAAAATATTCCGTCAAGCGATACAAACTGTCTTTCTCAAGCCATCGAATGTTACGGGCTGCTATTTTATATTGTAGCTTATTGCCTTCAAAATGTTCGTAGGTAAAATTATATGCTAGCCCACGATTGGGGTTATAGCTGCTTACATATACATAATCGTTTTCATTCAATTGCTTAAAAAGGTTGGCAGTTTGGCGGTCATTTTTTCCTTTTTTAAGATATTCAAACTGAAATTCGTGAAAGCTTTTGTTGGTCATGGGAACAATAAACATTCCTACAATCAAGGCACCCAAAGCAATAATAGAGGCTGCAATCATAAAAGGGCGTAAGTATCGATAAAAGGAGATTCCCGAACTTAAAATTGCAATGATTTCAGTATCATTGGCCATTTTAGAAGTAAACCAAATGACCGATAAAAATAGAAATATCGGAAATAGCATGTTACCAAAAAACCAAATAAAATCGAAGTAGTACCACAATATTTGATTTGTTGGCACCTCATGCTCCTTGAAATTATCTATTTTTTGAGAAATATCTACCAAAATACCAATAGGTATAAACAAAAAAAGCATGACCAAAAAGGTGCTCAAGTACTTTGTGATGATATAACGATCTAGGATTTTCAATGTTACAGACGTTTGTTCATTTGATTAACCATGGTGTTTTTCCAACTCGCAAAATCACCCGCTAAGATATGTTTTCTTGCCTCACGAACCAACCACATATAAAATCCTAGGTTGTGTATCGTAGCAATTTGTTTCCCCAAATATTCATTGACCGAAAATAAATGTCGTAGATACGCTTTTGAGTAATCTGTGTCGACATAGGTGTGAGCCATCGTGTCAATGCATGAGAAATCATTCTCCCATTTTTTGTTTTTAATATTGATTGTTCCCTCTGAGGTAAATAGCATTCCATTTCGGGCGTTTCGAGTAGGCAAAACACAATCGAACATATCAACTCCCAAAGCTATGTTTTCCAAAAGATTGATAGGTGTTCCCACTCCCATTAAATAACGTGGCTTGTCTTCAGGTAATACAGTGCAAACGGCATCAGCCATAGCATACATTTCTTCAGCTGGTTCTCCAACAGAAAGCCCTCCAATCGCGTTTCCTTCAGCTCCTGCATTGGCAATATACTCCGCCGATTGAACTCTAAGGTCTGTATAAGTGCTTCCCTGAACAATGGGAAAAAAGGTTTGTTCGTAATTGTATTTAGGAGACGTTTTTTTGAGCTGTTCCAAACAACGATCCAACCATCGATGAGTCATGTGCATTGAACGTTTTGCATATTTATAATCACACGGATAAGGGGTGCATTCGTCAAATGCCATGATGATATCTGCACCTATGCTTCGCTGAATATCCATCACATTTTCGGGGGTAAATACGTGATAAGAACCATCAATATGCGATTTGAATTTCACACCTTCTTCTTTGATTTTGCGGTTCGAAGAAAGAGAATACACCTGATATCCACCACTATCCGTAAGAATGTTTCGGTCCCAACCCATAAACTGATGCAAACCGCCGGCTTGCTCAATAATTTCGATACCTGGACGAAGATATAAGTGATACGTATTCCCCAAAATCACATCAGGATTGATATCATTTTTCAACTCGCGTTGATGAACTCCTTTAACGGTAGCAGCGGTTCCAACAGGCATGAAAATGGGAGTTTCAATAACTCCATGATCAGTGGCCAATGTCGCTGCTCGTGCCTTAGATTTTGGGTCGGTATGTTGTAGTGTAAATTTCATATAATGACGGCAAAGATAACCAACTAAGTTTGTTTGGTTTCCGTTAGTGTTTAAAATTGTTAAATACTTAACAATTTCGTTGAAAAAAAACAAGCCCGAGGGTTTGTATACCTCACAGTAAATGGTATTTTTGGGGATCTAAAAAAACAGCTATGTCAACAACCCTTCAAATGGAGTCGTTTGTAACTCAAGTTCGTCGAGATATTCTTCGAATGGTTCACAAAGTCAATTCCGGACACCCAGGCGGATCGCTTGGATGCACGGAGTTTATAAGCGTTTTATTTCAAAACATCATGGAGCGAAAGCCTGGTTTTGAAATGAACGGCGTCGACGAAGACTTATTTTTCTTATCCAACGGACATATTTCACCTGTCTTTTATAGTGTTTTGGCACGTTCTGGATATTTTCCAGTGGAAGAGTTAAATACTTTTCGTTTGATAAACTCCCGACTTCAAGGGCATCCAACCACGCACGAAGGGCTTCCAGGAGTTCGAATCGCATCCGGCTCATTGGGGCAAGGAATGTCAGTAGCAATTGGATCGGCTTTGGCTAAAAAACTCAATAAAGATTCGCATTTGGTTTACAGTCTTCACGGAGATGGAGAATTGCAAGAAGGTCAAAACTGGGAAGCCATTATGTATGCTTCCGCCAAAAATGTTGACAATTATATTGCGACAATTGATGTAAATGGAAAACAAATTGATGGAACTACCGACGATGTTCTTCATATGGGGAGCTTGAAAGATAAATTCACATCGTTTGGCTGGGATGTTTTAGAAATTTCCAAAGGAAATGACATTGAAGCAATTGTTGAGGGTATAAACGAGGCCAAAAGTCGGACAGGAAAAGGAAAACCAATTTGTGTTTTGCTTTATACCGAAATGGGCAATGGTGTTGACTTTATGATGCATACCCATGCTTGGCACGGAAAAGCACCCAGTGACGACCAACTCAAAAACGCCTTATCTCAAAATCCTGAAACTTTAGGAGACTATTAATTTGAACAACTCGCATTGATGAAAAAATATACAGACACAGGAAAACAAGATACACGATCAGGATTTGGAGCTGGTTTAACCGAATTAGGACGAACCAACCCCAATGTGGTTGCTTTGTGTGCCGATTTAATTGGTTCCTTAAAAATGGAGCAGTTTATTGCCGAAAATCCCGAACGCTTTTTTCAAATAGGAATTGCGGAAGCAAATATGATGGGAATCGCTGCCGGTTTGACTATTGGTGGAAAAATTCCTTTTACCGGAACTTTTGCTAATTTCTCTACAGGACGTGTTTATGACCAAATTAGACAGTCGATTGCTTATTCGGATAAAAATGTAAAAATTTGTGCTTCACACGCTGGTCTTACCCTAGGGGAAGACGGAGCTACGCATCAAATTTTAGAAGATATTGGATTGATGAAAATGTTGCCCGGAATGGTAGTGATTAATCCTTGTGATTTTAACCAAACCAAAGCAGCTACGATGGCTATCGCTGATTATGAAGGTCCTGTTTATCTTCGATTTGGGCGGCCTAAAGTCGCTAATTTTACTCCTGAAAACGGTTCTTTTGAAATTGGAAAAGGAATTATGCTAAACGAAGGAACTGATGTAACGCTTGTTGCTACAGGTCACTTGGTTTGGGAAGCATTACTTGCTGCAGAAGCATTGGAATCTGAGGGTATTTCTGCCGAAGTTATAAACATTCATACCATCAAGCCGTTGGACGAAGCTATTATTCTTAAGTCTGTGGCAAAAACAGGTTGTTTGGTTTCGTGTGAAGAACACAATCACTTAGGAGGATTGGGAGAAAGTATTTCTAGAGTACTTGTCAAAAATACACCTGTACCACAAGAATTTGTTGCTACCAACGATACGTTTGGAGAGTCGGGAACACCAGCTCAATTGATGAAAAAATACGGATTGGATAGCGAGGCTATTCAAGCAGCAGCCAAAAAAGTTTTAGTAAGAAAATAATTTTTACAACTTACGAATTGTCGGAATCCAAATAGTCCGGAACTCCGTCCATGTCGGTATCGTCATACACTCCATCATTGTCTGTATCCAATTCGTCCTTGGTTAATGTGCCGTCTCCGTCATCATCAGAATCTCTATAATTGGGAAGCGTATCGGAATCAGTATCATCATTAATTAAGTAACGATCACCGTTCAAGTCCTCGAGGATAGAAGGAACTCCATCATTGTCATGATCTGTTTGTTTATATGTCAATAAGTTAACAGTAAATATAAGTGGTGAATATGATGAAATAACACCGCTAGCTTGAGAATAGTACCCGAGTCCGGAGGGCATAAACACCATTCCAGCTCCAAAATTCATAAAATCAACGGTTCCGTCTGTGCTCTCTGTGTATGAACCTCTTTTAAGTTTGGTTGTAAAATCTGAAAACCCACGAACCAATTCTGTTAAATCAAACCAAACAGGAGTTGTTCTTTCATCAAAAACAGTTCCACTCAATAAACTTCCTTTGTAGGTAACATAAGTAGAATCTGCAACCGAAGGACTTTCACCTTCACCTTCACGAGCTATGATATAATAATAATTGTGTTCAATTTCTTCATCGTCAGCGTTGGTAATGGTAATTGTCTCTGTACTTACCTGATCAAATAAAGGAACTAACGATGTATTGCCTTCTGGGATGGCAATAATTTCAAACTCAACCAATTCATCGGCTGGAGGCGATTGAAAATCTTCGTAATTATAGTAATGAGTTTTTAAATAATTGATTAATGAATCGTTGTCAACATCGTATTGTTCAGCATAATCTCTAGGAGGCTCTGCAGTATTTAACATATCTTCGGAGCAAGAAAAAACGGAAATTAAGACAATTATAAAAGCAAAAAAGGGTTGAAAAAACTTATTCATGAGGATCAAAAATTTGAGTTGGCAAGATACAATTTTCTTCTATTTTTGTATCAACTTTAACATTTTTTAGACTAAGAGATGAGAATCGATAAATATTTATGGTGTACACGATATTATAAGTCACGTAGTATGGCTTCAGAGGCCTGTAACAAGGGTCAAGTACGTATCGATGACAAGTCGGTAAAACCCTCTCGTGAGGTTTATCCCTTGCAAGAAATTATTGTTCGAAAAAATCAAATTAATCACAAACTTAAAATTACCGATCTGCCCAACAGTCGCGTAAGTGCAAAATTGGTAGATATTTATCGTATGGATCTAACTCCCAAATCAGAATTTGAGCAGCAGGAGTTGCTCAAATATTCCAAAGAGTATTACAGAGCCAAAGGAGAAGGACGTCCTACTAAAAAAGATAGACGTGATATTACTGATTATTGGAAGGATAACGACAGCAAGAAAGATTAAAACCTTTAACTTTAGTATCTTTGATTTTTAAAAATTGCTAGCAGTGGAAAACCTTATTCTCAATCACCAACAGATCGAACACAAAATACGTCGCATTGCTTTTCAAGTTTTGGAGAGCAATATCCAAGAAGGTGAAATCATTCTTGCTGGAATTGCATCTAATGGGTATATATTGGCTGAAAAAATTGGTGGTGCACTCAGCAAAATCTGTGATGCTAAAATTTCTCTTTGCAAAGTTCATATTGATAAGTCCAACCCTTTTGCTCCCATCACCACTTCGTTAGATGTTAATGACTACACCAGCAAGTCCTTGGTATTGGTCGACGATGTATTGCATACGGGCACTACGCTAATTTACAGCGTCAATCATTTTCTTAAAGTTCCTTTGAAACAATTTAAGACGGCTGTTTTAGTCAATAGAAATCACAAGAAATATCCCGTAAAAGCAGATTTTAAGGGAATTTCACTCTCCACATCGCTACAAGAAAATGTAGAAGTAGTCTTTGATTCTAAAAATTCCAAAGTCACTTTAGGCTGAAAGCACAACTCCAAATTTTCTTTTTTTTTGTATATTTGAAAATATAACAACCCCAAGTTTTACTACTAACATGAAAATCCTACGGTTATTACACCGAATTTTTCGAAACTCTATTTTGAGCAAATCATGTTTGAATGTATTGCGCAATAGTTTTTCAAAAAACAAACTTCCTTGGAAGCGCATCTTAGACTTTAGTGTAATTGCCCACATTTCGTTTTTCATCATCGGTAAAAATCCATTGTTTTCTAATCTGTTTTACAAAGTATTTAATGGGGTATATTATTAATAATAATGAAAAACACAACACAATGCCACTGAAAAACACAACAAAGGAATAATTGTCATTCACTGGGTCACTACCCTTTTAATTCTGATCTTGTTTCCATTAGGAAAATATATGGAAGGAATGAATTTTAGTGAAAAAAATGAGCTTTTGAAAGTACATGTCATTATTGGACTACTTGTATTTAACCTCACCATTTTACGCGTTTATTTCTACTTCAAATACCCTCGTCCCAATGCTCTTAAAAAAGGTTCCAAACTCAACAATCAACTCGTAGTATGGATACACAATGCTTTCTATTTCTTGTTGTTGGGAATATCCGTTTCAGGAATTGCATCCTTATTTTCAGGAGGCTATCTTAAAGCCATGCAAGCAAAGTATATTAATGATTCCATTGCCATTGATAGTTACACAAAAACCCCGTTAAATATTCACGAAATATTGGCGGGAATAATGATGGTATTATTAGTAATTCAAATTATCGGAGTGATAAAACACTATCTGTTAACCAAAGAAAATACCTTTAAAAGAATCACATAACCGGTGGAGAGAGCAAACGATTTGGCGATTTAATTATAAGGACGCAACGATCTGTTGAACGATTTCATCTGGAGATTGTCTATTAACAACAATAATTGTCGATGCTTTGCGATAAAAAGGTCGACGCTCAAACAAATGCTTCCCTACAAATTCAGCCAACGATTCTTTGGTTTCAAGATGAGCAATGACAGGTCGGTGGTTTTTTTCTTTCCACAAGCGATCAACCAAAACATTAACAGTTACATCCAGAAAAATCACATTTGTAGCCTTTTGAAGAACAATATCCATGTTGTCATAATAACAGGGAGTTCCACCTCCTAAGGAAAGAACTTTATTGGAAGTCTCTTCTAACAACTCATGCAATACTTGACGCTCCATATTGCGAAATCCCAATTCCCCATGCTCTTCAAAGATATGGGAAATTGATTTGTCTGTTTTTTCTTCCAAGAAATCGTCTAAGTCTACAAAAGAAAGATCAAGCCTGTTAGCAAGTCGATTTGCAATCACAGATTTTCCAGAACCCATGTATCCTATTAATACTA
>JAURCF010000027.1 GCA_030828565.1 Flavobacteriaceae bacterium
CCGTACTCAATAACAACTTTAATGTCGTTCCATTTTTGTTGAAAAGCCTCTCGGTCGTTTTTGAAAAGTGAATTGAGTTTGTCCCCTACTTTTCGGGTAATGTAACTGCTAATTTTTTTAACAGCACTATCGGCTTGTAAGTAACTTCTAGAAACGTTGAGCGGAATGTCTGGTGAATCAATGACTCCACGGAGCAATGTTAAAAACTCAGGAACAATTCCTTCCACGTTGTCAGTCACAAAGACCTGGTTTTGATACAGTTGAATTCGATCACGCTGTACGTTGAGGTCGTTTGCAATTTTTGGAAAATATAAAACACCCGTTAAGTTGAAGGGGTAATCAACGTTTAAGTGAATGTTAAACAAAGGTTCTTCAAACTGCGCTGGATACAATTCACGGTAGAAGTCTTTGTAATCTTGATCTTCCAAATCTGCTGGTTTTTTTATCCAAGCAGGAGAAGGATTGTTGATGATATTATCAACAGTTTCTTTATTTTCTTTGGCATCTTCACCCTCGCCTTCTGTGCGAGAAACTTCTTTGGTTCCCATTCTAATTGGGATAGGCATGAATTTGTTGTATTTGGTCAACAACTCCTGAATTTTGGAATCTTCTAAAAATTCTTTGGAATCCTTAGCAATGTGTAAAACAATTTCAGTTCCTCTTTCTTTTTTGTCGAAAGCCTCTAAAGAGTAGGATGGTGATCCGTCACAACTCCAATGAGCGCCTGATTCATTTTTGTAAGATTTGGTAAAAATTTCTACTTTTTCAGCAACCATAAATGCAGAATAAAAGCCCAAACCAAAATGGCCAATGATGCCACTATCTTTGGCGCTGTCCTTATATTTTTCTAAAAATTCTTCTGCCCCCGAAAAAGCAACTTCATTGATGTATTTTTCAACTTCCTCTTGGGTCATTCCAACACCTTGGTCGATAATGTGTATTTTTTTGCCCTTCTTATCTACCTTTACATCAATGATGGGATTCCCAAACTCAATTTTGGCTTCGCCAATATTGGTCAAGTGTTTAAGCTTTAATGTGGCATCTGTAGCATTGGAAATTAATTCTCTTAAAAAAATCTCATGATCACTGTACAAGAATTTTTTTATGAGTGGAAAAATATTTTCTACTGAGACGTTTATTTTACCTTTTGTCATGTTTTTGTTTTTTTTTTATAAATAACCATCCTTTCAAAAGGAGTACCAAAATAAAGGTCTGTGACAAAATGACACCTTTATGTTTAATAAATTTGCAAAACTATTAAACAAAAGTTAATTTTGTAATGGTTTTATTTTAATCATAGAAAGAGAAGTTTTTTAGTTGTGGGAATTTGCTATGAAAAACACATTACTTACACTCTTTCATATTAACTTTTTTTTTGGTTAAGTTAGTAAAGGGATGTATCATTGATACATCCCTTTATCATATCCACTTTTTTTTAAATTTAAAAACCATAAATTGCAATAAAAAATTCACAAATATGTACAATTCAAAAATAGCCGGTTTGGGTCATTATTTACCAGAGAAAATTATAACAAATAATGATCTTTCAAAGGTAATGGACACTAATGATGATTGGATTGTTGAGCGAACAGGAATCAATGAACGTCGGCACATCAAAAAAGGAAGTGGTGATGGGACAGCGACTATGGGAGTTAAGGCCTCTGAAATGGCACTAAAGAATGCAGGATTAGAAGCTGCAGACATTGACCTTATTGTGTTTGCTACCCTAAGTCCGGATTATTATTTTCCTGGTTCGGGAGTATTGGTTCAAGAGCTTATGGGGATAGGGACTTGCCCCGCTATTGATATTCGAAATCAATGTTCTGGTTTTATTTATGGGGTATCTGTAGCCGATCAATTCATCAAAACAGGCATGTATAAAAATGTGTTGGTCATTGGTTCTGAAAATGTTTCGGGAGGATTGGATATGAGCACTCGCGGAAGAACAGTTTCTGTAATTTTTGGGGATGGAGCAGGGGCTGTGGTAATGACTCGTGAAACGGATTTAAAAAAAGGAATTTTATCTACCCATTTGCATTCTGAGGGGAAACATGCTGCCGAATTGTCTATGATAGGCCCCAATACCAACCATTGGATTCCAGAACTTATTGATAAAAATGACCCTGAAGATTTGTCATACTATCCATACATGAACGGTCAGTTGGTTTTTAAGAACGCCGTTACTCGTTTTAGTGAAGTCATAAATGAAGGTTTGAGTAAAAACAATTGGGAAGCGTCCGATATTGATATGTTGGTTCCTCATCAAGCCAATCTTCGTATTTCTCAATTCATTCAACGTCGATTTGGTTTGGAAGATCATCAGGTGTATAATAATATTATGAAGTATGGGAATACTACGGCCGCATCGATTCCTATTGCGCTTTCAGAAGCTGTTCAAGAGAATGCCATCAAAGAGGGTGACAAGGTAGTGTTAGCAGCATTTGGGAGCGGATTTACGTGGGGAAGTGCCATCATTCAATGGTAGGCTTTTTTCTAATGAAATAAAGCCCTAAAAATGTAAAAAGACCATTTAAAGGCAACAATTCATACCCTATTTTATACCCCCACAATAGCTCAGAATCAATGGTTCCAATAAGAGCTGTTATTACCGCCGAAAGAAAGACTATCCACCAAACGTATGCATCGTGAATGCTGTGTTTGGTAAAAATTCCAAAGGCAAACAGTCCAAGTAAAGGACCGTAAGTATATCCTGCAACAGTTAACAAACCATCTACAACATTCCGATCCAACAAATGTTTGAAAGCAATCACTACTATGACCAGTAAAAGACTCATACCTATATGAGTTTGCTTTCTTTGTTTGAGTTGTTTTGATGTGTCCTGACCTTCAATGCCTAAAAAATCAACACAAAATGAAGTTGTCAAAGATGTCAAAGCACTATCAGCGCTACTATACGCAGCCGCTATTAATCCCAAAAGAAAAGTGATTGCAACTCCAGTCCCAAGGGAGCTATTGAGTGCTATTTCTGGGAATAACAAATCGGATTTTGGCTCACCATCCATTAATGGAAGGCTTATCGATTGAGCGTCTGCATAGATAAATAACAAAGCTCCCAATAACATAAATACTCCTGTAACAATGACCAAAACAACACTAAATACCACCATATTTTTTTGCGCATCTTTTAGATTTTTACAGGTCAAGTTTTTTTGCATCATGTCTTGATCCAAACCTGTCATGCATATGGTTACAAAAGCGCCTCCTACAAACGATTTTAAAAAATAATTTCGTTCCAAAAAAGAGTCGGTAACAAAGACTTTATTGTATTCTGCCAATTCAGACGATTGAAGAAACTCCGTAAAAGTCCATCCCAAAGCTTCGTTCATATATACAATACACAATACTACAGAAGCAATCATCAATGTTGTTTGTAATGTATCTGTCCAAACAATGGTTTTGATTCCGCCCTTATGGGTGTACACCCATATGAGTAAAATGGAAAGAATAACAGTCAATTCAAACGGGACATTCCAAGCATCAAAAATAAATTGCTGCATTACAATGGCAACTAAAAATAGTCGAAAAGAAGCTCCTAAAACTCTGGATATAAAAAAGAAAAGAGCACCCGCTTTGTGGCTTTGTACACCCAATCGGATTTTTAGAAATTCATAAATAGAGGTGACATTGTTCTTGTAATATATGGGTAATAACAAATAAGCAACTACGAAGTAGCCCACAAAATACCCAAGTACAACCTGAAAATAACTGAATTGTGAATCGGCCACCCAACCAGGAACTGAAATAAAAGTAACTCCCGACAAGGAAGCACCAATCATTCCGAAAGCGACCAAATACCAAGGCGATGATTTATTGGCACTAAAGAAAGTAGCGTTGTTTTCTTTCCCTTTGGTCAAATAAGAAATGACCATCAAGATTCCAAAATAACCTAAAATTATAAGAAGCGTTAGCGAGGGAGACATATAAAGGACATTTATTCAAATGTACAAAATTATTATAGGCGTTCGTTTCAAAAAGTGTATTTTTGCTTTGTGGATTTTTCTTCGAAACTTCTTGAAAACGCTGTCAACGAGGTTGCTCAACTTCCAGGAATTGGGAAGCGAACCGCCTTGCGGCTGCTTTTGCATCTATTGGGACGTCCAAAAGAGCAGTCTTTGGATTTAGGAAACGCCCTAATTCAATTCAGATCCACTATTAATTTTTGTCAGAAGTGCCACAATATTTCAGATTCCGATTTGTGTGAAATTTGCACCAACCCAAAACGCAACGAAACGCTGTTGTGTGTCGTAGAGGATGTTCGTGACGTGATGGCGATTGAAAGCACTGGCCAATTCAATGGGCTTTACCATGTGCTGGGAGGAAAAATTTCACCCATTGATGGAATCGGTCCCAAACAGCTCAACATTGAAACTTTAATAGAAAAAGTCAATTCAAAAACAATAACAGAAGTCATCTTTGCGTTAAGTCCTACAATGGAAGGAGATACTACAATTTTCTATGTTTTTAAACAGTTGGAATTTTCCGACGTTTTGTTCTCTACCATTGCTCGTGGAATTTCTGTGGGTGATGATTTGGAATATGCGGATGAAGTTACATTAGGAAGAAGTATTTCTAGACGAATACCCTATGAAAACTCATTAAAAACCTCCTGATATTTTGAAATTATCCGTTGTTATTCTTAATTACAATGTGGAGTACTTTTTGAACCTCTGTATTCAAAGTGTGCAGAGAGCTACTAAAAATATTGATGCAGAAATCATCGTTGTTGATAATTCTTCTAAAGATGGAAGTATGGCAATGATCCAAGAAAATTATCCCGAAATTACTTGCATTGCTAATACTGTCAATTATGGTTTTCCGAAAGGTAATAATATGGGAGTTCATCTTGCCAAAGGTGAATACGTTTGTATCCTTAATCCCGACACCGTAGTCGCAGAAGATACATTTGAAAAATTTTTAGAATTTCATAAAAAAACACCCAACTGTGGAATTGTTGGGCCTAAATTGATCGACGGATCGGGTCATTTTTTACCCGAGTCAAAACGAGGACTGTCCTCTCCTTCAGTAGCTTTTACAAAAGTCTTGGGGCTCTATAAGATTTCAAAAAAATGGTTTGGAAAATACTATGCTTCCCATTTGAGCGAAAACCAAACTGGGAGAGTTGATATGCTCGTAGGAGCTTGTATGTTTTTGAAAACTTCTTTGTATAAAGAACTGGGCGGATTCGATGAAAATTTCTTTATGTACCTCGAAGACGATGATTTTTCGTACCGATCGTTAAAGGCAGGATATCACAATTATTTTTTATCAGAAACTACAGTTATTCACTATAAGGGAGAGAGTACACCCAAAAATACCGACTATCAGCTTCGTTTTCAAAAAGGCTTGCAGTGCTTTTTTAACAAACACTTTACAACGAGTATTTTTACAAAAATTTTCTTGTCTATTGGGATAGCTTTCTTTACAGTTTTTAAACGTTTTTCTTCTTCTTATCAAGAAAATCAACAAATTTCACAACCCTCTCATTATGCATTAATTACAAAAGATTCAAAATTTGTAAAGCAATTCTCAAAAAGTACGCTGAAGCCAGTTAGTAGCTTTTCGAGTATTCTAAATATGTTACAAACTTCCATTCCATTGAACACAGAAATCATTTTTGACATGGATTTATTGTCAATTAAAGAAATAATGTTTTTTATGCAATCTCATAAAAATCCCTATACGTTTAAAATCAAGGCTGAAAATTCTCATGTGATGATTGGTAGTAACAATGCCGTTTGTAGGGGCGAAATATTGATGTTAGGTGAATCTCATGCCAAAAAACTTCAAAAGCCCAGCATAATTTGATATTTTTGCATCTGAAACGGATTACAAACTTCTGATGCCAAAATACGAACTCATCATGCCCAAAATGGGCGAAAGTGTTGCTGAAGCTACCATTACAAACTGGTTGTTTGAGGTTGGAGATCAAATACAGATAGACGATGCCGTAGTTGAAATCGCCACCGATAAAGTGGATTCCGAAATTCCTAGCGAAGTAGAAGGAGTGTTGGTGGAACGTCTTTTTAACGAAAATGATGTAGTTCAAGTGGGTCAGGCAGTTGCCATCATCGAAACAACACAAAACACAGAAATAAGCGAAGCTATCGAAACCATCGCACCCATGGCTTCTGAAGTAGAACAAACTGTTGAGGTTGCCAAAGAAACAATTTCTGAGGTTTCCTCCGTTTCTTCAAACACAGAAAGGTTTTATTCTCCATTGGTAAAAAATATTGCTAAAAAAGAAAAGATATCACAAAGCGAATTGGATGCTATTGTAGGAACTGGAAAAAACGGTCGAGTGACCAAAAGGGATATGATGGATTACCTTTCTTCCAAATCTGTTTCCAAGCCGTCTCCCGTCAAACAAGTTGTTAAAGAACACACATTCAACCCTCAAACTGAAGAAATTATTGAGATGGGAAGAATGGAGCAACTCATTGCTTCTCACATGTCTGAAAGTCTAAAAATTTCAGCTCATGTCCAGTCTTTTATTGAAGTAGATGTTACCAAATTGTGGAATAGGAGAAATACAATTAAAGAGACCTTTTTCAAATCGGAAGGAGAAAAAATCACATTCACTCCAATATTTATGACCCTTGTCGCCAAAGCACTTCGAGAGTTTCCTATGATCAATGTTTCCGTAAACGGCAATCAAATTATAAAAAAGAAAAACATCAACTTGGGAATGGCAACGGCCTTGCCTGATGGGAATTTAATTGTTCCAGTTATTAAAAATGCCGATCAATTGAGTCTTTTAGGAATGACCAAAGCCGTAAATGATTTGGCATATCGCGCAAGAAACCAACAACTCAAACCCGATGATGTTCAGGACGGAACATATACAGTAACCAATGTCGGAGCTTTTGGAAGCCTCACAGGAACTCCTATAATCAACCAACCTCAAGTAGGAATTTTGGCGATTGGCGCAATTCGAAAAGTTCCTGCTGTAGTTGAAACGGCTGAGGGTGATTTTATTGGAATACGTCATAAAATGATGCTTTCTCATAGTTACGACCATCGAGTGGTTAACGGAGCGCAAGGAGGATTGTTTATCAAAAAACTGAAAGACGATTTAGAAGCTTGGGATGAGTCAACTCAGTTATAGTCTAGGAGTCCAACTTTTAGTGAATCAAATTTAAATTAATAGCCATGGAATTACAACTTAGCAAACCAATCTGTTTTTTTGACCTCGAAACTACAGGAACGAATATCGCTACTGACCGTGTCGTTGAAATCTCCATACTCAAAATTTTCCCTAACGGAAATAAAGAAAGTAAAACGTGGTTGGTAAACCCAGAAAGACCCATACCCCCAATGGTTTCTGCCATTCATGGAATTACAGATGAAAAAGTAGTCAACGAGCCTCCTTTCAAAATATTAGCTCCTGAAATTTACGCCATGATCAACGATGCAGATTTGGCAGGGTATAACTCGGACAAATTTGACATCCCTTTACTGGCCGAAGAGTTGCTTCGTTCGGGAATAGACTTTGATCTTAAAAACAAAAAAACAGTCGATGTTCAGACCATTTTTCACAAAATGGAACAACGCACATTGTCGGCAGCATATACTTTTTATTGTGACAAAACTTTAGACAATGCTCATACGGCAGCTGCCGATACAGAAGCTACCTACGAAGTTCTGAAAGCGCAATTGGATCGATACGAAGAATTGGAAAACAATATCGATGCGCTCAGTGTATTTTCTACTCGGAGAAAAAGTGCGGACTTAGCAGGATACCTCCAATATAACAAAGAAGGAGGCGTCTGTTTTGGTTTTGGAAAACACAAAGGAAAAACAGTTGACGAGGTTCTGGATAAAGAACCGGGATATTTTGGTTGGCTTCTCAACGCAGATTTTCCTCTGTATACAAAAAAGGTGTTGACGGCACTTCGGTTGCAAAAAATGAACAATAAATTGAACTGATTTTTTGGACAGGCCATTTCTAACAATACTAAAAAGAAGCACATGAAAATTATTTGTGTAGGAAGGAATTATGGGGATCATATTAAAGAATTGGAAAACGAACGACCTTCCGAGCCTGTTTTGTTTTTAAAGCCAGACACTTCTTTGATTCTAAAAAATCAACCTTTTTTTATTCCTGAATTTTCCAATAATATACAGTATGAAGTTGAGGTTTTGATAAAAATCAACCGTATAGGAAAGCATATTCAACCCCAATTTTCTCATAAATATTACGACGAAATTGGTTTGGGGATCGATTTTACGGCTCGGGATCTTCAAAGTCAACTCAAAGAAAAGGGACTCCCTTGGGAAAAAGCCAAAGGATTTGACGGATCAGCATTGGTTGGATCCTGGGTTCAAAAATCAAATTTTATCAACATTAACGACCTTTCATTTCAATTGCAAAAAAACAACGAAGTAGTTCAGCAATCCTCTACCCAATCGATGCTTTGGAAAATCGATGATCTCATTGCATACATTTCTCAGTTTTTTACACTCAAAATAGGAGATATTATTTTTACAGGAACACCCTCAGGTGTTGGTAAGGTTGCTTCTGGAGATCAATTGAAAGGGTTCTTGGAGGATCAGCAGCTGTTTTCTCTCAATATAAAATAGAATGAAAGCAGAAATAATTACCATTGGTGATGAAATTTTGATTGGTCAAATTGTGGATTCAAATTCTGCGTTCATTGCAACGCAATTGAATGAAATTGGTATTGAAATTGTGCAAATAACATCGGTTTCAGATCAAAAGAATGCTATTGTTCAGGCCATGCAAGCGGCTCAAAGCCGTAGTTCATTGGTTTTGCTTACTGGAGGTTTGGGCCCCACTAAAGACGACATCACCAAGCATACGTTTTGTGAGTATTTTGAGGATGAGTTGGTTTTAAACGAAACAGTCCTTCAACACATTGAAGTCTTGTTTTCAAAATACGTTTCTACACCAATCAATGATTTAAATCGTGCTCAAGCCCTTTTGCCTTCCAAAGCCACTTTGATTGAAAATCGATTTGGAACTGCTGCTGGAATGTGGATGGAAAATAAACATGCTGTTTTTATTTCGATGCCTGGAGTACCCTACGAAATGAAAGAAATGGTCTCCAATCAGGTAATCCCTAAACTACAAACAACATTCAAACGACCCGCCATTTTGCACAAAACTGTAATGACATACGGGTTGGGTGAAAGCGCTATTGCAGAACGAATTGAAGACTGGGAAAACAATCTTCCGAGTCATATTAAACTCGCTTATTTACCTAATTTAGGTCGTGTGCGCTTGCGTTTGTCTGCAAAAGGAACTTCAAAGAAAGTTTTAGAAACCCAAATTGATCAGTTGATTGAAGGTTTGTATCCGCTAATAGGAGATATTATTGTTGGACTGGATACAGGCACCGCTATTGAATCTGAAATAGGCGTATTGTTGACTCAAAGAAAACAAACCTTAGCTACTGCTGAAAGCTGTACGGGAGGTAGAATTGCCTCACGACTCACCGCTATATCAGGAGCATCCACCTATTTTAGAGGGAGCGTAGTTAGTTATGCAACTTCCTTAAAAAAGTCACTTTTAGGCGTGTCGGAATCTTCTATTGAAAAGCATTCTGTAGTTAGTGCAGAAGTAGCCGAAGAAATGGCACTGGGTGCACAGCGACAACTTCAAGCAGACTATACTATTGCTACCACTGGAAACGCAGGGCCTAACAAGGGAGAATCCGAAGAAGAAATAGGGACAATTTTTATTGCAATAGCCTCCCCAAACGGCGTTACGGTCGAAAAATTTAACTTTGGACTTCATCGTGAAAAAACACTTCAAAAAACAGTGAATAAAGCGCTAGAATTGCTGCGTATAGAAATTTTAAAGAACCCTTAAAAATTATTTGCCAATCCATTAAAAAAGTTGTTAATTTGCATCCTGTTTAAAAACAAGAATCGATGTCTAAAGTTTGTCAGCTTACCGGAAAGAAAGCAATAGTAGGAAACAACGTTTCCCACGCGATGAATAAAACCAAGCGAAGATTTGAGGCAAATCTCATTAAAAAGCGCTTTTTTATCCCTGAAGAAGATAAGTGGATTCAGCTAAAAGTATCTACTTCGGCCCTAAAAACTATTAATAGAAAAGGGATTTCTGCGGTTTTGAAAGAAGCACGCGCTCAAGGATTGATCAAATAATTTATTGAACAATGGCTAAAAAAGGAAATAGAGTACAAGTTATCTTAGAATGTACAGAGCACAAAGAGTCTGGAAAACCCGGAATGTCTCGCTACATTACTACGAAAAGTAAAAAAAACACGCCAGATCGTATTGAACTTAAAAAATTCAACCCGATTTTAAAGCGTATGACCGTTCATAAAGAAATTAAATAAATTACGTCATGGCAAAGAAAACCGTAGCAACCTTACAAACTTCATCGAAAAGACTTACCAAAGCCATTAAAATGGTAAAAAGTCCAAAATCAGGTTCTTATACCTTTATGGAAACAATCTTAGATCCAGAACACGTAAATGAATGGTTGTCAAAAAAATAATATTTCAAAATTGAAATCAAATAAAAGTCGCTTTTTAAGTGGCTTTTTTTGTTTTCATATCTTTGGTCTGAATCCGTTATAGTCAATGAGCTTTTTAAAAAAAATATTTTCATCCGAAAAAAAGGAATCCTTAGACAAAGGATTGGAAAAGTCAAAAACCTCTTTTTTTGATAAATTAGGAAGATCACTAGTAGGTAAAAATACTGTAGATGATGCTGTTTTGGATAATTTGGAAGAAGTCCTTATAACTTCTGATGTAGGGGTAGAGACTACCTTGAAAATCATTGATCGCATTGAAAAAAGAGTGTCAAAGGATCCTTATATGGGAACGAGTGAACTAAACAGTATTCTGCGTGAAGAAATTTCAGGATTGCTTTCGGAATCTGAAACCAGCGTTCATCAAAAATCACCATCCGACAAAGAACACCCTTTTGTGGTTATGGTGGTTGGGGTTAACGGAGTCGGAAAAACCACAACCATTGGCAAATTGGCCCATCAATACAAACAACAAGGGCATTCGGTTGTGTTGGGTGCTGCCGACACATTTCGAGCTGCTGCTATCGATCAACTTCAAATATGGGCAGATCGCGTAGGAATTCCTCTTGTCAAACAACAAATGGGAAGCGATCCAGCTTCGGTTGCTTACGACACTTTACAGGCTGCCGTACGTCAAAAAGCCGATGTGGTTTTGATTGATACTGCGGGAAGACTTCATAATAAGGTAAACCTGATGAACGAGTTGACTAAAGTCAAGCGAGTCATGCAAAAAGTTATCCCTGATGCTCCGCACGAAGTTATGCTTGTTTTGGATGGCTCTACAGGTCAAAATGCCTTTGAACAAGCCAAACAATTCACTGCCGCTACTGAGGTTTCTGCATTAACGGTTACCAAACTTGACGGAACTGCCAAAGGAGGAGTCGTTATTGGAATTTCCGATCAATTCCAAATCCCTGTAAAATTTATAGGGGTTGGCGAAGGAATCGATGATTTGCAAGTTTTTGACAAGGTAGAATTTGTAGATTCTTTCTTTAAACAATAATATTACTGAACCCATATGCGAACAAAATCTTCCAAAAAAAACAAAATAAACGTTATTACGTTAGGCTGCTCAAAAAATGTCTATGATTCTGAGGTTTTGATGGGTCAGCTCCGCGCCAACGGCAAAGAGGTTGTTCACCAAGAAGAAGGAAACATTGTGGTTATCAATACGTGTGGTTTTATAGATAATGCCAAAGAAGAATCGGTAAATACTATTTTAGAGTATGCTCAGAAAAAAGAAGAGGGAGCCGTTGATAAAGTTTTTGTAACGGGATGCTTAAGTGAGCGTTACAAACCAGACTTAGAAGTAGAAATTCCCAATATAGATCAGTTTTTTGGCACTACCGATTTGCCATTACTTTTAAAGGCGTTGGGGGCAGATTACAAACACGAGTTAATCGGTGAACGCTTGACTACCACGCCCAAAAATTATGCATATCTTAAAATTGCCGAAGGATGCGATCGACCTTGTTCTTTTTGTGCGATCCCTCTAATGCGAGGAAAGCATCGTTCGACACCTATTGAAAATCTTGTAATTGAAGCCAAAAAATTAGCTGCCAACGGCGTAAAAGAGTTGGTTCTCATTGCTCAAGACCTTACTTATTATGGGCTTGACTTGTACAAAAAACGTCGTCTCGCGGACTTGCTAAAGGCATTGGTTGAAGTTGATGGAATTGAGTGGATTCGTCTTCATTATGCTTTTCCTACCGGGTTTCCTATCGATGTACTTGATGTGATTCGTGAAGAACCTAAAGTTTGTAATTACATAGACATCCCTTTACAACATATTTCAGATGCTGTTTTGAAATCCATGCGAAGAGGAACAACACAAGACAAAACTACCCAACTTTTAGAAAATTTTAGAACTACAGTTCCTGGTATGGCCATCCGAACCACACTTATTGTTGGATATCCAGGAGAAACAGAAGAAGATTTTCAAATCTTAAAAAAGTGGGTTGCTGAAATGCGCTTCGATCGATTGGGGTGCTTTGCATACAGTCACGAAGAAAACACCCACGCGTATTCTTTGGAAGACAATGTTCCTCAGGAAATTAAACAACAACGCCTCAATGAAATTATGGAGCTTCAATCTCAAATTTCATGGGAATTGAATCAAGAAAAAGTTGGAAAAACATTCCGATGTATTATCGATCGAAAAGAAGGAAACCATTTTGTAGGAAGAACCGAATTTGACTCTCCCGATGTAGACAATGAGGTTTTGGTTGATGCAAAAAAACATTATTTGAAAGTGGGTGATTATGCTTCGCTAACAATTATTGAGGCTCATGATTACGATTTAATTGCAATTCCTGCCTAATTTATTTGGTAGTTCTCAACGAACTTTACTTTTGTATATTTGTTAAAAAGCGATTCGGTGACCAAAGAGTTCATTTCTTTTGCCAAAACAGGTAAATTTTCATCTCTACTCATAAACTATTTAGAGAACCATAAGGCTATTCGACCTTTTTTCAATCGTACGCCTACTTTTGAAAATTTTAAGTTGCAATGCGATGAAAAACAAGCTCACTTTTCAGCATCTCAACGATCCCTTTTGGTTAAGACATTGAAAAGACAACACCAATTGTTGCCTAACAATCATAAAGTTTTGAAGCATATCGATGCTCTCTCAGAAGCGAATGCATTTACGGTGACTACAGGACATCAACTGAATTTGTTTACAGGTCCTATTTATTTTTTATATAAAATCATTGACACCCTAATACTAGCTCAAGAACTTCAGAAAAAGCACCCCAAAAAAACAATACTTCCCGTCTTTTGGATGGCAAGTGAAGATCATGATTTTGAGGAAGTCAATCATTTTTACTTCAAAGGGCAAAAGGTGCGATGGGAATCGAAAGAAAAAGGAGCAGTGGGTTCTTTTTCAACAAAAGGTTTGGATGTTCTTCTTAACCACTTTGCGAAAGTTTTAGGGAAAAGCATTTCTGCTCAAACCCTCAAAAAATGGTTTAAAGAAAGCTATTTTTCTCATACTACACTTTCGGAGGCGACTCGTTTTTTGATTCATCAACTCTTTGGAGAATACGGATTGATCATTCTCGACGCTAACGACCCTGATCTTAAGCGGAGTATGATCCCATATTTTCAAAAAGAACTCTTTGAAAACACAACTTTTGAAACCGTTTCCAAAACCAATCAGAAGTTACTCAAAGCATTGGGTTCACATACCGACATTCAAGTAAATCCAAGGAAAATAAACCTGTTTTATTGCACCGATCAACAACGAAATCGAATTGTTCAAAAAGACAATCTTTTCACCGTTTTAAATACCAACATTTCATTTTCCAGACAAGAAATCATGGATGAAATGGATCAAAATCCAGAGCGATTTTCACCCAATGTTTTGTTGAGACCCTTGTATCAAGAAGTCTTGCTTCCTAATTTGGCTTATGTTGGCGGCGGTGGAGAGCTGGCCTATTGGCTTCAATTGAAAAGTACTTTTGAGCATTTTTGCGTTCCCTTTCCTATTCTTAAACTTCGAACATCCGTTTTATTAGTGAGCACCAAACAAGCTAAAAAAATTAAAAAATTAGCGCTTACTTATGCCGATCTGTTTTTGGATTCGTCTTCGCTTATCAATTATCGTGTTCGCGCAATTAGTAATATTGACATTGATTTTACCCCTCAAAAAGAAATGCTCTCTAATCAGTTTAGGCAATTGTATGACATTGCCGAACAAACAGATGCTTCTTTTTTGGGCGCCGTAAAGGCTCAAGAAAAAAAACAACGGAACGGCTTGGATGCCTTAGAAAAAAGGCTGTTACTGGCTCAACGGCGAAAATTGGCAGATGAGGTTCGAAGAATATCGGATTTACAAAACGATCTTTTTCCTAACAAATCATTACAAGAAAGGCAATTGAATTTTTCAGAACTGTATTTGGAATATGGTGAGGAATTGATTCCCGCGCTCATGCAGTCTTTCAATCCTTTGCAGTTTGAATTTATGATTTTGGAGTTGAATCAACAAAATTAGGAGCTTTTTTATTTTTTTTAGAATAAGGATGCGTTTTTTATAAACTGTATAATTCTGTTGAAAAAAAGAAGAATTCTAGACAACCAATTTCGTGAGATGTATTATTTTTGAAAATGCAACACAAAGTACTTATTTTGGACTTCGGCTCCCAGTATACCCAGCTTATAGCAAGAAGGGTTCGAGAGCTTTTCATTTACTGTGAAATTCATCCGTACAACAACCCGCCAAAGGATATAGATACCTTTCAGGCTACCATTTTGTCAGGGTCTCCTTTTTCAGTTCGTTCTGACGATGCTCCTCATCCAGATTTATCGGCCATACGAGGAAAAATGCCCTTGTTAGCCGTGTGTTATGGAGCGCAATATTTAGCTCATTTTTCTGGGGGACAAGTAAGTCCTTCCAACATTCGAGAATATGGGAGAGCCAATTTGTCCTTTGTAAAAAGCAATACAAAGTTTTTTGAAAATATAACTGAAGGAAGTCAAGTTTGGATGAGTCATAGCGATACTATCAAAACATTGCCTACGGATGGAATTTGTTTGGCAAGTACTTCGGATGTTGAAAATGCGGCATACAGAATAGAAGGAGAATCTACTTACGCGATTCAATTTCACCCTGAAGTATATCATACCAAAGATGGAAAGCAATTGCTCGAGAATTTTCTGGTAAAAATTGCCGGTGTTTCTCAAGACTGGACACCCGATTCCTTTGTTGAAATGACAGTCAAAGATCTCAAACAACAATTAGGAGATGACAAAGTCATTTTGGGGCTATCAGGAGGAGTGGATTCTTCCGTTGCAGCTATTTTGTTGCACAAAGCCATTGGAGAAAACCTGCATTGTATTTTTGTGAACAATGGATTGCTTCGCAAAAACGAGTATCAGAATGTATTGGATCAATACCAAGGAATGGGTCTAAACGTTAAGGGGGTTGACGCTTCAAAACGATTTTTGGACGAACTCAAAGGAGTTGAAGACCCTGAACAAAAGCGAAAAATTATAGGAGGTGTTTTTGTGGATGTTTTCGACGATGAAGCGCATCTTGTTGAAGGAGCAAAATGGTTAGGGCAAGGAACTATCTATCCAGATGTTATAGAATCCATTTCGGTTAATGGGCCATCTGCAACTATCAAATCACATCACAATGTGGGTGGATTACCGGATTACATGAAGCTTTCGGTAGTTGAGCCTTTACGTATGTTGTTCAAAGATGAAGTGAGAAGAGTAGGAGCGAGTATGGGAATGCATCCTGATTTGCTCGGCAGACATCCCTTCCCTGGACCGGGTTTAGCGATTCGAATTCTTGGTGATATTACTCCCGAAAAAGTCCGTATATTGCAGGAGGTCGATCATATTTTTATCGATGGACTTCGACAAGCGGGTCTTTACGATAAGGTGTGGCAGGCTGGAGCTATGTTGTTGCCAGTGAACAGCGTTGGAGTTATGGGCGACGAAAGGACGTATGAAAAATGTGTCGTACTTCGTGCTGTTGAGTCTACAGATGGAATGACCGCTGATTGGGTGAATTTGCCGTATGAGTTTTTACAAAAAACTTCCAATCAAATCATTAATAAAGTAAAAGGAGTGAACAGAGTGGTTTATGACATTAGCTCCAAGCCTCCGGCTACTATTGAATGGGAATAATTTTTTATGAAGAAAGCCCTAACTATTATCTTAATGTTTTTTTCTGTGCTTTCTTTTGCACAGGAACAAGATATTGTACTAACTGAAACGCACGAAATTAAAGAAGTTTCAAGTTTTGTAAGGCATAAGGTTAAACGAAAAGAAACTTTGTTTGGAATTGCAAAACGATACGGAATTACTACAGAACAAATTATTGAGCACAACCCTGTTTTAAAAGAAGCTACACTTAAGAAGCGAATGAAGCTTCAAATTCCAAGGTACAGAACCGTGACTGTTAGCAAAAAAAGCAATAACAAGCTGCATTTGGTTCAGCCCAAAGAAACCCTCTGGCGTATTGCATATACCTACGGTATTAGTGTTGAAGAATTAAAAGAAGCCAATCCTTCGTTGGGAGAAATATTGAGTATCGGTCAAAAAATAGTGATTCCTTTATCGTCCCCTAATGTTATTAAGAATACTTTGGATGAAAACTATTTTTACTATACCCTAAAAGCTAAAGAAGGATACTACAGACTTTACAAAAAATTGGGAGTAGACCGAAAAATTATTGATTCTCTCAACCCAAATATAAAAGAAATGGGACTTCAGGTTGGAATGGTAATTCGTGTTCCCAAATCTCAGACAAGTGATTTGTCGGTGAAAAACTCGCTTTTAGTAGAAACAATTTCACTGAAAGACAGTATTCTAAACAATCGATTCATAAGAGTTGCATTAATGGCTCCTTTTAAGTCTTCAGAGGTTGATCTTGATTCAGTTGAAAACACCAATTTGTTGTTGCAAAAACGAAATTTACATACCATTTCATTGGATTTTTATTCTGGCGCTTCAATGGCTTTTCAAGAACTTACATCTTTGGGTGTTTCTCTAGAAGTAGATGTATACGATACTGAAAATAATTCCTCCAAAGTACAATCCATTCTTAATACCCAAAATTTGCATCAGAAAGACGTTGTAATTGGCCCACTAATTCCGCGCCATGTCAATCAAGTTTCAAAGTATTTGCATTCAAAAGGAATTCCTGTTATTTCGCCCCTTTCTACAAACAAAGTTGACATAAAAACCAATGTCTATCAGTCAATTCCAGAGGAGAAATTGTTGCGAAAAACGTTGTTAAATTATTTGGATAGAAAACTGGAAAAAGAAATCAATCCTTGTGTGTTGATTATTGCCGACAAGGAAAATCAGACTGTTAAAAAAGAATTGTTAAAACGATTTCCGTTAGCAGAAGTAATTGACCCTGATGAAATAGGTGGATTTATAAAACCCGATCTAACAGACTCATTATTGGTCGATGTTCAAAGCAATTGGGTATTTTTAGAAACACAAAAACTCAATTTGATTACCAGCGTTACCTCGATGCTCAACGCCCAAAGCAGTAAAGAGAGAGATATTACTTTAATGACCACCTATCGAGGCGATGTTTATGACAATGAGAACATTTCATACGAATATTTGGGCAAGCTGCACTTTCTGTATCCTTCTATCCAAAATCCAAGTGAAAATAAGCCTTTTCAAGATTTTTCTAATAAATACAAAAATCAATACGGTACATTGCCTAATAAGGTAACCGTTCGCGCTTACGATGTCACATTAGATGCCCTGCTCCGCATTGCGTTTCAAGAAAGCTTAACAAGTCCAAACCTAGTTGGAGAAACAAAATATTTGCATAACAAGTTCAATTACCAAAGTCTTCCGAAAGGAGGTTATACCAATACGAGCGTCTATTTGATTCAACATGAGGGACTTACAATTCATGAGATCAAAGAATAACCTTTGAAATTAGAATATTTTCACGAACGATTTCATCGGTCTTTTTTGGTGAACATTATTCTTATCAGTTCACAATACTTTTTGTATTTTTGAGGTTATTAAATGAACAAAGCAACAGCTTTAATGCCAAACACAAAATATATTTTTGTTACCGGCGGCGTGACTTCCTCTTTAGGAAAAGGAATTATTTCTGCTTCACTCGCCAAATTGCTTCAAGCGAGAGGGTTTAAAACGACCATCCAAAAATTCGACCCCTATATTAACGTAGATCCAGGAACCCTCAATCCCTACGAACACGGGGAGTGTTATGTGACTGAAGATGGTGCTGAAACCGATCTTGATTTAGGGCATTATGAACGTTTTTTGAATGTAGCCACTTCACAAGCCAATAATGTAACAACGGGACGAATTTACCAAAGTGTCATAGAAAAAGAACGCCGCGGGGAATTTTTAGGAAAAACAGTTCAAGTTGTCCCTCATATTACCAATGAAATAAAAGAGCGAATGCAACTTCTGGGTCAAACAGGAGAATACGATGTTGTTATTACTGAAATTGGCGGTACGGTTGGGGATATTGAATCCTTACCTTATATTGAAGCAGTTCGACAGTTGCGTTGGGAACTGGGCGAACATAATGGATTGGTAATTCACCTTACCCTTATTCCGTTTTTATCGGCAGCAGGGGAGCTCAAAACCAAGCCCACACAACATTCTGTCAAAACCTTGATGCAAAGCGGAATCAATGCTGATGTTTTGGTTTGTAGAACGGAACACGATTTAAGTGAAGAATTACGCGATAAACTAGCACTGTTTTGTAACGTAAAAAGAGAAGCAGTCATTCAATCTATCGATGCTCCTTCCATTTACGATGTGCCTATTCTGATGCGAGAAGAACGTTTGGATGAGGTAGTTCTTGGAAAATTAGCCTTACCCAAAGATCAAAAATTGAATTTATCGCAATGGTCTAGCTTCTTACATCGTTTAAAAAATCCAAAGTCTAATATAAAAATTGGACTCATTGGAAAATATGTTGAACTTCAGGATTCTTACAAATCTATTTTGGAAGCATTTATTCATGCAGGTGTCCAAAACGAGGTAGAAGTAATTGTAGATTCAATCCACTCAGAATATATTGATGCTACCACTATTGAAAAGAAAATTGCACACCTTGATGGGGTATTGGTAGCACCAGGATTTGGATCTCGTGGAGTAGAGGGGAAAATTGATGCAATTCGATACGCTCGAGAAAATAACATTCCATTTTTAGGAATTTGTCTCGGAATGCAAATGGCAGTGATTGAGTTTGCTAGAAATGTTTTGGGTCTTAAAGAAGCAAATTCTATTGAAATGGATGACCAAACTCCTCATCCTGTAATTTCTTTAATGGAAGAACAAAAAGCTGTTATTGATAAAGGAGGAACTATGCGTTTGGGCGCATGGAAATGCTCTATTTTTGAAGGAACAATAGCTTCAAATGTATACAAAACCTCCGAAATTATGGAGCGTCATCGACACCGTTATGAGTTCAATGATGTATATAAAAAACAGCTAAACGACGCCGGAATGATTGCCTCTGGATTAAATCCTGATACAGACTTGGTTGAAATTATTGAAATTTCAAACCATCCCTGGTTTGTTGGGGTTCAATATCATCCCGAGTATAAAAGTACCGTTGTAAATCCTCACCCACTTTTTGTAGCGTTTGTAGCTGCTTGTAAAAAACATTCTTTGAATAAGAACGTATAATTATGGAAGAAAAAAAATTTGACCCGTATCAACTTATAGGATTTATATTGATTGCAGGAATTTTCACATGGATGCTTAGTGTTCAAGAACCTGTGACTGAGGCAAATTTAGAAAATACGGCTACTCAAGAGAATATTCAGTCAGAAGAAACCTCATCAACTGCTCAAGCTTCAACCAATGCTATGGTATCTCCTAATCTAGGCGACTTTACAGAATTGGCTTCAGCAGCACAAACTCAACAACAAATTGTTTTAGAAAACAATCAAATATATTTAAAAGTAAACACTCAAGGAGGTTTTATTTCCGAAGCTCAGCTAAAAGGACTTAATGATTTCAAAGGAGATCCTGTTTACTTGATCAAAGACGGTAACGAGCATTTCGATTTGACATTTTTTAATAGGGCAAATCAACGAATTCAAACCAAACAACTGTTTTTTACACCTTCTTTATCCACTCAAGACAACGCACAAGTGCTTTCTATGAAGATGGTGATTTCTGAAAGGCAGTTTATTGAGTACCGATATACGTTGCCTAACGACGGTTATATGCTTGATTTTTCCGTTACCTCGGAAGGATTCTCGGCCTTAACAAACGGAGATAAAGAAGTTGCATTGGACTGGAATTTAAAAGGATTCCGTCAAGCCAAAAGTGTTATTTACGAAAACCGATATACCGAGTTGAAATATCAATACGAAGGCGATAAGATAGGATATTTATCGGCTGCTAGTGATGATGATGATAAGGATATCGATGTTTCTTGGGTGTCATACAATCAACATTTTTTTAGTATGATTTTGATACCAAACACACCCTTTGATGAGGTTAGTTTTGTTTCAGAAAATCTCGTAGAAGACGAAGGCAAAGAGGTGATTTTTACCAAAAACTTTCAGTCACAAATACCTCTCAAAATTACACAAGGTGAATTAAATTCACATTTTCAGTGGTATGTAGGTCCTGCAGATTATGATGTTTTGAAAAAGCTTGATAACGATTTAACCGACTCAATTTCGTTTGGATGGGGCATATTTGGCTGGATCAATCGGTTTGTGTTTTTCCCACTCTTTGGCTTTTTAAGCGGATTTTTACCTCACGGTATTGCAATTATCTTAATGACGATTATTGTTCGGTTTGCCATGTCGCCAGTGACCTATAAGTCATATTTGTCACAAGCCAAAATGAAAGTGCTTAAACCAGAGATTACAGTATTGAACGACAAGTTCAAGAAAGATGCCGTTAAGCGCCAACAAGAGACCATGAAATTATATAGAAAAGCTGGGGTAAATCCTATGTCTGGATGCGTTCCTGCACTTTTGCAGTTACCTGTTTTTTATGCCTTGTTTTGTTTTTTTCCGGTGGCTTTTGCTTTGCGACAAAAATCGTTTTTATGGGCAGATGACTTATCCTCATACGATGTCATTGCAGAACTTCCGTTCAACATTCCATTTTATGGA
>JAURCF010000009.1 GCA_030828565.1 Flavobacteriaceae bacterium
AGAGCGCATTATAGAAACTGCCGAAGCCCATAAAATTCCGTTCCAACGCCATGCTTCGTCACGCTCAACGGGTACAGATACCGATGCATTTGCATACAGCAATGGTGGAGTGGCTTCTGCTTTGATATCATTGCCGCTTCGTTATATGCACACCACCGTTGAGATGGTGCAACGTGAAGATGTTGAAAACGTAATTCGACTCATTTATGAGACGCTATTGACCATCAAAGAAGGAGAAACTTTTAGTTACTTCGATTGATTTCAATTGTTCAATAAAAAAAGCGACTTTAAGGTCGCTTTTTTTTTATGGTTTATTTTGGATGATTTTCTGAACAATTTCGGGGTTTAAAAGAGTAGAAATGTCTCCCATATTGTCAAACTCGTCAGCGGCGATTTTGCGTAAGATGCGGCGCATAATTTTACCACTTCTTGTTTTGGGCAAACCACTTACCACCTGAATACGATCGGGTTTGGCGATAGGACCAATGGTTTTTGCGACAATAGCGCGGAGCGCATCTACTAACTCTTCTTCATTATCAATGATGTTGTTGGTGATAACAAATGCATAAAGTGCGTTTCCTTTAACATCGTGAGGAAAACCAACAACGGCACTTTCAACAACCGATTCGTGTTCGTTCAATGCATTTTCTATGGGTGCAGTTCCTAAATTATGACCCGAAACAATAACCACATCATCAACCCTACCCGTAATTCGGAAGTTTCCATCGGCATCGCGAAGTGCACCATCGCCCGGAAAGTAATATCCGGGATAGGCTGAAAAATATACATTTTTATAGCGTTCATGGTCTCCCCAAATGGTACGTGCTATGGACGGCCAAGGGCGCTTAATTGCTAATATTCCTTCGGCTTCGCCTTCAATTTCATTGCCTTCATTATCTAACAGTACAACTTGCACTCCAGGCATAGGAAGTGTAGCATAGGTCGGTTTTTGGGGAGTAATTCCGGCCAATGACGTAATTAAGATGCCTCCTGTTTCTGTTTGCCACCAGGTATCTACAATAGGACATTTTTTCTTTCCAACATGTTCATCATACCAATGCCATGCTTCCTCATTGATAGGTTCCCCAACAGAGCCCAATACTTTCAAGGAGGATAGATCGTGTTTGTACACCAATTCAGAGGGATGTTTTTGCAGCGCCCTAATGGCAGTTGGCGCGGTGTAAAACTGGTTCACTTTGTGTTTGGTACAGACTTCCCAAAAGCGATCGTGTTCAGGGTAGGAAGGAACACCTTCAAACATGAGGGTTGTTGCTCCAACAGCTAATGGACCGTATACAATGTATGAATGCCCTGTAATCCATCCAATATCAGCGGTGCACCAATACACATCGCCTTTTTGGTATTGAAAAACATTTTGAAACGAATAGGCGGTATATACCATATATCCCCCGCAGGAATGAACCATTCCCTTTGGTTTTCCGGTAGAACCCGAAGTGTATAAAATAAATAGTGGGTCTTCGCTATCCATAATTTCAGCAGGACAATGATCAGAAACCTTATCAAGTTCTTCATGCCACCACAAATCGATTGCGTTCCAAGCTACATTTTGTCCGGTTCGTTTGAGTACTATACAATGTGTGACAGAGGGACATTGGGTCAATGCATCGTCAGCAATTGGTTTTAATGGGGTTACTTTGCTGCCTCTATACCCTCCGTCAGCGGTTAAAAGCATTTTACAGTCGGCATCGTTAATTCTAGCAGCGAGCGCCGAGGCAGAAAACCCAGCAAAAACTACAGAATGAATTGCTCCAATTCGAGCACATGCCAAAACTGCAACTGCCAATTCGGGAACCATTGGCATATAAATGCAAATTCTATCTCCTTTTTGGGCACCATTTTTTTTGAGCATATTTGCTGCTTGGCAAACTCTGCTGTGCAATTCTTTATATGTGATATGCTCTGCAATTTCGCTTGGGTCATTGGGTTCAAAAATGATAGCGGTTTGATTGGGTTGTGTTTTGAGGTGTCGATCGAGGCAATTTTCTGTAATATTCAGTTTACCGCCCAAAAACCATTTTACAGTTGGTTTATGAAAATCGTATTCAAGTACTTTGTCCCAAGGTTTGTGCCAATCAAAATTAGTGGCTACTTTGTCCCAAAAAGCTTCAGGGTTATTGGTTGCTTTGTCTTTGGCGTTGAAATAATCCTTCAGGTTTTGGTGTGTAAAATCGATCATTTTTAAAAAATTAGTTATTGGGTATTGGAAAATCGCGAGCGCGCATCAATGCATCGATAGAAGCATCGCGGCCTCTAAACATTCGGTATGCTTTTGCAGGGTCGATGGAATTACGAGGAGCAAACAAATAAGTGACTAATTTGGCTGCCATTTCTTTGTCATAAAAACCGCCAGGGGCTTCTCTAAATGCTTCGGAAGCATCAGCAGTGAGGACATCTGCCCACATATACCCGTAATATGCCGTGGCATATCCTTCTCCCGAAAACACATGCCCAAAATGCGGTGTGCGGTGGCGCATTGGTAATTCTTTTGGCATATTGAGCGCAGCCAACGTTTTGCGCTCAAAGGCTCCGACATCAATATAGGTTGGGTCTGCCAAATGCAGTTTCATATCCATAAGGGCAGACGCTAAATACTCCGTTGTTGCAAATCCTTGATTGAATGTGGCTGCTTTTTTGATTTTCGCCACAAGCACATCAGGGATGGGCTCGCCTGTTTTTTGATGTACTAGAAAACGATCAATAACCTCATCTGTTGACAACCAACGCTCTAGGAGTTGCGATTGAAATTCTGTATAGTCTCGAACACCACTGTTTAAGGTTGGATATTTAACGTTTGACGCAAAAAAGTGTAAGGCATGACCAAATTCGTGAAAAAAGGTTGTGGCATCGTCCCAAGAAATAAGCAAAGCTTCTCCGGGTGCAGGTTTTACAAAATTGGAATTGTTGGACGCCAGCACATTGGTTTTTCCATCAAAAGTAGAATAACTTCTATAAGTTGTAGCCCAAGCTCCCGATCGTTTACCTTCTCGGGCATAAGGGTCTAAATACCACAATCCAATGTGTTCACCAGTATCTTTGTTGGTAACTTCCCACACCTTAACATCTTCATGAAAAACAGGGACAGAACCCTCTGGAACAGGCGAAAATTCATAGCCAAACAATCGACCCGCCACGTAGTGCATGGCATCGGTAAGTTTGTCCATTTGCAAATATTGCTTTACCTCGTCCGAATCCAAATCGTATTTTGCTTTACGAACTTTTTCAGCATAATAGCGGTAGTCCCAAGGTTCAATGGTGATCGTATCACCCATGCTGTTGGCAATGGCTTTCATATCGGCTACCTCTTCATCTACTCTTGCAATGGCCGCAGGCCAAACAGCTTCCATAAGTGCTAAGGCATTTTCTGGATTTTTAGCCATTCTGTTTTGCAAACGCCATTCCGCAAAATTAGCATAACCAAGAAGAGCAACACGCTCTTTACGTAATTTTAATATCTGTGCGATAATGGCTTTGTTGTCGTATTCGTCATCATTATCACCCCGAGAGTAATAATTTGTCCACACTTGATTTCGCAATTCGCGCTCTGTGGAATAGGTCAAAAAAGGATCCATAGACGAACGGGTATTGGTTACAGCATATTTTCCTGTTTTGCCTTTGCTTTCGGCGATTCGTGCGGCTGATTTCACAAAGGCATCGGGCAGTCCATCCAACTGATTTTCAGACAAATACGTAATATAGTTTTCCTCATCGTGTAGGACGTTATTGGAAAACTGGGTATACAAAGTGGATAACTCTTTATTGATTTCGGCGTAGCGTTTCTTTTTCTCCGCATCCAAATCAGCACCGCTCATGGCAAAACTTTGATAGGTAAGTTCCACTACCCGCTGTTGATCATTGGGAAGTGGATTTTCTTTTGATGCCTCGTATAGGGTTTTGACCCGTTGAAATAGTGACTCGTTTTGTGTGATTTTGGATTGAAATTCTGAAAACAAAGGAGCTAATTCGGTTTGTACTTCACGAAATTCGGGAGAAGACATATTGCTGCTAAAAATACCGTAATAGGCAAAAGCACGGTCTAGCGGTGCTCCCGATCGTTCCATTTCCTCAATGGTATTTTCAAAGGTTGGTGCTTCGGGATTGGAAGCAATGGCTTCCATTTCTTCCAAACTAAGCTCCATGGCTTTGAGCATGGCGGGCTTAACGTCTGTTACCTTCATTTTATCAAAGGCAGGCGTTCCTTGATAAGAACCTTCCCAAGGTTTGAGTAAGATGTTGGTAGATGAAGTAGATTGTGAACAAGCAGCAAAAAGTAAAACAATGGCTGCGCATGAAAAACGAAAATAAATATTTGGTTTCATATCGGTTGTTTTAGAGCTAAAATTAAATATCGGGGAAGATACTAAAATTACTAAAAACAGGATATTGTATTGCATTAGTTTTAACTCAAAACGAGCTTACTGTTAATTTTGGTAACAATGCTTGGACCTTCATACACAAAACCAGTGTAAAGTTGTATTAATGAAGCCCCAGCAGCCAGTTTTTCTTTGGCATCATCAGGGGTATGAATCCCTCCTACTCCAATTATTGGAAAAGCTCCTTTGCTTTGGGTGTGCAAATAGCGTATTACTTCGGTACTGCGGTTGGTGAGTGGCTTGCCGCTAAGCCCACCTGCCTGTTGGGTTAGTGCCGAATGGCTTTGTAAGCCATTGCGAGAAAGGGTTGTATTGGTTGCAATAACCCCATCAATTTTGGTAGTTGCAACAATCTCAATAATATCGGAAAGCTGAGTGTCAGTAAGGTCAGGTGCAATTTTTAATAAAATGGGTTTACGTTTGGATTTGCTATTGTTTCTTTTTTGAAGCACGTTTAGCAATGCGGTAAGGGGTTCTTTTTCCTGTAAATCACGAAGGTTAGGCGTATTGGGAGAGCTTACATTTACCACAAAATAATCCACCACATCAAATAAGGCATCAAAACAAATGAGGTAATCCTCTTGAGCATTTTCGTTTGGGGTGGTTTTGTTTTTTCCAATATTTCCACCAATAATGATATTTTTGTTACGCTTGAGTCGTTTGGCAGCAGCCACTACACCTTCGTTGTTAAAGCCCATGCGATTGATGATGCCTGTGTCTTTTTTGAGGCGAAACAATCGGGGTTTGGAATTTCCACCTTGCGGTTTGGGCGTTACCGTTCCAATTTCGATAAATCCAAATCCAAAATTGGAAAGTTCTTTGTAAAGCTTCGCATCTTTATCAAAACCCGCAGCCAGTCCAACGGGATTTGGGAAACGAATACCAAAAAATTCGCTAGCCAATGCAGGATCTTGAGAACTGTATAGCTTACGGATGATTCTTCCAACAAATGGAATACAATGCAATACACGTATGAAAGAAAAAGAAAAATAATGGACTTTTTCAGGGTCAAACAAGAAAAGGATTGGGCGAATTATTTGTTTATACATAAACTGAAATTCAGCGACTGTAAAAGTACGCCAGAGTTTTTAATAAAAAAAGGCATTCTTTAGGGAATGCCTTTTTTTGTATACAATATGCTATCGCTTACTTTTTAGGAGCATTTAGTTTTTGGCTTAACTCCATAGAAATCGCAGATCGATCGAATTTAATTTTACCTGCCATTGTTTCCAACACACAGGTATTATTGGAGTCGTTTAGTTCAACAACCTTTGCGTGAATTCCACTTTTGGTAATTACTCGATCTCCTTTTTTAAGGTTTGTAGCAAAGTTTTTTTCTTTTTTTTGCCGTCTTTGAGCTGGCAAAATCATGAAGAAAAAGATGACGACAAACATCATCAATAAAAAAGGCAATTGACCTGAAAATGCTTCCATGTTTATTTTTTGAATTTATTGAATTTATTGATTCGTTTGTGATGATTGCTGTCTGGCTTTCATACGTTCCTCTCTTTGTTGTTGTTTAACAGGATCGGGGGTTACAAAAGTTTTGATGCGAATCTGTTCACGAGCTTTTGCAGTGTTTGCAGTTATCGTTACTGTTTTGGATTGTAGGTTGGGTTTATTGGAAGAATCAAATTTTACTTTGATTGATGCTGACTCACCGGGTTTGATGGGTGTGTTTTTGGGGTATTCTGGAACCGTACAGCCACAACTTCCTTTGGCGTTGGTAATAATTAGATCCGAACCCCCTGTATTGGTAAAGTTAAACACAGTTTCTACGTTGTCGCCTTCATTGATTGTGCCAAAATCGTGATCGGTTTTGTCGAATGTCATAACAGGCATATCACCGACAGATTGGGTTGATTGATTGGCAGTAGCTAAATTTTCAGTATTGACTTTTTTAGAAGGATTGTTTGTGCAACTTGCAACTAAAAATGTAGCAAGAATAAATAGTGCGGATATATGTTTCATGTTGTTATATATTAATTGAATGCCAAAAATAAACAATTTATTGCATTCCTCGAATGCTTTTGTTGAGTTTTCCTGACTCGGTATACTCGCGAACTAGTTGATCCAATACACCATTAATAAAAACACTGCTTTTTGGGGTTGAATATTCTTTAGAAATTTCAAGGTATTCGTTAATTGTGACTTTGGTAGGTATGGATGGGAAATGCAAAAACTCAGTGATTGCCATTTTAAGAAATATAGCATCCAGTTGAGCAATTCGATCTTGATCCCAATTTGGGGTTTTTCCAATAATTTCTTGGGATAAGGATTCGTTGTTAAGTACTGTTTTTCTAAAAAGTTGTTTTCCAAAATCTTCATCTTCATCGTCTTTGTACAAACGAGTAAGTAAGGGAGATGATTCGGGATTTTCTTTGATTTTTGATAAACTTTTTAAAACAATGGTGTTGGCGAGTGGAATATCATCGAGCCATGAAATTTTGGATTCCTCCAAAAACTCATAAAGACCTTCGTTGGGAGCTATTACAAGGGTATACAAGTCAAGAATGAATTTTTTGTCTTCGGCAAACGAATTCTTAGGAGAATTGATATATTCTTGATAAACTTCACTTCCAACAATGGCATCAAAAATCAATCGAACATACTCGTCACGGTCTTTCCAATAGGTAATTTTGTGGTTTTTTAGTTGACTTTGAAAGACAGCATCGGATGCTAATTGTTTGATGACCGAATTTTTACTGAACTTTTCGATTTGTTTGGGTTTATCATTAGAAACATATTGTTTTTTTGATGTTTCAAATAATTTTTCAGCACATTCTTGCAATTCAACAAGTAGAACAATCATCACTAAATATAACTGATAAAAGTCTTTACTACTTTGCTGAAGAATTTTTTCTTCTTTGGCAAGGTCGGTGTTTTGGGATTTGAAAAACGAATAAACAGATTGCATTACTTTTATTCGAATGTGTCTTCTTGTCAACATATCAAAGAACTAAAGAGGTTTTATAATGTTTCTTATTCGATCACAAAAGTATGATTATTTTATATATAAAATAGGATTTAATAATCTTGATGCATTGCTGTATATTTACGGCACTGAAAAACAGTTTATGCAAGAGCTCAAACATCTTAATAAATACCTTAAAAAATACAAATCTAAACTTCTTATTGGTGTTTTTTTTACAATCATAGCAAGGGTGTTTGCCTTGTTTGTTCCGGATTTGGTTGGTGATTCTATCACTGCTGTAGAACAACATATTACTTCAGACTATCTTGAGCTCAATGAAGTGAAAAGGAAATTGATAATCAATATTGCTTTCATAATTGGTGCAGCAATTGTTGCTGGAGGGTTTACCTTTATGATGCGGCAAATGATCATTAACGTTTCTCGCTTCATTGAATTTGATTTAAAAAACGAAATATACCAACACTATCAAAAGTTGACACTTAATTTTTACAAAAGCAATCGAACAGGAGATTTGATGAATCGAATTAGCGAAGATGTGGGTAAAGTTCGCATGTATTTTGGTCCCGCACTTATGTATAGCATCAACACCATTTCATTGTTTGTGATTGTGATTTCTATCATGGTATCGAAAGCTCCTTCATTGACTCTCTATACCATTATTCCTCTTCCAATTTTATCTTTTATTATCTATAAATTAAGTAGAATGATAAACATTAGGAGTACGATCGTACAAGAATATTTATCCAAACTTTCGTCTTTTACTCAAGAAATATTTAGCGGAATATCAGTAATTAAAGCTTATGCTATTGAGTCAAAAATAAATTCAGAAATGGTTGTTTTAGCCAATCAAAGCAAGGAAAAAAACATGGATTTAGTCAAAGTGCAATCTTGGTTTTTCCCAATGATGATTTTACTAATTGGTATTAGCAACATCATTGTAATTTTTATTGGAGGTAATCAATATATACACGGAGACATTGAATTGGGAGTATTGGCAGAATTTATCCTTTACGTAAACATGCTCACTTGGCCCGTAGCCACTGTAGGCTGGGTAACATCTATTGTTCAACAAGCCGAAGCTTCCCAAAAAAGAATTAACGAGTTTTTGAAAGCTATTCCCGAAATAAAAACCATTTCTAATGAAAAACGGGAAATAATCGGTGCTATTCAATTCAAGGATGTGCATCTTACCTATGAGGATACGCAAATCAAAGCATTGCAAGGAATTTCTTTTAAAATTGCGCAAGGAAGTACTGTAGCGATTATGGGGAATACGGGAGCTGGAAAATCAACTGTTTTAGACCTTATTGGGCGGCTATACGACACCTCAAAAGGAGTGTTGTCAATAGACAATGTTCCAATTACAAAATTCGCTCTTAACGATTTAAGAGAAGCTATAGGGTATGTGCCGCAAAATTCGTTTCTGTTTTCGGACACTATTGCAAACAATATTCGTTTTGGAAACGAAAACGCTACCGATCAAGAAATCATTGAAGCAGCAAAAATTTCAGGGGTACATGACAATATTGTTGAGTTCAACAATCAGTACCAAACAATGCTAGGGGAACGAGGAGTCATGTTGTCGGGGGGACAAAAACAACGAATATCTATTGCAAGGGCCTTGCTTAAAAAGCCTAAAATACTGCTCCTAGACGATAGTTTGTCTGCAGTAGATACAGAAACAGAAGAGTTGATTTTGTCAAACTTAAAGAAATACTCCGAAGGGATTACAACAATCATTGTATGTCATAGAGTCTCTTCTGCAAAAAATGCTGATATCATCATTATGATGGAACAAGGAAGTGTTGTAGAACAAGGGACTCACGAAGAGTTATTTAAATTGAATGGGATTTATAAAAAACTTTACGAAAAGCAGCTTTCTGAAAAAGAATTGATATAAAGTCTTGGTAAGAAACTTATTTTTCTTCAAATTTGTTCTATTAGATTAACAAATGATGCCCCCATGTCTGAAAATGAAAACACTCAAATGGAAAGTGTATTTTCCAAAGTTTTGAGAGCAGGAAGAAGAACCTACTTTTTTGATGTAAGAGCTACCAAGGCTGATGATTATTATCTTACCATAACCGAAAGTGTAAAAACCACAAACTCTGACGGTTCCTTTTTCTTTAAAAAATTTAAACTTTTTTTGTACAAAGAAGATTTTACTAAATTTTTAGAGTTTTTTAAAGAAACTACTCAATACATTATTGATAAAAGGGGTTCCGAAGTCATTAACCCAAATCATAAACCTAACTTCAAACACCAAAATAAAAAAGAAAATCAAACGACTGATCCTATAAAAGAATCTCTTAAGAATCTCAATTTTGAAGATCTTTGATTGCTATTCTAAAGGGATTACTTTACCAAAGTTCCTGCTTTAACTAAAAACTCGGGCCGAACAATAAATACATCTTTTGCATTGACCGCTCCGAGTAACAAACACTCACTATCAAAAGAGCCTATTTGCTTCACTGGAATGTTTAGAAGTGCAACAATTTGTTGATTCATTAAATCCCTTGGGCTATACCTTGCTGTAATTTGAGCAGAGGTTTTCTTAATCCCCAAAGGTCCAAAATCAATTGTAAGCTGATAAGCAGGATTGTGTGCCTCGGGAAATTCATGAACTTCCAAAATAGTCCCAACACGAATATCTAGTTTTTCAAAATCCTCAAACTGAATCTCGTTCATTTATTTTTTTTTAAATAGGTCGTCTAAAATCCATGCCGGACCGATTAATAAAAATTGAATGTCTTCAAAAAATGACGGTTTTTTACCCTCAATTTTATGCCCATAAAACTGCCCTATCCATGCCGCAATAAAAATAAGTAGAGAGACCTGCCAACCTACAAAATAAAGCGCTAGCCATCCATTGGCAATTACGCAAAACATGGAGAAAACAACAATTTTAACAGCCATACTTAGTGACAAACGAACATAGAAAAAAATCACAGGAATCAAAACCACCGTAGCCCAATTTTCAATAAAAACGTTGTCCAAGGGAATTTGTTTTTCGATAAATGAAGCAGGAATACTCATCAATAAACCTACTATAGAGAAAAAAATAGCAGGCACACAAACAAAGTGAATGCGCTTATTGGTCTTATTCTGATGACTCTCTCCATAGGCTTCAAGCCATTGATTCAAAGATTTCATATAGTATGTATTTTTTTCTAAAATAAGAAAAAATGATGCTAACTTTACAAAAAAGGTTTAAAAAAATAAATCATGGCAAGAACACCCTCGAGTATGGTCGAATTAAATTCCAAAGCTCCTAAGTTTCGATTATTGGACACCATTGACACTAAACACAAAACTGACCACGAACTTTTTGGTGCCAAAGCTACAGTGGTGATGTTTATTTGCAACCACTGTCCGTTTGTGATTCATGTCAATCCAATGTTGGTAAAGCTGGCTCATGAATTCCAAAACCAGGGTGTGCGTTGGATTGCAATTTCCAGTAATGACGCATTACAATACCCACAAGACGGTCCTGATAAAATGAAAATTCAAGCTCAAAAGGAAGGATATGTTTTACCTTATTTATATGATAAAACACAAGAAGTAGCAAAAGCATATGACGCTACTTGTACCCCTGATTTTTTTGTATATGATTCCAATCGTTTGTTGGTATATCGTGGGCAATTAGACGATTCGCTGCCTCAAAACGGGATTCCACTCACAGGAAATGATTTGCGGCATGCAATAAAGGCATTGTTAAACAACCAACCTATAACAGCGACTCAAAAACCAAGTATCGGGTGTAATATTAAATGGAAAAAAGCCTGAACTATTGAATCCCTACCAATTCTACATCAAAAATAAGGGTAGCTCCAGGTGGAATCACTCCCCCTGCTCCTTGATTTCCGTATGCCAATTCACTTGGAATCACAAAGCGTGCTTTATCTCCTTCTTTTAAAAGAGCAATTCCTTCATCCCATCCGGGAATTACTTGCCCTGTTCCAATAGGAAATTCGATGGGCTGATTTCTTTTGTAAGAAGAATCAAAAACGGTTCCATCTGTAAGTTGCCCCTTATAATGAACAGAAACTACCTGTCCTTTTTGAGGCTGCTTTCCCGAGCCCTTTTGAATTAATTGATAACGCAAACCGCTCGAGGTCTTTTCAAATCCTTTAGACAAAGAATCGATTTCAGCACTTTTGCGATTTAGTTCTTCTTGAATTCGTTGGGTTCTGCTTCCATCAAACAAACGAAACGCCTCTATAGCATTCCAATTTTTAGCCTCATCTCCTACCCGCAGTATTTCCAATTGATCGATGGTATCGCCTTGTGCAATTGCATCAACCACATCTTGACCCTCAACTACACAGCCAAAAACGGTGTGTTTATTGTCGAGCCATGCTGTTTCGGTATGCGTTATAAAAAACTGACTGCCGTTAGATCCTGGACCGGCATTTGCCATGGATAATATTCCTGGCTTATCGTGAGCTAAATCGGGATGAAATTCATCATCAAATTGATATCCTGGACCGCCAACACCCGTTCCTTGAGGGCATCCAGCTTGAACCATAAAATCGGGAATTACGCGGTGAAACTTAATCCCATCGTAATAAGGATTTCCTTGAGGTTTAAAATCATTTTCTAGATTACCTTCTGCCAAACCAACAAAGTTACCAACTGTTCCTGGGGTTTTGTCATGCATGAGTTTGGCTGTGATTACACCTTTAGAGGTGTTGAATTTGGCGTAGATACCGTTTTCCATTTCGAATACAAATTAAGCGGCAAATATAAGCTAAAAAAAGGAAAGAAAACGAGCCTAATTGGCCACACTATTGATGAACTTAATACGGAACAATCGTAAATCATCTTCCTCATATTCTCCGTCAAATTCTTCAACAGCATGTGTAATGTCATCGGTTTCAGCTTCCATAAAATAGTCATGAAGCTCCTCTTGTTGTTCTTCATCAAAAATACTGTCTATTTCGTATTGAATATTGAGCTTTGTACCCGCGTAAACAATGGTTTCCATCTCTTTGATGAAATTTGTCATTTCCATTCCTTTGGAGTTAGCAATGTCTTGCAAAGGAAGTTTTCTGTCCACATTTTGGATGATATAAAGTTTTATAGCTGAATTGGCTCCTGTGCTTTTAACAACCAAATCATCCGGTCGAATAATGTCATTTTCTTCAACGTAGTTTTCAATGAGTTTTAGAAAAGGAGTGCCAAATTTAAGTGCCTTTCCCTCTCCTACTCCATTCACATTTTTAAGCTCTTCAATAGTGATTGGGAATTTTAAGGCCATATCCTCGATAGAAACTTCTTGAAACACCGCATAGGGAGGCACTCCTTGTTGTTCTGCTACTTTTTTTCTGAGACTAATGAGCATTGAAAACAATATCTTGTCAGCGCTGTTTTTATAAGAAGATTTTTCATCAGTAATAATCAAGTCATCATTTGCTGCATGATAATCATGATCTTCTGTCATCAAAAAGGTTTCTGGAGATTTTAGAAATTGGGAACCTGTTTCTTTAAATTTGATAACGCCATAGGATTCTATTTCTTTTCGAATATATCCTCCTACTAAAAGTTGACGAAGAAGTGCCATCCAATATTTTTGATTATAATTATTCCCAATTCCAAAAAACGGTTGCTTGTGGGCTTTATGGGATTTGATAATAGCGCTTTCTTTTCCAACAAGACAATGCACCAATTCCTTGGAACGGTATTGTTCATTTGTGTCTTTTATTAATTGAAGCAGCATCAAAGCTTCTTTGGAAGCGTCTATTTTCTTTTTGGGATTGCGGACATTATCATCCATTTCCGCACCATCTCCGTTGACTTCATCGAACTCTTCTCCAAAATAATGCAGTATAAATTTTCGTCTGGAAATTGAAGTTTCAGCATAAGAAACCATTTCTTGCAAGAGGGCATAGCCAACCTCTTGTTCTGCAATAGGTTTGCCTGACATAAACTTTTCAAGTTTCTCTATGTCTTTGTATGAGTAGAAAGCCAAACAATATCCTTCTCCTCCATCGCGACCTGCACGACCTGTTTCTTGATAATAGCTCTCAATGCTTTTGGGTATGTCGTGGTGTATGACAAAACGCACATCGGGTTTGTCTATTCCCATTCCAAAGGCAATGGTTGCCACAACAACATCGCAATCTTCCATCAAAAACATATCTTGATTTTTGATTCTTTGCTTGGCATCAAGACCCGCATGATAAGGAACCGCTTTGATTCCATTGACTTGAAGTACTTGGGCTAGTTCCTCAACACGCTTTCGAGATAAGCAATATACAATTCCTGATTTGCCTTGATAGCCCTTAATAAATCGAGTAATATCTTTGTCGACATCTTTTGTTTTGGGGCGCACTTCATAAAATAAATTGGGACGATTAAAAGAAGCTTTGAATTTGTTGGCGTTGGGAATCCCTAGGTTTTTAAGAATGTCTTCTTGAACTTTGGGAGTTGCTGTGGCGGTCAACCCTATGATAGGAATGTTTTTTTCAATTCGCTGAATAATTGAACGTAAATTTCTGTATTCGGGACGAAAATCGTGCCCCCACTCAGAAATACAATGCGCCTCGTCAATGGCAAGAAAAGAAATTTTAACCGTTTTAAGAAACGCAACATATTCTTCTTTGGTAAGAGATTCTGGAGCCACATAAAGTAACTTGGTTACTCCATTTCGTATATCATCCATTACAGAAGCTATCTCTGTTTTATTCAAAGAGGAATTTAAAACGTGAGCAATGCCGTTCTCGGAAGAAATTCCTCTAAGGGCATCTACTTGATTTTTCATCAGAGCAATTAGTGGAGAAACCACAATAGCTGTTCCTTCCTGTATCAAAGCAGGTAATTGATAGCACATGGACTTCCCACCACCTGTAGGCATAATCACAAAAGTATCCTTTCCTCCTAATAGACTTTTTATTACTTGCTCTTGGAGACCTCTAAAAGAAGTAAATCCAAAATTATTTTTTAGAGCTAGGGCTAAGCCCTTTTCATCATATTCTTTCATTCCCTTCAAAAGGTATTTTGTACATTTGCTCCTTAAAGATACTACATTCGTTGTAATTTTTATCACAATTAAAAAAACTATTTTTTGAAATCAAATAAAGAAGTTATTAAAATTGCGAAGGAAAGTCTTGTAAATCAAAGCTTGGCTATTGAAAACATTGCTTCGTTATTGGATGAAAATTTTTACAATACTGTACACGTTATTCTAGCTTCAGAAGGAAGAGTTGTGGTTACAGGTATTGGAAAGAGTGCGCTGATTGGAATGAAGATTGTAGCAACGCTTAATTCCACAGGAACTCCTGCCATGTTTATGCATGCTGCAGACGCCATTCACGGGGACTTGGGAATGATTCAGCCTAATGATGTTATTTTATGCATCTCAAAAAGCGGGAATACTCCCGAAATTAAAGCACTCATACCGCTCTTAAAAAACATGCAAAACGTATTGATAGGAATTACAGGAGATGTGAGTTCGTATTTGGGGACTTACAGCGATCATGTTTTGAATACTTATGTTGAAAAAGAAGCCTGCCCCAACAATCTTGCGCCAACTACCAGCACAACGGCTCAGCTGGTTATGGGGGATGCACTGGCTATTTGTTTGTTAGATTCACGTGGATTTGATTCCAACGATTTCGCAAAATACCACCCGGGCGGATCGTTGGGGAAAAAACTTTATTTAAAAGTTGAACATTTGATTGCTCATAATAAAATCCCTAAAGTAGCTTTAGATACCAAAGCCAAAGAAGTTATCATTGAAATTTCTGACAAAATGTTAGGTACTACGGCAGTAATGAACAACAATAAGGTTGTTGGAATCATAACGGACGGTGATATTCGTAGAATGCTCACTAAATTTAACGATATTAACTTGATATCTGCTCAAGATATCATGTCAAAAAATCCAAAGACAATTGAAAAAAATGCTTTGGTCACTAAAGCATTTGAACTTATGGAAAAGCACAGTATCAGTCAATTGATTGTTACTGATAATGGGGAATATGTAGGAGTGATTCATATTCATGATTTAATTAAAGAAGGGATTTTTTGATGCCAAAAAAAAATGATATGTCATTTTTGGATCACCTCGAAGATTTGAGATGGCATTTGCTTCGCGCTACTATAGCTGTAATGATTGCTGCATCGGGTGCGTTTCTTGCTAAAAATTTCATCTTTGACTATGTATTATTTGGTCCAAAAAGCACCGATTTCATTACCTATCAATGGCTCTGTGACCTTTCAAGATTAATTGGAATGGACGAAAGTTTTTGTATTAAGGAAATGCCTTTTAGAATCCAAAGCAGAACCTTGTCAGGTCAGTTTTCAGCACACATATGGACTTCCATAACCGCTGGGTTTATTGTTGCCTTTCCCTACGTTATTTATCAATTTTGGAAATTCATTAGTCCTGGACTGTATCAAAGTGAACGCAGTGCAGCCAGAGGATTTATCATTGTTTCTTCACTACTTTTCTTTGGAGGAGTTTTGTTTGGATATTTTGTGATTACACCGTTATCAATTAATTTTTTGGGAACTTATAGTGTAAGCTCAGAAATTTTCAATGATTTTGATCTAAGCAGTTATATTAACTTAATACGTACATCAGTGATTGCCTCTGGAATGATCTTTGAGCTTCCTATTTTGGTTTATTTTTTAACTAAAATTGGCTTAGTAACTCCAGCATTTTTGAGAACATATCGAAAAATATCATTGGTTCTTGTATTGTTATTATCTGCTGTCATTACGCCTCCAGACATTGCCAGTCAAATCATTGTTGCTATTCCTATCTTAGTTCTCTATGAAGTGAGTATCGTAATCTCAAAAATTGTTATAAAACGTCAAGAAAAAGAGGCAAAGCGAAATACATTTACTCAAAAATGATATCTTTGATAGAAACTTACAATTATGATTCTCCGAGCTGAAAATATCATGAAATCTTACAAGGGACGAAAAGTTGTCAAAAGCATTTCGTTGGAAGTAAATCAGGGAGAAATTATTGGACTTCTTGGACCTAACGGCGCAGGTAAAACAACTTCGTTTTACATGATAGTTGGACTGATCAAACCCAATGGGGGTAAAATTTTTCTAGACGATCAAGAAATTACATTGTTCCCCATGTACAAAAGGGCTCAAAGTGGAATCGGGTATTTAGCCCAAGAAGCTTCTGTTTTCAGAAAGTTAAGTGTAGAGGACAATATTCTTAGTGTTCTTCAACTTACTTCCTTGAGCAAAAAAGACCAGCTCCATAAAATGGAATCCTTGATTGAGGAATTTGGACTGGGACATATTCGTAAAAACAGAGGCGACCTACTTTCTGGAGGCGAACGTCGTCGAACTGAAATTGCTCGTGCTTTAGCAACAGATCCTAAATTTGTGTTGTTAGACGAACCTTTTGCAGGAGTTGATCCAGTGGCTGTGGAAGATATTCAACGCATTGTTGCTCACTTGAAAAACAAAAATATTGGTATTCTAATAACCGATCACAATGTCCAAGAAACCCTTGCTATTACTGACAGAACGTATTTGATGTTTGAAGGAAGTATTTTAAAAGCAGGTATTCCAGAGGAACTTGCAGCCGATGAAATGGTAAGAAAAGTGTATTTAGGACAAAACTTTGAGCTCCGCAAAAAGAAACTTACTTTTTAGTTGAACTCCACAATTTAGTAACGATAGATACTAAAATATAACTAAGGATAATTAGAGGAAACGATCCTACTTTCAACACAACGAAAAGAACCACTGCATATACCGCAAACAAATAAAGAATTTCGTTGCCCTTAAAAGATGTAGAAGTTATTTTTAAGGAAAACATGTTGATGGAGCTGTTTAAAAGGTAAGTACTTACCAAAATTAAAGTTATCAAAAACCAAGGATTTACAATCCATTGATCTAAAAAACTGGATGGAAATTCTCCCATTAAAAAAGGAATGGAAACAATTAACAACGTATTGGCTGGAGTAGGCAAACCAATGAAATGCTCCTTTTGTTCTGTATCTATATTAAATTTTCCCAAACGATAAGCAGACGCCAACGTAACTAAAAAACCAAGGGTAGCTATCCATGAAATATCAAAGGAACCTGAAAGAGGTTGGTTTTGAAGGGCCGTTTGAAGCAATTGGTACAAAAATATTCCGGGAACCAAACCACTCGTAATCATGTCTGCGAGCGAATCTAGTTGGATCCCCAAATCGCTTTTCACATTGAGTATTCGCGCAAAAAAACCATCAAAAAAATCTAGAAAAATTCCTAGAAAAACCCAATATGCAGCATATTCCAATTGATTTTCCACTGCATATAGTGTTGCAATGCATCCACAAAACAAGTTTAAAAGGGTTATTGCGTTGGGAATAAAAGCCTTGAGTTTCATGAAATCGTTTTGTTGGTATAAATTTCTTTGTAAATATAGATAAAGTAGAACATATTGAAACTAGAAAAAGACAATATCGACAATAAGTATTCAAAAAAACTGTTTTGAATGTAAGCAGATAGTTACATCTTTGCATATGCTTCGAACAATATTCCTTATTGGTTGTATCGGTGTTCTATATCAATCGACACATGCACAAGCCGTTCGCAAATACTCCAATGAATTTTTGAACATTGGTGTTGATGCGCGCGATTTTGGAATGGCTAACGCAGTAGTGGCATCCACAAACGATGTAAGCGCAACTTACTGGAATCCAGCGGGATTAATGAACTTGAGAGATACTCAACTAAGCCTAATGCACGCTAGTTATTTTGCCAATATCGCACAATACGACGTTATTGGAATGGCTAAACCTATAGACAACCGAAGTGCTGCAGGAATCACATTATTGCGGTTTGGAGTAGATAATATCTTAAACACCACTCAACTTATTGACAGTCAAGGAAATATTGACTACAATCGAATCACTAAATTTTCTGCTGCTGATTATGCGCTTATCATTTCCTACGCTCGAAAATCATTAACAAAAAATTATACCTACGGCATCAATGCTAAAATTATACGAAGAATCATTGGTGATTTTGCTTCGTCTTGGGGTTTTGGATTTGATATTGGAATTCAATTTTCACACAATTCGTGGTCTTTTGGACTTACCGCCAGAGATATTACTACTACACTCAACTTTTGGCAAGTAGATACTCAAATATTTGATACGGTTAGTCAAGAATTGCCCGAGCAAGAAGCCCCAGAAACTTCCGAAATTACACTGCCAAAAATACAGCTAGGGGTTGCTAAAATGTTCGAATTGAATCGAAGGTATTTTTTGCATACCGAACTGGATTTGAATATGCGATTTACAAAAACCAACGACATCATATCCTCAAAAGCTGTTAGTGTTTCCCCAGCCTTGGGCATAGAACTTCAGTATGATGATTTTATTTTTTTACGAACCGGCCTTGGAAATTTTCAAAATGAACTTCAATTTGACAACTCAAATTCCGTAACTTTCCAACCCAATATAGGTGTTGGAATTATGTACAAAGGAATTGAAATCGACTATGCCCTAACCGATATTGGAAACCAAACTACAGCTCTATACTCTAATATTTTTTCAGTAAAAATTAATTGGCAATATTTTCGTTAATTCATGAAACATTTAAAATTCCGTTCTGACAAATCAACTGGACACAAATGAAAAAACATATATTTCTTTCTATACTTTCAGGCTTACTGTTGGGATTGTCATGGCCAACATACGGAGTTAGTTTTTTGATTTTTTTCAGCTTTGTTCCTCTGCTTGTTTTAGAAACACAACTTCGCTCTTCTTCTTGGAAGGTTTTTGGGTACACCTACTTAAGCATGTTAATTTGGAACTCCATGACAAGCTGGTGGTTGTGGTATTCTTCCGTGTTTGGAATGTTTTTCGCTATTCTTGTCAATTCTCTTTTGATGACCATGGTGTTCATGATGTATCACAAAATCTCTAGAAAACTTCCAAAAAAAACCGCTTTTCTATTTTTGCCTGCCATTTGGATTTCATTTGAGAAATTTCATTTGATATGGGATTTTTCGTGGCCTTGGCTTAATCTTGGAAATGTATTCTCAGAAACCACCTTATGGATACAATGGTACGAATACACGGGTTCGTTTGGAGGCAGTCTTTGGATTTGGGTTGTTAATTTACTTTTCTTTAATGCTATCATACGGTCTTCAAATAAAAAAATATTGTTAAAAAAAGTAGCTACTACCTTGCTGGTCGTTGCAATTCCCATTGCTATTTCACTCGCTATTTTTCAAAAAACCACCATTCAAACAAATACTCCCATTTCAGTGGCTGTTCTTCAGCCAAACGTTGATCCTTACACCGAAAAATACAATCAAAAAAATGAGGAATCTCTTGCTGTTGTTCAGCAAATGATGGCTCCTTATAATATGAATTCAATTGATTTAGTAATAGCCCCCGAAACATATTTTGCAGAAGGAGCTGGCCTCTCTTTGCGAAATTTTGAAACTTCAACACTATACAAATCGATAGATGATTGGCTATCCAATTACCCTAAAACGCAATTTGTTACAGGAATTCAATTGTTTAAAACCTACACTAGTGAAGATACCAAAACAGCCACTTCTAACTTGATTCGAGAACAATTATGGGTTGATTTTTACAACAGCGCATTCATCCATCCTTCATTTGATGAAAACACAATTTATCACAAATCAAAACTTGTTGTAGGAGTAGAAAACACCCCGTATCGTTCCATCATAGAACCAATTTTAGGAAATGTACTTTTGGATTTGGGAGGAACTGTCTTTACCAAAGCAACTCAAGAATATCGAACTTCATTTCCACTAATTAAAGGGGCTAGCATTGCTCCCATTATCTGTTATGAATCTGTTTACGGAAGTTTTGTGACAGACTATGTAAGGGCCGGAGCAACAATTTTAGTAATAATGACCAACGATGCTTGGTGGAGCAATACACAAGGACATAAACAACACCTTAGTTACGCTAAATTACGAGCTCTTGAAACACGAAAATTTATTGCGCGAAGTGCCAATACAGGAATTTCAGCAATCATTGATCCTCTTGGAAAGATTGTCACCCAACTGGAATATGATACTCAGGGCGTATTAGTTTCTAGGGTTTACCCACAACAAAAAAAGACGTTTTACGTGCTTTACGGAGATTTCATTGCTCGCATTGCAATTCTTATTGCGGGTTTGATTTTACTATTTTCAATTTCTAGAAGAAAACAGTAAATGCTTTACAAGCTCTACTCTTATTTAAAATATGTGTGGTTATCCAAAAACCAGCACGGTGTTCACTCTCCGTTTGTTTATGATTTAATCACAAAATCTATTTACACACAATCCAAAACAAACAAATCCAAAAAAAAACGCATAATTGAGGGGATTTTTCAACATGTTACAATAAAGTCTTATAAAAAAGTAGGAAATCCGTTTATGAGTTTTGATTCTAGTAAAATTCAATATTCGACAGACGGTTTACAATTGATTCATATAGAAAATCCTACGCTGATACGCTCTTTAAAAAAGGAAACAAATCAACTAATAGTGATTGAAAAAATACATCATAACAGGCATTTTGAAAACAATTGGAAGGTGTTCTTAAAAAGTCAACCCAAAATAATTTCTTTGGATTTTTTTGTAATAGGGATTGTTTTTGCAAAAGACACTCAAGCTAAGGAGCATTTTATTCTTCGAGCGTAGCAAAATTTTGAATTGTAAAAGTTTGCGTATTTTTACATCAAACATTGTTTGATAAATAATTTAACGATAATTCTCAAAAGCAAATGAAAATTTACACAAAAACTGGCGATCAAGGTATGACATCACTTTACGATGGGATACGTATTTCCAAAAGTGATTTGAGGATGGAGTGCATCGGTACACTTGACGAATTAAATTCATGGATTGGGCTCTTATTATCGTCCAACAATCAGGCAAATCAAAAAGAAGAATTGGAAAGGATTCAAAATGAATTGTTTCAAATTGGAGCTCAACTAGCAGTAAAAAAAACAGAAAATAGCAAAGAAAAGATTGTAAAAAATAACAATGAAGTCGTGTGGCTTGAAGATTGTATTGATCGCATTGAAAAAGAATTGCCCAAAATGACTCATTTTATACTCCCTGGTGGAAATACTGAATCATCACAAGCTCATATTGCTCGCTGTGTTTGCAGGAAAACGGAGCGCTATGTGGTATTGCTTCATTCTTACGAACCCATCAATGAAACCATCCTAAAGTATCTCAATCGTCTTTCTGATTATTTATTTGTCTTGTCTCGAAAAATAATTTTGGATAGTGGCATCAAGGAAAAAAAATGGTATTCAGAAAAATAACCTCCTCAATATAAAATTCACCTATATACTCGCTAGAAACAGAAATTTATATGGGCTTTAGAAAAATATTTTTTGGTCACAAAAACAATAAAATTCAATATTATTCTGTAAACTATTTAAGACAACTGATTCCCTCTAAATTTTTTCAAAATCGAAGGAAAATCAAACTGAAAATATTAGAATCTCTTCCAAAAGTAGATGTCGAAAAAATACTGCATCGCGTAAACTACTACAACCAACTGGAAAATTCAGTTCCCTTGAGTTCAAATGCAGAAAAGCTATCAAAAGTGAAGCTAAACAAAGCTTCGAAAGTTTACTTTTTTGATTTGTATGAATACGCTCGGTTTTTCAATCAGCAATTAAAAAGTCATTTTTTATTTGGAGATATCACTTACGTTCCAAATCAACCAAGCTTGGTCAAAAGTCGTCCTGTTTCTAGTAAAAACAATAATTCAGTGGTTTTAAAATGGGACAAGGTTCGGCATTTTATGTTTATTAAAAATGACAAAAAACAATTCTTACAGAAAAAAGACAAGTTAGTTTTTCGAGGAAAAGTATTTCCCAATCAAATTCATAGAGTTGCATTTCTAGAAACTTACAGCGACCATCCAATGTGCGATATTGGAATGACAAATGAAAACAAGCTCAATCCGTTGTGGAGAGTAAAAAGAATGACCATCGACGACCATTTGGATTACAAATTCATTCTTTCCTTGGAAGGAAACGATGTTGCCACCAACTTAAAATGGGTAATGTCTTCCAATTCCATTGCGGTAATGCCAAAACCCAAATTTGAATCGTGGTTTATGGAAGGGCTTTTGATTCCCGACTACCACTATATTTTGATAAAAGATGATTATTCAGACTTATTCGAAAAGCTGGAATTCTACATCAAAAATCCTGATAAAGCTGTCAAAATTGTGGAAAATTCTAAGCATTACATAACGCAATTTCAAAACAAGAATCATGAAGATATAATTTCGTTATTGGTATTAGAAAAGTACTTCAAAAAAAACCAGCAACTTCTTCACTAAAACTCCCATAGATTTAGGGTTATATTACCAAAAATCATTTTCAAAATTAGGATTTGATTATTTTTCTTCGTTTTTGCTTGTTTAATTCCATTAAAAATATATTTTTGCAAAAAATTAAACATTAAAAGCTATGTACTGGACTTTAGAACTTGCTTCTTATTTGAGTGACGCGCCCTGGCCAGCTGTCAAAGACGAATTAATCGATTACGCCATTCGAACAGGCGCACCTTTGGAAGTTGTAGAAAATCTACAAGCGATAGAGGATGAAGGCGAAATGTACGAATCCATTCAGGAAATTTGGCCAGATTATCCTACAGACGAAGATTATCTTTGGAACGAAGATGAATATTAGTTGATAAAACATTGAAAAAGTCTCTTTAGAGGCTTTTTTTTTGCTTAAATTTGAGCCTTAATAGACCTTCTTATAAATGAGTTTTTTAAATTCTATCTTAAAAGTATTTGTTGGCAATAAGGCCAAAAAAGATATTTCTTTAATCCAACCAATCGTTGATAAGGTTTTGAGCGCTGAAAAGCAACTCGAATCGTTAACTCACGACGAGCTCCGACAAAAAACCCTCGAATTTAAAAATCGTATTCAGGAAGTTCGCAGTCCTTTTCAAGAAAAAATTTCTGAAATTAAACTAGAAATTGAACAAGAGAAAGATATTGACCTCAAAGAGGGACTTTACCAAAAAATTGACCAGTTAGATATTGAAACTTACGAAGCTGTCGAAGTTTTACTTGAGCAAATACTTCCAGAAGCCTTTGCGGTGGTTAAAGAAACTGCCAAACGATTTAAAAACAACAAAACACTGAGCGTAACAGCAACGGAGTTTGATAGAGAATTGTCGGGTTCTAAAAGTTATGTAGTTCTTAAAAACGATCAAGCTGTTTGGAATCAATCGTGGGATGCTGCTGGAAAGCAGGTAACCTGGGACATGGTTCATTACGATGTACAATTGGTCGGTGGTATTGCACTGCATCAAGGAAAAATTGCGGAAATGCATACTGGAGAAGGAAAAACCTTGGTAGCAACCTTACCCGTTTACTTAAATGCTTTGACTGGAGATGGAGTGCATTTGGTAACAGTAAATGACTATTTAGCCAAAAGAGATAGTGCATGGATGGCGCCAATTTTTGAATTTCATGGACTGAGCATTGATTGTATAGACTACCACAAACCCAACTCTGAAGAACGTAAAAAAGCCTACCGTGCAGACATTACGTATGGAACAAACAACGAGTTTGGTTTTGATTACCTTAGAGACAATATGGCGCACTCTCCCGATGGATTGGTTCAACGAAAACATCACTACGCTATAGTTGATGAGGTTGACTCTGTTCTGATTGATGATGCGCGAACTCCTCTTATTATTTCGGGAGCCATCCCTGAAGGAGATCGACACGAATTCAATGAATTGAAACCCAAAGTGTCCGATTTGGTTTCCCAACAAAGACAATACTTAACAGGCGTTTTGGCAGAAGCAAGAAAATTAATTGCCAGTGGCAACACCAAAGAAGGCGGCGTTTTACTATTACGAGTATTTCGAGGATTGCCAAAAAACAAAGCGCTTATTAAGTTTTTGAGTGAAGAAGGTGTAAAACAATTGCTTCAAAAAACAGAAAACTTTTACATGCAGGACAACAATCGGGAAATGCATGTCATTGATGAAGAACTTTGGTTTGTAATTGATGAAAAAAACAATCAAATTGAACTTACTGACAAAGGGGTTGAAGCCTTATCCAAAGATGGAGATGAAAGTAACTTTTTTGTTATGCCCGACATCGGAATTGAGATTGCTAAAATTGAGTCGCAAAATCTTGAAATTGAAAAAGAAGCTGAACTAAAGGAAGTCCTTTTCAAAGAATATGGAATTAAAAGCGAGCGAATTCATACCCTCAATCAATTGCTCAAAGCATACACTCTTTTTGAAAAAGACGTAGCATATGTTGTAATGGATAACAAAGTTATGATTGTTGATGAACAAACGGGGCGGATTATGGACGGAAGAAGATACTCTGATGGACTTCATCAGGCTATCGAAGCCAAAGAAAATGTGAAAATTGAAGCCGCTACCCAAACTTTCGCAAGCGTTACCTTACAAAACTATTTCAGAATGTATAACAAACTTTCTGGAATGACAGGTACTGCAGTTACTGAAGCAGGAGAATTTTGGGAAATCTACAAACTCGATGTGATGGAAATCCCAACCAATCGCCCCATTGCTCGTGACGATAGAAATGACCTGATTTACAAAACCAAACGAGAAAAATACAACGCAGTTATTGAGGAGGTTGTAGGGCTCTCCAATGCAGGAAGACCTGTTTTGATTGGAACTACATCTGTAGAAATTTCTGAATTGCTAAGTAAAATGCTCGGTATTCGAAAAATCCACCACAATGTATTGAATGCAAAACTTCACAAAAAAGAAGCTGACATTGTAGCCGAAGCAGGAGAACCTGGTGTGGTAACCATTGCAACCAACATGGCAGGTAGAGGAACCGATATCAAATTGAGTGATGCCGTGAAAGAAGCCGGAGGTTTAGCTATTGTAGGAACAGAGCGACACGACTCACGACGAGTTGACCGCCAATTGCGTGGACGATCGGGACGTCAAGGGGATCCTGGAAGTTCTCAATTTTATGTGTCCTTAGAAGACAATTTAATGCGACTATTTGGCTCCGATCGGGTAGCCAAAATGATGGATAGAATGGGACTGGAAGAAGGAGAAGTGATTCAACACTCCATGATGACAAAATCTATTGAGCGTGCGCAAAAGAAAGTGGAAGAAAACAATTTTGGTATTCGAAAAAGACTGCTGGAATACGATGATGTAATGAACGCACAACGTGAAGTAGTTTATAAGCGAAGACGCCACGCACTTCAGGGCAATCGACTAAAAGTTGATATCGCTAATATGATTTACGACACCTCGGAAGTCATTACTGAATTCAATAAAAACAACAATGATTATAAAAATTTTGAGTTTGAACTGATTCGCTACTTTTCATTCAGCTCTCCTATTTCACAAGAAGAATTCGAAAGGAAGAGTGTCCCAGAAATTACAGAAGAAATCTACGAAATCGCACTCAAACGCTATGAAGAAAAAATGGCTAAAAGTGCTGAGAAAGCATTTCCTGTCATGAAACGAGTCTATGAGGATAACAGCAATCGTTACGAACGCATTGTTGTTCCTTTTACTGATGGGGTAAAAACACTCAACGTAGCTACGAACCTTGAACAAGCTTATCATTCAAAAGGAAGTCAGCTTATTGCCGACTTTGAAAAAAACATTTCCTTAGCGCTTATTGACGAAGCTTGGAAAACCCATTTGAGGAAAATGGATGAACTGCGACAATCTGTTCAACTAGCGGTTCATGAACAAAAAGACCCATTGTTAATTTACAAATTTGAAGCCTTTGAACTGTTTAGAGGTATGTTGGATAGCGTAAACAAAGAACTCATTTCGTTTTTATTCAAGGGAGAACTTCCAACTCAAGATCCTTCACAAATTCATGAAGCTCGCCAAACTCGAAGGAAAGAAAAGTTTAACACTTCCAAAGAAGAAGTCTTGAACAGCGACGAATTGGCTGCTCGTAATAGATCAGCTGGACAAACACAACAGAGACAAGTCATTGAAACCATTGTCAGAGAACAGCCAAAAATTGGCAGAAACGATCGTGTAGTGATTAAAAATGTAGTTTCTGGTGAAAACAAAACATTGAAATTCAAGCAAGCTGAGCCATTACTAAAGAACGGTCAGTGGGTTTTGGTGGAAAACTAAATCACCCAAAACAATGAATATTATACTACTGGGTCCTGCTTACCCCTATCGAGGTGGAATTTCAAACACCAACGAAGCCTTGTGTAGGAATTTGATGAAAGAGGGGCATAAAGTCAGTATATGGACTTTTACGCTGCAATACCCTTCGCTTTTATTTCCTGGAAAAACTCAATATTCACATAGTAAAGCACCCAAAAATCTTGCGATTGAAAGAAAAATAAACAGTTTGTCTCCATGGAACTGGATTCGTGTAGCGAATCAAATAAAAAAGGCACAACCTGATTTGGTGTTGGTTCGGTATTGGACTCCTTTTTTAGCGTTGGCCTTAGGTACAATTGTTAGACGTCTTAATGTTGATATTAAAAAAATTGCCATTACTGATAATGTTCACCCGCACGAAAACACACTTTTTCAAAAGCAATTCACTCATTATTTCTGCAAACAGTTTGATGGGTTTATTACGTTTTCAAAGTCGGTCGCTTCAGAGCTTGATTTATATGTTCAAAAACCCATTGTTTTATTGCAACATCCAATCAATGATAAACTTCCACTTCCTTCAGATCAATTAAAATCCCAAAAAGAATTAGCGTTGGATCCTTCTAAAACATATTTTCTTTTCTTTGGATTGGTCCGAAAATACAAAGGATTGGATTTGCTGTTAAAAGCGTTTTCTAGACTCCTTAAAAAACATCGCAACACACATTTGCTAATTGTTGGAGAACATTATGAATCGTCTCAAAAATACCGCAAACTCGTGTCCTCATTACAAATAGAAGCGTCCGTTACTTTTGAGAATCGATACGTACCCACACACGAGCTATCAAAATGGTTTTCTGCATCGGACTTGGTAGTGCAACCCTATAAAACTGCAAGTCAAAGTGGGGTTACTCCATTATCAATTTGGTTCAACAAACCTACGCTTGTTACTAAAGTTGGTGGACTGTATGAGTCGGTTGTGCATAAAAAAACAGGTTGGATTGTTGAACCTACTGTAGACGGAATTGAGAAAGGAATGGAGGATTTTTTGAACAGCAAGGACAAAGAGATTTATAAAAAAGCGCTTCAATTGCAACAAAAAAAATTAAGTTGGTCTCATTTTTGTAATGAATGCATCAAATTCAGCAAAACATTGCCATGAAAAAATCAAACTTTTTTTTATTATTACTATTAAGCAGTTCAGTACTTCAAGCCTGCACAATGAAGCCCCCTACTCCTTCTAATAATGAAGTTCCAACTCCAACTCCCATTCCTTTATCACTCCAACATTTAGAAACTGCATATTTTGCATCCGGATGTTTTTGGTGTGTAGAAGCCATTTATGAAAGCTTACAAGGAGTCGAAGAAGTCGTTTCAGGCTATGCTGGAGGAAAAACTACCAATCCTACTTATAAGCAAGTTATCTCAGGAAGAACCGGGCATGCAGAAACTATCCAAGTTTTTTATGATCCGAAAATCATAAGCTTTAAAACGCTTTTGAAAGTGTTTTTTGATTCCCACGACCCCACAACTCTAAACAGACAAGGACCCGACAAAGGAACACAATACCGATCCGTTGCATTTTACAAAACCAAAAAAGAAAAGGAAATCATAGAGGATTATATCCGACTTCTTACAAACCAAAATGTTTTTAAAGGCAAAATCACTACCGAAGTGAAAAAAATGAATCAATTTTACAAAGCTGAAGAATACCATCAAGATTATGAAAGATTGAACCCAAACAGTACATACATTCAAAGAGTTTCAAAACCCAGACTCCTAAAGTTTCAAATCAACAACTCGGCTCTTTTAAAAGAAGATCAAAGTGCACATTAATTGGTTGAAGAACTGACTGAAAGCCTTTTGTTTATTACTCGATTCATATAGTCCTGAAAAAAAGCTTTCATAAAGCGTTCATTTTGTTCCATATCAGGAGTCTTGTTTTCCATAATATTATCAGAAAGCCCCACATCCTCAATGGCATAAACCCCTATTGTTTTTTGTCCATCGAACACAAAAGTGTATTTACCTATTGAAAAATGATAAACAGTTCCAAAAAAGTGAACTGAAAAGGGTGTTTCATCCATTTTGGATTGCAAACTCCGACCCCATGTTTGAATGGGTTGATCATACCCTAACAAATCAACTAGGGTCGGGAAAATATCCATTTGCTGTGCCAATTCATCTGATTCTCCAACCCATGTTCCGTTTGGATCATAAAACATTATGGGTACGGCATATCGGTTAATTGGTTTTTTATATTCTGAGTAGAATGCCTCATTGCAATGATCGGCAGTAAGTACAAATAGTGTGTTGTTAAACCAAGGTTCTTTTTGGGCAGATTTAAAAAATTGCCTCAAAGCATTATCAGAATATCCTATCACATGATGCACAGGGATGTTACCCTCTGGAAAAACTCCCTCATATTTCTCAGGAACTTGATAGGGTTCGTGAGAAGTTACAGAAAAGATAGTAGCCAAAAATGGTGATTTTTTTTTGCTAAGGGTTTGATTCATAAACTGGAAAAATGGCTCATCCCAAATGCCCCATACTCCATCAAATTGTGTATTGTCATTGAACTCGTTTTTGCCGTAGTAATGATCAAATCCTAAGATATTCGAAAAGCCTAAAAACCCCATAGATCCATTGGGTGCACCGTGAAAAAAAGAAGTATCGTATCCCATTTCGTTAGCAGCCGAAACAATAGATTGCACCTTTTGGTTGGCATAGGGAGAAGAAGTAAAAGCAATTTTGAAAGAGGGAAGACTCGCCAAAACAGCAGGCATGGCATGAATGGATTGTCTTCCATTGGAAAAAGCATTGGAAAACACCATGCTATGATTTGCAAGGGAATCCAAAAATGGAGTATAACTTACATAATCTGGAATGCTCGTGTTTTTGTTAAAAGCGCCAATGTATTCACGTCCAAAACTCTCCATAATTAGAATAATAACATTTTTACCATTGTGTTGCCCTCCATTGTATTGCTTAATGGGGTGAATGATGTCGGTTATCTGATCTTCTGGTAAAAAATCAACTGTCTTAAAGAAGTTTTTTTTGTAAGTTCTTATCAAGCAAAAAGGTGCGTTTAAAACCAAGTCAGCATGAGTGCCATTGGTTACATGACGGTGAGCATCAACCATGTTTATGGGTCGCGTAGCATTACCAATACCACCCCGTATTCCAATAATACTAACACCAACAATTAGGATTGTGAGCAAAATAGATTGGAATATATATTTAAAAGAAAATGAATTTCCAACAGAGGAAACCTTTACCCGATTGTAAAGAACATACCAGAAATACCCCAAAACAAAAAACAGCAAAAAAACATGCCAATAGTTTTTAATAAATAATAATAAAAGAGTGAATTTGTTCTCTTCGTTTCCAACTACATCAAATACGGCGGTAGTTAATCGACTTTGGGAAAACTTGTAGTATATAAAGTCAGCAAAATTAGTTGCATAAGCAACGGCGTTGGTTACTCCATACAAGAGACCTAATCCCCACTGAAATTTTGGATAAGTATTTATTTTAAGAGGAAGTAAACTAAGCAGCATAAACAAGCTATTTACATACAGAATAGCTGTAGTATCAAACTGAAGCCCAATAAAGGCTAACCATAAAAATTGTCCAAAGGAATCAACATCAATAAGGTCTACATTGTACAGAAAAAACAATACTCGGGCAGCAAAATAAAACAGATACGCTAAAAAGATTCTGTAAAAAAGAGCGCGATATTCTGACACTCTAAAGCTCATAAACGAGTATGAATTCATATCCATCTTTTTTCAATAAATTTGTAAATAAAATAAAACAATGTTCCCGAAACAACACCAAAAATAGCTCCTGAAAGGACATCTAAAGGAAAGTGAACACCTATATAAATTCGACTGTAGGCAACAAAACTTGCCCATACAAATAGCAACAACCACAAACGGTGAATAGGCTTGAATATTCCAAAGAAAAAAGTAGCCAGTGCAAATGAATTGGATGCATGTCCAGAAAAATAACCAAATTTTCCTCCACAGTGTTCCTTAACCAATCGCATTATATCCATTGTTTCAGGGTCAAAGCAGGGACGAAGACGCATAAAAGAATATTTAAATAAATTGGTTGTTTGATCGGTAAAAGCAATCATAAGAACTGCAATAATCAAAATAGCGAAGAAACGTTTTTTACCTAATTTTAAAAATGCGTATCCAAGCAAGAAAATATAAAGCGGAATTGAAGATCGTTTATTGGTGATAAACATCCATAACGAATCGAACGACTCGCTGCCAAGCGAATTAAGCCATAAAAACCATTGTTTGTCCAATTCTAATATCGATTCCATCACTCGCTCTCAAATTCTTTAATTTGATCATCGTAAAATTCAGTGGCTTTGTCAATCCAATGGGCAATTTCAGAAGTAGCTTCTTCTTTGTCGTTTGAGGTAAAGTGTTCCCACCAGGTTAGTTCGTCTGTTGCCAAATCAATTATAAACCTTGGAAATTCTGTGTGGATAACAAATATAGAGTCAGGAAACTCCATACTATCTGCTAATAAAAAGGAGGGTAATTGACTCATAAAGTATTGGATTTTATCAATTGTTATGTTTTAAAATAAAAACGAATATACAACATTATCGAGGAAACTACCAGTCCCGAAAGGAGTCCAATCCACACTCCAGTGGCTTCCAAAGAGGTGTGAAGTCCTAGATAAAATGAAATTGGAAATCCAACCAAACCGTAAGCAATAAATGTAATTAGGGTTGGAATATTAACATCATGCAGTGCACGCAAAGCGCCCAAAGCAACTACTTGTGCCCCATCAAATATTTGAAAAAATGCAGAAACCCATAATAAAGTAGATGCTATTTGAATCACCTCAACAACATCCAATCCTTGAGAATTATCCAAATAAACAGAGGGTAAAAATTCATTAAAAGCGATAAAGAAAATGGCAAAAATAATATCAAGAATCAAAGTGACTAAAAATATTGAGTGAGCAATATCACGAAGCGACCGAAATTGCTTCTTACCCTTTTGATTTCCAACACGAATCGTAGCAACTACACCCAGTCCCATGGCTACCATAAAGGTCATGGATGACAAATTGAGTGCAATTTGATTAGCTGCTTGTGCATTTTTTCCAATCATTCCACACACCCATACCGCGGCTGTAAAAAAAGATACTTCAAATAACATTTGAAACGCGGAGGGAAATCCTAGGCTAAAGAGTTTTTTAAGCATTTTTTTGCGAACATCTGAAAAATTCAATTGAGTTACAAAGTAGCGCGCCTTTGAGCTTCGAGTTAATAAAAACCATAAAACAAAAACCATCGCTACACGAGATGCTAACGTTCCAAAGGCAGCACCTACAATTCCCAATTTGGGAAATCCCCACATTCCAAAAATTAAAACATAATTGATAACCACATTAACAATATTGGCGAATAAAGTCGCGTACATAGGAATTCGTGTCATAGAAAGTCCGTCAGTCAATTGTTTAATGGCCTGAAAAACAATCAAAGGAAATAGTGAAATAGAAACCCATTTTAAATAAGGAAAAGCCAGTTCAACAACCTCAGCAGGTTGTCCCATATAAAAGAGAATGGATTTTGACTGATATACCAATAGTGCTAAAATAAGCCCTAAAAACACACACCAAACCAAACCATTGGTAAAAGCTGATTTTATTTCTTTAGGTTGTCCTGAGGAATCAGCCTCGGCTACTAAGGGAGTGATTGCCGTAGAAAACCCAATTCCTATTGACATGGCAATGAATATAAACGAGTTTCCTAGCGAAATTGCAGCAAGCTCAGCCGTTCCTAATTGCCCTACCATTATATTGTCTACCAACTGCACCAGGGTATGCCCCAATAAGCCAATAATTACAGGATAAGCAAGCTTAAGATTGTATCGAAATTCTTTGGTGTATCGCTCCAGATTTAACATTCGGCAAATATATGCAGTATGTTTTTATAAAAGTGTTTAGGGCGCTACAAATTGGGTTGTAAGGAGGAAACTACCCTTTATTAGCAAAAGTAATAACATCCTCAACTGTAATCTGACCATCGCTTAAAACAGTAAGACGTTCTATTACATTGCGAAGCTCTCTTACATTTCCAGTCCAGTCGTATTGTTGAAGTTGCTTTGTCGCTTTGGAATCAATTTCTTTGACAGTCGATCCTTGATGAAATGCAATTTGTTTGAGAAAATGATGCACTAATAATGGAATATCATCTTTGCGATGGTTTAGAGGAGGAACCGCTATTTCAATAACTGCCAAGCGATGAAACAAATCCTCTCGAAAACGGTTTTGTTTGATTTCATCTAACAAATTTTTATTAGTAGCCGCAATAACACGCACATCAACCACAATATCTTTGTCACTTCCTACCCGTTGTACTTTATGTTCTTGAAGGGCGCGTAATACTTTTGCTTGAGCGGAAAGACTCATGTCCCCGATTTCATCCAAAAACAATGTTCCACCGTTTGCAGCTTCAAATTTTCCTGCACGATCTTTATTGGCTGAAGTAAAAGAACCTTTGACATGACCAAACAATTCACTTTCTATGAGTTCAGAGGGAATGGCAGCACAATTCACTTCAATCATTGGGCCTTTGGAACGTGTACTTTTTTGATGAACCCAATGAGCTACCAATTCTTTACCTGTTCCGTTTGGACCAGAAATAAGAACTCGAGCATTAGAGGGAGCCACTTTTTCAATCATTGATTTTATCTGAACAATAGCCTCCGATTCTCCAATCATATTAAATTTGGAGGGAACTTTTTTAGCTTTTGTTGGATTATTTTGAATTTGAATTTTAGAGTCCAAGGCATTACGGACTGCATTGAGCAATCGATTCAAATCGGGTGGTTTTGATATATAATCAAACGCCCCTAATCTCATGGCTTCAACAGCAGTTTCCAAATCGCCATGCCCAGAAATCATGACCACAGGAAGCTCGGGATGTGTGTTTTGGACTTTTCGCAACACCTCTATTCCATCCATTTTGGGCATTTTGATATCGCACAAAATCAAGTCAACAGCATTTTTTTCAATAAAGGAACTTCCTTCAAGGCCGTTTTCGACCTCAGAAATTTTATATCCTTTGTCTTCTTCTTCCAATATTTTTACAAGAACTCTTCGAATACTTGCTTCGTCTTCAATAATTAAAATGTGCGACATTACAGATTGTTTTGCATGTGAAAAACACGTTGTGGAAAAGGAATTTCAATATTGTGTTCTCTAAACGAATTTAAAATACTAAAGCGAATATCACTTTTAGAAAGATTGGATTCGAAACTACTATTCATGCAAAAAACTAAATTAAATTCTAAGCTACTATCACCAAATAGGGACAGCATTACAAAGGGAGCCGGTTTTTTGAGGACTTTAGGATGATTCAACGCTGCTGAAATTAACAATTCTTTCACTTTCTCAGGGTCAGAATCATAGCTAACACCAACAGCTATACTCTCGCGAGTTAGAGATCCATTGGCAGTCCAATTGTATAAAATCGAAGTCAAATAAATATGATTGGGAATGATTAGCACTTTATTGTCAATCGTTGTAGCACGTGTAGTTCTGAGTTTGATATTTTCCACTTTACAGACTTTGTCATTAATTTCAATGACATCACCGACATGAACCGTTTGATCAGAAAGTATAAAAATTCCTGAAATAATATCTTGAAAAAATGTTTGTAACGCAAGACCAATACCTACTAAAAGCGCAGCGGAAGCAGCGAAAATTGCCGTTATATTGACGCCAAAATTTTGCAGTGTCAATAAAAATACTACCGCATAAATAAAGTTGTTAAAAAATGAAAAAACAGATTTGAATTTCAATCGACTGTCTTGATTGAGTTTGCTTGATGCAATTCGATTGATGATTTTTAAAATAAAAGAGGTTAGAAGAAAAATGCCAATGACCATAAGTACTCCCAAAATGGAAACGGTTATTGTGTCGCCAATGACATATTCATGGGTCAGAAAGTCTAAAATTTTTGATAGCATAGGTTAGATATTATCTGTAAATATAGGTAAAAGAGTGAAAATTACATAAAAAAAAACCCACCCTTAAATGAATTAAGGATGGGAAAGTTGCTATGAAAAAGAAATCAATAGACATGCTATTGATTCTCAAACATAAAAAATATTTTTAAAAAAAACCATATTATTATGAAAACATATCTTTCACCTTATCAAAAAATGATTTTTCATTCTTTTCTGGAGCTGGTTGAAAATTTTCGTTATTCTTCATGTCCTCAAAAAATTGTCTTTGCTCTTTATTTAGTGTTTTGGGAGTCCAAACGTTGATATGAACAAGCAAATCACCCGATCCATACCCATTTAGGCTAGAAACTCCTTTTCCTCTCAAACGTAATATTTTCCCAGACTGAATTCCAGCATCTAACTTAATTCGGACACCACCACTAACCGTTTCAATTTCCTTGGAAGTTCCTAAAGCGGCTTCTGATATGCTAATGTATAAATCGTAATGCAGATTATTTCCTTCACGTTTGAGTTTATCATGAGGCAATTCCTCTATGAGCACAATAAGATCTCCTGCAACCCCATTACCAGGGGCTTCATTTCCTTTTCCAGAAACTTTTAGTTGCATTCCATCTTCAACTCCTCCTGGAATTTTAATGGACACAGTCTCTTCAGAAAGTATCAATCCTTGCGAATCTGCATTGGAGGGGCGTTTATCAATAATTTGACCCGCACCCGAACAAGAACTGCAAGTAGTGGCTGTTTGCATTCTTCCCAAAATGGTGTTGGCAATGCGTGTCATTTGTCCTGTCCCGTTACAGGTTGAACAGGTTTTATAGGTAACTCCAGCGGCTTGTACTTTTCGTTTTACCTTTACTTTTTTATCAACACCTTGAACAATTTCAGCAAGGGTAAGTTTTACTCGAATTCGAAGATTACTGCCTTTAGAACGACGTTGACCACCTCCGCCAAATCCACCAAATCCGCCGAATCCACCGCCTCCAAAAATATCTCCAAATTGACTGAAGATATCATCCATGTTCATTCCACCGCCTTGAAAGCCATTGCCTCCTTGAAAAGCAGCGTGACCGTATTGATCGTATTGAGCTTTTTTATTAGAATCCCCTAAAACCTCATAGGCTTCTGCCGCTTTTTTGAAATTTTCTTCAGCGGTTTTGTCCCCGGGGTTTTTGTCAGGATGGTATTGAATGGCTTTCTTTCGGTAAGCTTTTTTGATTTCGCTTTCCGAAGCAGACTTATTAACTCCCAGTATATCGTAAAAATCCTCTTTCATAAAAGTGTATTAATTACCGACAACAACTTTAGGATATCGGATGATTTTGTCTCCTAGTGCGTACCCACTTTCAATTACATCGATAACAGCTCCTTTGAGTGATTCTTCTGGAGCAGGGATTTGAGTAATCGCCTCATGGATTTCGGCATCAAAAAGATCTCCTTTATTGACCTCACTCTTTGTAAGACCTTGGTTTTTGAGCGTTTCTGTCAATTTGTTTTGAATAAGTAAAACACCCTTAACCAACTCTTCATTTTCTGATTTTGAAATTTCAATCATGGCTCTATCAAAATCGTCCATAACAGGAATTAAAGCGCTTATAACCTCTTGATTGGCTGTTTTATACAACTCCAATCGTTCTTTACTGGTACGTTTTTTATAGTTTTCAAATTCGGCAAACAACCGTAGAAATTTGTCTTTTTCCTGATCAATTTGTGCATGAAGTTCAGCTACCTGATCCTTGGTAGTCGTTTTATTTGCTGCTTTGGACTCCTTGGCTTTTTTAGTTTTTGACTTTTTAGCTTGGGTCATAATTTATTCAATTTAAATTTAATTATCAAAACATGGCAAAAGTACTGCCAATTATTGAAAAATGTCAAAATGTCACTCCTGAATTATTCTTTATTTTTTAAAAAGTGATAAAAGGGCGGGGTGTAACTTTGAAAATTGAAATTTAAAACCCGCATTTTGAATTTTTTGGGAGCTTACTTGTTGACTTTCAAAAATAACAGAGGCCATCTCTCCTAAAACTAATTTCATAAAAAATTGGGGAACGGGTGGAAGGAAAAGCGGTCGGTGTAATACCTTTGCTATGGACTTAATAAACTCTTTGTTGGTAACGGGATGAGGAGCCACCGCATTGTAAACTCCTTCGAGTTTGTTTGCAATAACAAAATCAATGATTCTTGCCATATCTTCAATATGTATCCACGACTGCCACTGTTTCCCAGATCCAAACCATGAACCTACTCCGTATCGAATAGGGAGTGTTGTCATCGGTAAAGCACCGCCTTGATTAGAAAGCACCAAGCCTATACGTATTGTTGTCACTGGAATGTTAATTTTGGCAAACGACTCAACGGCGTTTTCCCATTGTTTTACAACAGTTCCCAAAAAAGAATCCGCAATCTTTGTTTCTTTTTCAGTATACAAACACTGCAAATCGTGGGGATAAATTCCAATTGCTGAGGCTGATACCAATTGCTGGATTTGATGCGTGGGCAATTTTTGAATGGCATTCACCAACAGAAGAGCTCCATTAACCCTACTCTCTTGTATTTTCTTTTTATAAGATGAAGTCCACCGTTTTGAGACTGATGCTCCGGCAAGATTGACAACAACTTGCACTCCTTCAAAACAATTCAAATCAATTGTCTCGGATTCTGGATTCCAATAAAAAGGAGTGACATTAGGATGAGGGTGTTTGTGGTTTTTACGAGTTGTTAGGTAATGAATTTTATACTCCTTCTCTATCCACAAACGAATCAATTCTTGACCTATTAAACCTGTTGCTCCTGTAACTAATATTTTCATATGAATTGTTCTTCTTTTAATGAAAAGTTGTAGCAAGTAATTGCCTCCAGCTTAAATTTTGCGCAAAATACTATTTTCCAAAATAAATGTATGATGTAATGAATAGAAAATTGTAATTTAGCATTAACAAAGTGTCCTACTTAAAAACGGATAAGCATCCAATAATGAAAATAGAACAAGTTACAACATCTCGCATCGACCAAGTTGATTTTGAAAATATCTCCTTTGGCGACTTATTTACAGACCACATGTTTGTTTGTGATTACGAAAACGGAGCTTGGAAAGAGCCTACCATTATGCCTTACCAACCGATGAGTATTTCCCCTTCAGCAAGGGTATTTCATTACGGTCAAGCTGTTTTTGAGGGGATGAAAGCCTACAAAGATGATTATGACAAGGTTTGGCTATTTCGTCCAGATGAAAACTTTAAAAGATTCAACAAATCGTCCAAGCGATTGGCGATTCCTGAATTTCCTGAAGAATACTTTTTTGAAGGACTGGCCAAGCTCCTTCAAATGGATACCGATTGGATACAAAAAGGGATGGGCAATTCACTATATATTCGACCCTTTGTTTTTGCTACCCAAGCCAGTGTTCAGGCTTCTCATTCTGCAGAATATCGATTTATGATTATTTGTGCACCAGCTCAGTCTTATTATTCTGAAGCTGATGTTCGGGTTAAGATTGCAGACCATTACAGTCGTGCCGCAAATGGTGGCGTTGGATCTGCTAAAGCTGCTGGAAATTACGCGGCTCAATTTTACCCTTCCAATCTTGCTAAAGAAGAAGGTTTTCAACAAATTATTTGGACAGATGCTGCCGAGCACAAATTTTTAGAGGAAGCAGGTACAATGAATATTTTCTTTCGAATAGGAAATCAATTAATTACGGCACCTACCAATGATCGTATTTTGGATGGTGTTACTCGAAAAAGCTTAATTGCTCTTGCCGAAAAATCAGGAATTGATATCCAGGTTCGACCCTTTTCTGTTGATGAATTGCTTGAAAGTGCCAATTCTGGTACTTTGCTCGAAATCTTCGGAAGTGGAACAGCAGTGGTGGTCAATCCTATCAAAGGATTTGGATACAAAGACTATCGATACGATGTTCCTGATATTGAAGATTCTTTTGCACTCAAATTAAAAGAACAACTCATTGCTATTCAATACAATTTGGCTGAGGATCCTTTTCAGTGGAGATTCCCTGTTTAACTATTGATAACTTTGGCAATGTTGGGTTTGAAATAATCGGGACCTTTAAGC
>JAURCF010000001.1 GCA_030828565.1 Flavobacteriaceae bacterium
AATCGACCCGAAATCATGAAATATTACCGACACGTGCAACGCTTTCCAGGAAATTTATTGATTTCCATCAAACGTTGGAGACTTGCCGAAGAATACTATGTTCGTCAAGCTACAGCGGTGGTTGTTGTCACATCCTTTGCCAAAAACGAATTGATTAAACGCACTTCCATAAACCCCAAAAGGGTAGTGGTAATGTCCAATACGGTTCGAGAAGCCTTTTATAGTGAATATCCTATTGACAAGAAAATTGTAGATCGTTATGCGTCCAAATTTGTGCTTTTGTATTTGGGAAACACTTCCGAGCGTCGTGGTTTGATGACCGTTTTAGAGGCAATGCCAAAACTTTTGAAACCAATAGCCTCGTTGCAACTGGTTGTTGTGGGAAGCAGTTCTTTTGATAAGGATTTACAAAAAAGAATTGATGCGTTGAACATTTCAGAGTCAGTGGATCTTATGGGTTGGCAACCTGAGAATACGTTTCCGTCCTATATAGCTGCTGCTGAGGTAGGAATTTCTCCGCTTCATTCCAATTTACATCATGACACAACCTATGCCAATAAGGTGTTTCAATATATGTCTTTAGGATTGCCGATGTTAGTGAGCAATGTAGAAGCCCAGCAATTTTTGATTGATACATATGCCTCAGGGTTGAGTCACATTCCACAAGATGTGGAAGATTTTTCCAAAAAGGTATTGCATTTGTATGAAAATCCAGAAATTAGAAAAAAAATGGCCAGCCATGGAAAAAAGGCTATTTTACAGCAATTAAATGCACAAGAAGCTACCAAAGAATTGATTTCATATTATGGACACTAATGCAAAAACAGTCTTGATTGTTACCTATTACTGGCCGCCTGCCGGTGGTTCGGGGGTGCAACGCTGGCTGTATTTTGCAAACGAACTCAAACAATTGGGGTGGAATCCTGTGATTGTTACCCAGAAAAATGCGGCTTATCCGCTTCGCGATGAATCCCTTGAGGATAAAATTGATAAAAGCATAGAAGTCCACAGGGTAAGGGGTTGGGAGCCTTTTAAAATTGCACAGATAGGCGCTTCAAGTAGGCAACAAGATTTGCTTACTCAAAAAGGACTTTGGCATTCTTTCAAGCGTTGGGTGCGAGCTGAATATTTTTTCCCCGATGCGCGAATGTTTTGGATTGCTCCTGTAGTTCGTTTTGTTCAACAATACGCAACGCGCCATAAGATCGATGCACTTATTACAACAGGTCCTCCTCACAGTGCTCATATGATAGGGTATCGGCTTAAAAAAACACGGAATATTCCATGGTTGGTAGACTTCCGAGATCCTTGGTCTGATTTCTTTCAAAACAAACGGCTTTCTATGTCTAAACGAATGCAAAAAAAACATTTGCATTGGCAAAGCATTGTTTTAAAAAATGCTGATTTCGTGACTGTTACATCTCCGTCATTGAAGCAAAAATTTCAATTAATAAATACAAATTGTAAACTCCTTACAAACGGATACGAATCGCTCCTTAAAGGCATACAAAGCGAAAGTTTTTCGATCGTTTATACAGGTGTCATGAAAGCCATCCAAAACCCAGAAAATTTATGGAAAGTTTTGGGAGAGTTGGTTCGAGAGAATAACGATTTTGCCAGTGATTTTTCCATCCATTTGATAGGTGATTTTGACGAAACAATTTCAAAAAATATATTATCCGAAGGATTGCAAGTTCATAGTACGTTTTATGAGTATATGCCCAAAAGCAGTTTGGAGCCCTATATCACATCTGCCCATATGCTTCTTATGGTATCTGTAAACGATGAGGATTCGTATCAAATTATTCCTGGTAAATTGTTTGAATATATGGCAGCATGCCGTCCAATTTTGGCAATTGGGAATCCTGACGGTGACATGGCTTCGCTAATGAACAAAACCAAAACAGGACAAGTATTTGATTACTCTGAAAAGCAATTATTAAAAGAGTATATTATGCAAGCTTATAAACGTTTTAAAAAAGGAGAAGACCCAACAGCTAGCAATTCCTACATAGCGCCTTACAAACGAAGTGAATTGGCCAAACAATTAAGTGAACATCTAACACAAATGATATCCTAATATGGGAATGGTAACCAGTCAGTCTGCAAAAAACATGGTCACCATTTTTGGTGCCTTTGCAATAGGTGCTGTCAACACGCTGTATTTATATCCTACTTTTTTAATGGAAACCTATTACGGACTCGTTATATTTTTACTGGCAACTTCCAATTTGCTCATGCCGCTTATGGCTTTTGGAATCCAACATACGATCATTAAATTCTTTTCATCTTACACAGATTCTGAACAGCAAGACCGTTTTTTATCAACGGCTATTTTATTGCCTTTAGCGGTAATTTTACCAACATCGTTGCTGGCCTTATGGGCTCACGACGGCCTGATTGCTTGGATTTCTGCCAAAAACCCAATTATTGAATCGTATGCTTGGGTGATTTTATTGGTTGCGATAGCTACGGGTTATTTTGAAGTGTTTTATGCTTGGGCACGGGTTCAATTTCAGTCTGTTGTAGGAAATGTTTTAAAAGAAATTTTTCCTCGCGCGACTGTTTTTATTCTGATGTTTTGTGTGATGTTGGAAATTTTGTCCAAAGAAGATTTTGTATGGTGGCTTACGGGTGCCTATTTTCTTCGTTTGTTTCTTATGATACTCTATGCGTTTTCATTACATCGTCCACGATGGACGTTTGTTTTACCTGATAATTTTAAGTCGGTGTTGTCTTATGCGGTTTTTATCATTGTTTCGGGCTCTGCTGCCAGTTTGTTGTTGGATATTGATAAGTTTATGATACCCCAAAAAGAAGCCATTGAGTTTACGGCTTTTTATGCAGTAGCGGTCTTTATAGCTACTATTGTAGAAGTTCCGGGTAGAGCACTCTTCCAAATCCTTAATCCGTTAATGGCCAAAGCAATCAATGAAAATCAAACAGATGAAATTCAATCCCTTTATCAAAAAAGTTCGATCAATTTATTGGTATTTTCGGGCTGGTTGTTTTTGCTTATCAACTTGTCCATTCATTCTTTTTACGAAATGATTCCTCAAAAAGAATATGCCGGGGCAGTATGGGTGGTTTTGATAGTGTCGTTTGCCAAATTATTCCAAATGAGTTTTGGGTGCGGCCCCGCAATACTCGCCAATTCCAAGTTTTATAAAATTACATTGCCTTTTTCATTGGCTATGGGACTGTCGGTTTATTTCTTAAACGATGTGTTGATTGATCGAATGGGAATCAACGGCGCAGCCCTTTCAACATTGATAGTGTTGGTGTTTTTTACGATTTTGAAGGTGATGTATATCCGTCAAAAAACAGGCACACAACCCTATACTTTCAAATCAATTCAACTATTGGCATGGATCGTAGTGTTGTTTGTGGCTTTTAACTTTCTTCAATGGGAATTGAACCCACTCCTTTCTATTGTGCTAACTTCACTAATGGTTACGGTGGTTTATTTTACCGCGGTGGTTATTTTTGGATTTTCTCCTGAATTGAACCGATGGTTAAAAAGGCGCTCTTAATTTGTTATATTCATTTTTTTGAATTGCAACAGCAGGGTCTGATTTTTATCCAATAAAAATAACACGTCCTTGTTTAGACGGTAAAAAAACACGTTTTTTAACCCTCGATGAAATGCATCAGCAAGACGCATATCCTCACACCATCTTTTGGTAGATCCTATAGGTCCAATACGTATTTCATTTTCTGTAAAATGTTTTATCCCTCCAAAAAAACGATTACAGCTGTCGCTTCCATATAGGTTGTTTTGAGAAATATTAAAATGAATAGAAATCGCTTTACTGTTCTCCGATACCTTCGCACCATCAAGGTGGGTAAGCTGCCAATTTCCTTGCAATGCATTCAAGCTGTCTTTTATCTTTTTCAACTCCTTGACAAGCATATAAAGAATCGAGGAAGCATCTGCAGGAACTTCTTTAGGATTTAAATGCTCTTTTTGGAGAATCACTTTCTTAAGGTAGCCCTGTTCAAATTCAAACCCTTGAATTGAACTGTAAATAGTTTCCCATTGCGCTTTTTTGAGATTTTTTCCCTGAAACACTTCCAAGCATTCCATTTCTATCAACCCAGTGCATGGTTTTTTGTAGCCTCGAACCCAGTAGGTTGAATGTCTTGAAGAGGAGCAAGAGACAAATAAAAGAAGAATTAACACAAAGAAGAGTAGGTTTTTATTAATCATAATATTTTAAGCTTTGGAGTGAAACTCGTTTGAAATTGTAATTTACAAAAAAACCAAATAAACTTCTCACAACGCACTTTTTAACTCTTGAATAAATGCTTATTTTTACAAAAAAATAAACTATGAGCCGGAACTGGACTTCCATTAAAACATATTCAGATATAAATTTTGAATTTTTCGAAGGGGTAGCCAAAATTACTATCAATCGACCTGAAGTATACAATGCTTTTCGTCCTGAAACCAACAACCAAATGTTGGAAGCGATGGACATTTGCCGTGAGCGAGAAGACATTGATGTTGTAGTTTTCACAGGAGCAGGCGACAAGGCTTTTTGTAGTGGAGGTGATCAAAATCTAAAAGGCACTGGTGGTTATATCGGCGAAGACGGTGTTCCTCGATTGAATGTATTGGATTTGCATAAAAAAATCAGAGAAATTCCCAAACCCGTTATTGCCATGGTAAACGGCTATGCTATTGGTGGTGGGCATGTTCTTCATGTGGTATGTGACTTGACAATTGCTAGTGAAAATGCGCGTTTTGGTCAAACAGGCCCCAAAGTAGGTAGTTTTGACGGTGGTTTTGGATCTTCTTATTTAGCACGACATGTAGGGCAAAAAAAAGCACGTGAAATTTGGTTTTTGTGTGAACAATACACCGCCCAAGAAGCAAAAGATATGGGAATGGTTAATAAAGTAGTTGCTCTAGATCATTTGGAAGATACAGTGATAGAATGGTGTAAAACCATGCAAAAACGCAGTCCTTTGGCGTTGCGTATGATCAAACGTAGTTTAAATGCCGAATTAGACGGCCAACACGGACTCATGCAGCTAGCAGGTGATGTGACTTTAATGTATTATTTGATGGAAGAAGCCCAAGAAGGAAAAAACGCCTTTTTGGAAAAAAGAGATCCTAATTTTAAAAAGTACCCAAAATTTCCATAAATTTATATCCAAACCCTCAAATGACCTACCTATGCCTTATATTAAAAATGAAGATTTGTCTTCTTTGTACAAAGAAATCGATGACAACTTAGAAAAAGTTCGTATTTGCCAAAAACAATATCAACTCTTAAAAAGTAAAGAACATGCATCTTCAAAAAATAGAAATCCACAAACTATGACTGTTCTTTTTTGGATTGTTTTGTTAGCCTTTTTTTCTTATGCTGTAATGGTTTATCAAAAACCAGATTGGGTAGGTATTCCTTCCAAATCGATTTCTCCAGGGATGGTTCTTGTTTCTCAAGACAGCCTTGCTTCGTTACAGTTGGCTTCAAAAGAAATTCCTCAAGAAACGATAGTTGAAGATTTTGATCTCAATGATGTGCCAGTGTACGCAGTGCAAATTGGAGCTTTTAAAAAGAAAGATTTGTCACTGTTTTCGGAAGGTTTTGTCAATTTTAGATTGTTCAAAAGCCGCTCATACAATACCTATTCGCTGGGCAATTTTTCTACCCACGAAGAAGCAAAGGCTTTTCAACGAGAGCTCATCTCTCTAGGATTTAAAGATCCTATTGTGGCTCTTTTTGAAAATGGACAACGAACATTAATTAATCCTAACGATTAGATGCATACCGTCCAAACATGGATTCAGGCTGCTCGACTGCGAACCCTTCCGCTTTCTATTTCAGGTATCCTTGTAGGGGCTTCCTTGGCAAAACTTCAAGGGTTTTTTGATACTTCTTTGTTTGTTTTGGCATTGTTAACGACTGTTTCGTATCAAATACTATCCAATTTTGCAAACGATTATGGAGACGGTGTAAAAGGAACAGACAATCAATATCGCATTGGTCCCGATAGAGCATTGCAATCGGGTGCGATAACAAAAAAATCATTACAAATAGGAATCACCATTAATATTGTAATTGCGTTGCTGTTTACCTTAGCTTTGATTGTTGCAGCTTTTTCAGACAATCTTGTATTGCTTTTTGTTTTTATGGGATTGGGAATCGTTTCGGTTTTAGCAGCTATTTTTTATACAGTTGGAAAAAATGCATACGGTTATCGAGGCTTTGGAGACATTTTTGTCTTTTTGTTTTTTGGTGGATTGGGCGTATTGGGTTCATGTTTTTTGTTTACTCAAAGCTTTCAATGGCTACACCTTTTACCGGCTGTTACCGTGGGAGCCATGAGCGTAGCGGTACTTAACCTCAATAATATGCGCGATGTTGACAACGATGCTGCCTCTAACAAAAAAACCTTGCCTGTCCTGTATGGAATGGGATTTGCCAAAACATACCATTTTATAATGCTTCTCATTGCTTTGGGATCGGTAGTTTGCTTTGCTTTAATGCAAAACATTTCTTTACTAATTTTGATAGCTTTCGTTCCTATTCTTTTTCATCTTAAACGAGTTGCTTGGATTGAAAAATCCATTGACTTTGATCCTGAATTGAAAGTGGTAGCCCTCAGTACATTTTTATTTTCCCTCCTCTTTTTAGGAATTGTATTTTTATTGTCATGAAAGCTCGCATTTTAAAGCACATATTGCATTTTAAGCAACCTAGCGGAACTTCGCGCGGGGTGCTTTATGACAAACCAACATGGTTTATAATCCTCGAAAATGAAAACAGTATAGGAGTAGGGGAATGCAGTATGTTGAAAGGATTGAGTTTGGATGATCGTCCCGACTACGAACAAAAACTACAATGGGTTTGTGATAACATTTATTTTGGAGAACAGCAATTGTATGCCGATTTAGTGGATTTTCCATCCATTCAGTTTGGTGTTGAAACGGCCTTTCGATCCCTAAAAAACCAAGATCCTTTTCAATTGTTTCCTTCTCCTTTTAGCAAAGGACAAAGTTCCATTCCTATCAATGGATTGGTATGGATGGGTTCTAAAGAGTTTATGCGTCAACAAATTGTTGACAAAATTGAAAATGGGTTTGATTGCATCAAACTTAAAATCGGCGCCATTGATTTTGAAACGGAATGCCTTCTTCTTCAATCCATTCGCAAAAATTTTTCAGCAGCAGAAATAGAAATTCGTGTAGATGCCAATGGAGCATTTGCTCCATCGGAGGCTTTGGAAAAACTCAAAAGATTGTCTGATTTTAATATCCACTCTATTGAACAGCCGATTGCGGTCAATCAATGGGATGCAATGGCAGGGTTGTGCGAGCAGTCGCCCATTGACATTGCCTTGGACGAAGAATTGATTGGTGTTTTTTCGGATTCAAAAAGAATGAAATTGTTGGATACCATTCGACCTCACTATTTGATACTCAAGCCCAGTCTGATAGGCGGGTGGCAAGGCAGCGAATCGTGGATTGATGCGGCCCAGCAATGCAAAATTTCTTGGTGGGCCACAAGCGCCCTCGAAAGTAATATTGGACTTAATGCCATCGCTCAATGGGTTTTTATCAAACAAAACCCACTCAAACAAGGGTTAGGAACCGGAGCTTTATATACAAATAATATTGAAGCCCCTTTGGAGGTTCAAAAGGGTTTTTTATCGTATAATCAACAATCCTCCTGGGATTTTAAACTTAATGAGTCATGTTTATAGAAAATGCATTCAAAGCCAAAACTGATTTTTGGAGATATCTTGTAGGTTCGATGATTGTAATTGCAGCAAATCTTATTGCTCAAATTCCCTTTGTGGTTGCAGTTGCTTTTAAGATAGGGCCTGACCAAAGGGAAAATCTGTCTCAAAACGCATTGATGCAAGTACTCGATTCCAACTTGACTTTCTTCCTACTAATGATTCCTTTTGCTGTTTCGTTATTGTTTTTGTTTTTAGTCATCAAACAAATACACAATCAATCTATAGTTTCCGTCACTACATCACGCCCTTGTATTGACTGGAGTAGAGTGCGTTTTTCTTTTTTGCTATTAGCTTCATTAATAGTCATTTCCACAGCTATTGAATATCAAATGAATCCCGAAGATTTTGTTTGGAATTTTAAGACGACTCCATTTTTAATACTGTTGGTTTTGGCTATTGTTTTTGTTCCGCTTCAAACCAGTTTGGAAGAATACCTTTTTAGAGGGTATTTGATGCAAGGTTTGGGTGTGTTGGCAAAAAATCGTTGGATTCCGCTTTTGGTTACTTCACTAATTTTTGGAGGCTTGCATTTTGCCAATCCAGAAGTGGAAAAATTAGGGTCGTTTTTATTGGTTTATTATGTTGGCACTGGTTTGTTTTTAGGCATTATTACCCTGATGGATGAAGGAATGGAGTTGGCTCTAGGATTTCATGCCGCAAACAACCTTGTAGTTGCCTTGTTGGTTACAACCGATTGGACTGCGTTTCAAACCAACTCAATTTTCCTAGATGTTTCCGAACCTAGTTTGCTACCGGTTTATGCTGCGCTTGGTTTTTTCTATCCCTTAATGCTTTTTATTTTTGCTAAGAAATACGGGTGGAAAAATTGGACTGAAAAACTAACAGGAAAAATTAAAGTTTCAAAACCCTAATGATTCCATCTTTTCACAATATACATTCCCAATTTCGATGGAACGGTCAGAAACATGCTGTTGATAGTTTATTGACTTTAGCAAATGAATATTTGTTAATTGATAATGAGTACAGGCAATCTATTGGTGTTTTTATAAAGGACTGGTTTGACGAATCGCCAACTATAACTCTCAATACATCAGGTTCAACAGGAATCCCTAAAGCGATTACAATTGCTAAAAAATCAATGGTAGCGTCAGCTATGGCTACAGGTGACTTCTTTCGTTTACAGCCTGGTATGACGGCTTTGCTATGTTTGCCTGCCTATTATATCGGAGGGAAAATGATGTTGGTACGCGCATGGCTTCTGGGGCTGGAACTTACTGAAATAAACCCTAACCAAGATCCGCTGTCTGCTAGTGAGGCTGTTTTTGATTTTTGTGCTATGACTCCTCACCAACTTTCCAACTCGTTGAAAAATCTATCCCAAATCAAAACCTTGCTTGTTGGGGGAGCTCCAGTATCAGAAACACTTTGTAAAAAAATTAAAGCCTCGACTGCTAGAGTATATGAAACCTATGGAATGACTGAAACAGTATCTCATATTGCAGTTCGCCTTTTAAACGGTCAAGCAAATAATAATTTTTTTCAAACGCTTCCCAATGTGATATTATCGGAAGATTCAAGGGGTTGTTTGGTCGTTCACGCTTCCCAAATTTCAACAGCACCGATAGTCACAAACGATTTGGTTCGCTTGCATTCTCCCACTTCTTTTGAATGGTTGGGTAGGGTAGATCGGGTTGTAAATAGTGGAGGAATTAAATTGATTCCTGAGCAAATAGAACGCGCTCTAGCCTCTTTATTTACCCAGCGTTTTTTTGTAGCCGGGCTTCCCGATCCTCAATACGGTCAAAAACTTGTGCTTGTTGTTGAAGGAAATTCTGCGGAGCAATCGATAACTTCTCTCAAACAAGAGAGTTCCTTGCCAACCATTCAACTTCCCAAAGAAGTTTTTGTGGTTGCCAAGTTTTTGGAAACCCCAAGCGGCAAAATCAACCGATTGGCAGTTTTAGAATCACTCTGCTAAGTTTATTTCAACGAAGATTGTTAAAATAATTCTAAGATTTAATAATGATTAAAGCGAAATCACGATATTTGACATCCAATAACAATCAATAACAATTGTATGAAACTCAATAAAAATATAATCTTTGCTTTTGCATCGCTTATTCTCACACTTTTGGGGATTGCTTTGGTGTTGCTTGGCGTTTTTAAGTACCGTGAATATGCTATCGGGTTTTCGGTAGCCGGAACAGGTTTTATAGCTATTGGTTGGGTATTCAATGCCCTAAAAGGACGCGTTTAGCTATTGGTCATATTTTTGGGAACTACCCAAGCATCAAATTCTTCAGCAGTCACATAACCTAGTCGAACTGCTTCTTCGCGAAGTGTTGTTCCGTTTTTATGAGCTTTATTGGCAATTTCAGCGGCTTTGTAATACCCAATTTTGGTGTTCAATGCTGTAACTAGCATAAGAGAATTATTTACCAATTCGTTAATTCTAGCATGGTTGGGCTCAATCCCGCTAACACAGTGTTCTGAAAAGCTAAGTGCAGCATCCCCAAGCAATCGAGCGGACTCTAAAATATTGGCCGCCATCATAGGTTTAAATACATTGAGTTCGTAATGTCCTTGAGCGCCACCAACAGTCAGCGCAACATCGTTTCCAATTACTTGAGCGCAAACCATTGTGAGCGCTTCGCATTGCGTTGGATTTACTTTTCCAGGCATAATGGAGCTTCCGGGCTCATTGGCGGGAATGATAATTTCACCAATCCCAGAACGAGGACCACTAGCCATCATTCTTATATCGTTGGCAATTTTGTTTAGAGAAACTGCCAATTGTTTGAGAGCACCGTGCGATTCTACCAACGCATCGTGGGCAGCCAGGGCTTCGAATTTATTTTTAGCGCTTACAAAAGGCAATCCCGAAAACTCAGCAATATAATTGGCCACTAACGGAGCGTATCCTACAGGAGTGTTGATTCCAGTACCTACTGCAGTTCCTCCTAATGCAAGCTCAGACAAATGAGGTAATGTATTTTTAAGGGCAGCCAGTCCGTGTTCTAGCTGGGATACATACCCTGAAAACTCTTGTCCTAAGGTAAGGGGAGTAGCGTCCATTAGGTGGGTTCGACCAATTTTAACTACATCCTTAAAAGCCTCCGATTTAGCACGCAATATTTCTAACAAGGAAGTGATATTGGGAATTGTGAGCGTTACAATTTTTTTATAAACAGCAATATGCATTCCTGTTGGAAATGTGTCGTTGGAAGATTGTGATTTGTTGACATCATCATTGGGTTGAAGTGTTTTTTCACCTTTGCCCAATGTGTTTCCTTCCAAGACATGAGCACGATTTGCAATTACTTCATTTACATTCATATTGCTTTGGGTTCCCGATCCGGTTTGCCAAATCACCAAAGGAAATTCATCGTCTAAGGCACCGGTTAGGATTTCATCACACACTTGTGCAATCAAATCCCTTTTTTCATTGGATAGAACGCCTAAATCACAATTTGCGTAAGCAGCCGCCTTTTTTAGGTAAGCAAATCCATGAATAATTTCGATAGGCATGGATCCCGAATTCCCGATCTTAAAGTTGTTTCGAGAACGTTCTGTTTGTGCGCCCCAGTATCTATGGGCAGGAACTTCTACTGTTCCCATGGTATCTTTTTCAATTCGTACAGACATAATATGGGTGTTTGTATGCAAAGTTACAGTAAACGATTCACTTTTTCTTGTTAATAAACACTAAAAAGATGTTTGTAGTTGCCAATCTTTCTCAATATCTTTGTACAGTTCAACAAAACAAAATGTACATATGTTCGAATTTGATCAGTATCTTGGTTTTTTAGCATTTCTATCCATTCTTACCCTTGGGTTTTGGCTGATGATTTTTCTAATTGGTTTTATTGTACCCTTCTGGTTAGTTGGCGCTTTAAAGGAGCGATTCAAAGAACTTCGTGAAGCTAAAAAATCGAAGTAAGTAGATTACTGACTTTTAAAAGTCAAAACTTTCTCCTTCGCCGCCACTTTCGCCTCTATTCGATTTTCGAGATTTTCTTTCATTAAATCGATAGGTAAAATTGAGTGTGTAGGATGGCTCTCTCCACTGAAACTCGCTGTAGTTTTTTACATTTTCTGTCAATAAATTAGACCGTCTGCGCTGGGAATTAAATACATCCGAAATTCTAAATGTAATTGTACCATCGTCCTTTAACACGTCTTTGCTAATAGCTGTAGACACTGAGGCAAAGCCTTTGGATTTGTTTTGTGCGTCCTCTCTTGGACCGCGATAAAAAACATTGGTTTGCCAATCGATTTTCTTTGGTAGTGTAAGCGTATTGGATAATCTACCCGACCAGCTAGTGCTTTTTTTGTCGTAGATTTTACCGTTATGACTTCCTTTCAAGTCGTTTGCAAAGAAATTAATATTTCCATTTACTCTCCATTTTTTTGAAATTGATGCAGAAGAATTCAGCTCGAAGCCGTATCGATTTTGCGAAGCTAAATTAATAGGATAGCGTCTAAGGATAGGCACTAAGGTTTCTCCGACCATGGTTTTATCTCCTGTATCTTCTAAAATAAAAATAAAAACATCGGTTTGTCTTGTAAAATATACCGATCCGTTTAATGATATCTGATCCCATCGTTTTAGGTAACCCAAGTCTAAACCATTGGAGTAAGAGGGTTGGATATTGGGATTTCCTTGAAACAAATTGGTAGCACTGGATCGTGATGGAAATGGGTTAATAAATCGTCCGCGAGGTCTCGAAATTCTTCGGTTAAATCCTAATGTAATGCTTTGACTATTAGTCAACTCGTAGGACAAGTTGATGGTAGGAAACAAATCGCCGTACGAATTTTTTATTTCTTGGTTCCCAGTTTTTTGATTGATTGTAATTTCAGTTTGCTCAAATCGAAGCCCAAAAAAATAGGAAAATTTACCTACCTTATTTCCATACTGACTATATGCAGCATAAATATTTTCTTGATATTCGAGTGTGTTGGATAGGTCCGTGTTGATTTCGAAGTTTCCTGAGGTTACTTCATTGGTTAGTTCATAAAGTATGACGCGATCTTTTAAAACAGTTCGAAAACCTGCTTCGAACTGCCCACTTTCACTAAATGGATTGACATAGTCGGCTTGAATAAGAATCTGATCAAAGGTTTCATCCGTCAGAACAGTTTCACCCATTTTTTTATTGGGATTGGGAGCAATTTCATTAACAAACACATCGCCATCTTCAATTTCTTCACTGTTTTCCTTTTGAAAATCAATGGATAATTTATGACCATCATCGTTGAAGTTGTGGTTGAAATTTATGTTAAACTCAAAGGTGTTGCTTACTTCATCTTCCTTTTCTTGTCGAAGTGTCTCAATCGTTTCAAGTCCAAAGTCGGTAGAAAACAATTGATTTGTTGCTATATTGTTATTATCCCTATCGCTTAAAAACAAAGAAGTGGTAAGGGATGACTTTTCAGTAATGAAATATTCGATTCCCGCATTGGTATTCCATCCCACTCTATTTCTGTCAAAAACCCGATTTTCTATCAATTCATCGTTTCCTTCAGGTTTTAAAAATTCGGATTTATAATAACTATTACCAATTGAAGTTCCATTGTTATATCCAGAATTTAGAAAGAGATTGTATTTTTTTGTTCTGTAATTTAAATTTCCTGAAACACCGAAACTTTTGGGATAAGCAATGTTGGAGCTTAACGATCCATTAAAGCCTCCAAACTTATTTTTTACTAAAATAATATTGATAATTCCTGCCGATCCTTCGGCTTCATAACGAGCAGAGGGAGAAGTAATTACTTCGACTTTGTCAATACTTTCCGCAGGCAATTGACGTAGCGCTTCCCCACCACTAACTCCAACTAGACTAGAGGGCTTCCCATTGATAAGGATTCGTACATTTTGATCCCCACGAAGCGCAACGTTTCCTTCAATATCAACAGTCACAGAGGGTACATTATCAAGCACGTCAGAGACAGTTCCACCGCGTATGGTAAGGTCTTTTCCGACGTTGTAAATTCGTTTGTCTAAACGGATTTCTACCTCTGTTTTTTCCCTATAAACAACAACGTTTTCGAGCTGTTGAGTGTTGATTTCCATCAAAACAGTTCCCAAATCTTTGTCGCTGTCAATTGCTAGAGTTTCAATTTTTTTGGATTCAAACGAAATGTAATCGATCAATACAGTATAAGTTCCTTTTGTAACTTCAATAGAAAAACTTCCGTCTGTGTTTGTAATTCCTCCTTCAACAAGTTGATTGGTATTGGAGTCCAGTATACTGATAGTACAATACTCCAATGGAGTTTTGGTTTGTTGATCGATGACTTTTCCACTCAAGGTAAAGTTTTGAGACATCAACAATTGAACACTCAGGAGTGCGAAACCAATTAAAAGAATATTTTTTTTCATGCTTTTTAATAAGTATTACGTTGCAGAAACGATGAAATGTTTTCCAAAGGTCTTCCTAAAATCACACTGTCTTCGGTTACTAGAAGTGGACGTTCCAATAGAATAGGGTGCTTAGTAACGGATTCAATAATAGCTTCTTTGGTCATTGATTTTCCTTTGAAGTTCTCTTTCCATAGGGTTTCATTTTTTCGGATGAGATCTTCGGGATTGCCCAAATAAGTATTAAATAACCAACTAACCGTGTCTTTAGAGGGCGGTTGGTTTAGATAAAGTACTGTGTCAAAGTCAATACTTTTTTCGGTGAGTAAATGAAATACCTCTCTAGATTTTCGGCATCTTGGGTTGTGGTAAATTTTTATTTTTTCAGACATGACACATTCATTTTAATCAATTCATTGCTAAGTTGGTTTGGCGACTGAAAGTGAATTCCTTTCATTCCCGAAGCAATAGCACCAATGACGTTGCTTTCGCGATCGTCAATAAAAACAGCCGAATTGGGATCAATTTGGTAACGCTCAAGGGTGAGCTTGTAAATTTCAGCTTGTGGTTTGATCATTTTCTCTTCTCCCGATACTACAATGCCTTCAAACCAGCCTAAAAAATCAAAACGCTCGAGGGCAATGGGAAAGGTTTCGTGGCTCCAATTAGTGAGGGCAATCAGTCGAATTTGTTTTGAGTCTCTGAGCGTTTTCAATATTTCTACAGTTCCATGTATTGCTTCTCCAAGCATTTCTTCCCAGCGTCCGTAGAACATTCGAATGTGTTTTTCGTGTTCAGGAAAAAGTTGGACACGCTCTTCAGTAGCTTGTTGGTAGGGAGTTCCAGCGTCTTGCTGCTCATTCCATTCAGAAGTACAAATATTGTCAAAAAACCAATTCATTTTCTCACGATCACCATCGAATTCGTTCAGAAACACGTATTCAGGATTCCAATCAATAAGCACTCCTCCTAAGTCAAATATGGCAGTTTGTATATTCATTTTATGATTCGTTTGAGGTCATTAAATAAGCTTTTAAAAACGAATTGATGTCACCGTTCATTACTCCATCCACATCGGCTGTTTCGTGGCTGCTTCGAACGTCTTTTACCAATTTGTAGGGGTGCATTACATAATTTCGAATTTGAGAACCCCATTCAATTTTCATTTTCCCGGCTTCGATATCTTCTCTGGCTGCCATTCGTTTTTTAATTTCAATTTCGTAAAGTTGTGAACGCAACATTTGCATAGCGCGATCTCGATTGTCGTGTTGAGATCTGGTTTCGGAGCAAGAAATCTGTATTTCGGTAGGTTTGTGTGTTAATTGCACTTTGGTTTCTACTTTGTTTACATTTTGTCCACCCGCACCGCTCGATCGCGAGGTTATAATTTCGATATCAGCAGGATTGATATCAATAGAAATGGTATCATCTACCAAAGGATATACATACACAGAAGCAAAAGAGGTATGTCTTTTGGCATTGCTATCAAAAGGAGATATTCGAACCAATCGATGCACTCCGTTTTCACCTTTTAACCATCCAAAGGCATATTCACCTTCGATTTCAAGAGTTACGGTTTTAATTCCTGCAACATCACCATCTTGAAAATTGAGTTCTTTTACTTTGAAACCATTTTTCTCCGCCCACATGATATACATTCGCATTAGCATAGAAGCCCAATCGCAACTTTCAGTTCCTCCAGCACCAGCTGTTACTTGAATTACAGCACTCATAGCATCTCCTTCTTTAGAAAGCATGTTTTTAAACTCTAGTGTTTCAATAAGAGATAATGTAGTATCAAATTGCGCGACAATTTCAGCGTCGCTTACAGCCTGTTCCTTATGAAAATCAAGAAGAACTTCGAGTTCTTCAAAATTTGATTGTGCTTTTTCGTAATCCAAAACCCATTGTTTGACAGAGCGAAGTTCACGCATGTGTTTTTCGGCAATTTTGGAGTCGTTCCAAAAATTAGGGTCAAATGTAGTTTCTTCTAAATTCGCCACTTCAATTTTTTTGGCATCAATGTCAAAGATACCTCCTTAACGCACCAAGGCGATTCATGAGATCTTTTATTTGATCGGATGTTGTCATATCAATAGTATATTGATTGTAAAAATAAGGCTATATTTAATACCGCAGACACGAATTGTAGATTTTATTTAAGACTGAATTTATGAAAATTGATTTAAGAAGCGATACCATTACACAACCAACTCCGGCGATGCTCGAAGCTATGCTGAGTGCAAAAGTAGGCGATGATGTATATAAACAAGATCCCACTGTCAATGAGTTGGAGGCCTCTTTGGCTCATTTGTTTGGAATGGAGGCAGGGTTGTTTTTTCCAACAGGAACTATGGCCAACCAAGCAGCAATTAAGTTGCATACCCAGCCCGGCGAACAGCTTATATGCGATCATTTCGCTCATGTTTTTAATTACGAAGGCGGAGGCGTAAGTTTTAACAGCGGTGTTTCTTGCCAGCTTATAAAAGGTCAACGAGGTATGTTAACGGCCGATCAAGTGGAATCGGCTATCAATCCACCTGATTTTTACCACAGCCCGCTTACAACATTGGTGTGTGTTGAAAACACAACCAACAAAGGCGGTGGTGCTTGCTATGATTTTTTAGAATTGAAGCGAATTCAACAAGTTTGCCAAATGCATGGACTTCGATACCACCTTGATGGTGCAAGAATTTGGAACGCTTTAGAGGCAACCCATACAACACCTAAGCACTATGGGAAATTGTTTGACTCCATATCGGTTTGTTTAAGCAAAGGGCTAGGTTGTCCGGTAGGTTCGGTGCTTTTAGGAAGTCGGGAACTCATAGGTCGGGCTATGCGAGTTCGAAAGGTTCTGGGTGGTGGTATGCGCCAAATCGGCTATTTGGCAGCTGCAGGCCTTTATGCTTTGGAACATCATAGAGATCGTTTGGCTGATGACCATCGTCGTGCTAAAGAATTGGAAGCAGCATTGAAAAAATTACCCATTATTGATCATGTAACTCCCGTAGAAACCAACATTGTTATTTTTACACTAGCTCCCGATTTTGAGTCGGATATATGGGACGCGTTTTTAAAAAAACAGGACATTTCTTTGAGTCAAATGGGCGAGGGGAAGTGGCGAATGGTTACGCATTTGGATTATACCGAAGTCCAGCATCAAAAATTACTGGGTTTGCTATTGGATGAATTTTCATCATATTATTAATTTTTTGTACATTAATACTTTCAAAATAAAAAAATAACCCATGAAAACATATCTTATTCCTATCGTTTTTTCTGCTATTTTTGTGCTCTCCTGTTCTCAAAAAGAGAAACCCACTAAAGAAATGATCATGAATGCACCTAAGGCTGAAAAAATTCCCACAATGTTGAAAAAACATGATGACCTTCGGGTAGATAATTATTTTTGGCTCAACGATCGAGAAAATCCAGAGGTAATCGATTACTTAGAACGTGAAAACGACTACAACGATAAAATCACTGCTCATACACAGGACTTTCAAAAAAGTTTGTTTGAGGAAATGAAGTCTCGTATCAAAGAAGACGACGAGTCGGTGCCTTATTTTTATAATGAATATTGGTACATCACTCGATATGAAGAAGGAAAACAATACCCTATTTTCACTCGTAAAAAAGAATCGATGGATGCCGATGAGGAGATTCTTTTTGATTGCAATGAAATGGCCAAAGAGCACAGTTATTTCCGACTTACAGGTATTGAAATTAGCCCTGACAACAAACTTGCTGCTTTTGCGGTTGATACGGTTTCAAGACGTCAATACACCCTTCGAATTAAAAACTTAGAAACAGGCCATATTTATCCCGAAACCATAGAAAACACTACTGGTAACAGTTCGTTTGCTAACGACAATATTACTTTGTTTTATACCCAAAAAAACCCACAAACTCTCCGTTCGGAGCGAATTTTTAAGCACAAACTGGGAACCTCTGCCTCCGATGACACTATGGTTTTTCATGAAAAAGACGATACGTTTTCCACCTTTGTTTATAAGTCGAAATCTCAACAATATTTAATAATAGGGTCAGCAAGTACACTTACTTCAGAGTATCAGATTTTGGATGCCGACACACCCGATGCAGCTTTTAGTGTTTTTCAGGCCAGAGAGCGTGGCTTGGAATATGGAATTTCTCATTTTGGAGACTATTTTTATATAGTTACCAATATCGACAAAGCCACCAACTTTAAGTTGATGAAAACACCCATCGATAAAACTTCAAAATCGAATTGGGAAGAAGTAATACCACACCGCGAGGACGTATTGTTGGAAGGCATTGATATTTTCAAAGATTATTTGGTTGTGAGCGAACGCTCAAACGGGTTGAATCAAATCAATATTCAACGCTGGGACGGATCAATCAATTATTATTTGCCTTTCGATAGTGAAACGTACACTGCCTATACCACAACCAATGTCGATTTTAATACCCAAACACTTCGCTACGCTTTTAACTCCATGACTACGCCATCTTCAGTAATAGATTTTGATATGGAGACGCAAGAAAAAACAATACTGAAAGAACAACAAGTATTGGGAGGGAAGTTTGATAAAAACAACTATGTTTCTGAGCGATTGTGGGCGACAGCTTCGGATGGAACTCAGATTCCTATTTCTTTGGTACAGCGTAAAGACGTTCCCAAAAACGCCAACAATCCATTGTTACTATACGGATACGGTTCGTACGGAAACACCATAGATCCTTATTTTTCAACTGTTCGCTTGAGTTTGTTAGATCGTGGTTTTGTGTATGCAATTGCTCACGTTCGTGGCGGTCAGTATTTGGGTCGTCAGTGGTATGAAGACGGAAAGCTATTCACCAAGAAAAATACCTTTACCGATTTTATCGATTGTTCCAAATTTCTAATCGAACAAGGATACACAAGTCCCGAGCACCACTATGCTATGGGTGGATCGGCAGGTGGTTTGCTCATGGGAGCAATTATCAATATGGCTCCTGAGCTGTATAACGGTATCGTTTCGGCTGTTCCCTTTGTCGATGTGGTTACGACCATGCTCGACGATAGCATCCCGTTGACTACAGGGGAATATGACGAATGGGGAAATCCTAATGATTCTACCTATTATCACTATATGAAAAGTTATTCTCCCTATGACAATGTTACTGCACAAAAATACCCCAATATGTTAGTAACTACAGGACTTCATGATTCACAGGTGCAGTATTGGGAACCCGCCAAGTGGGTTGCTAAATTACGTGAATTGAAAACCGATTCCAATCTATTACTGCTTCATACTAATATGGATGCTGGTCATGGTGGGGCTTCGGGAAGGTTTGAAGCTTTGAAGGAAATTGCGGAAGAGTACGCTTTTTTGTTTGATTTGGAAGAAATCCACGACTAATTTTTGATTTTTTTTTGTTGAGAAAAGTGTTTTTACTAAATTCGTAGACGTAAGTAACCCCAAAAAGTACTTAACCACTTTATGAAACATTACAACAAAGTTTCAGGGAATGTCCTTGAGCTTATAGGCAACACCCCGCTTATTTGCCTTCCTTCTATCACAAAAAAATTTCCAGGCACTTATTATACAAAATTCGAAGCTTTCAATCCCGGCCATTCTACCAAAGACAGAATTGCTTTGTATATTATTGAAAAGGCCGAAGAAGCGGGTATTTTAAAACCAGGAGATACCATTATTGAAACTACTTCAGGGAATACGGGTTTTAGCTTGGCAATGGTCAGTGTTATTAAAGGATACGAATGTATTTTAGCATTGACCTCCAAATCATCTCCAGACAAAATAGACATGCTTCGCGCTATGGGAGCCAAAGTATATGTGTGTCCTGCTCATGTAAGCGCAGACGACCCACGATCCTATTATCAAGTAGCCAAGCGAATGCACGAGCAAATCAAAGGGTCGTTTTATATCAATCAATATTTTAACACGCTCAATACAGAAGCACATTACACGACTACAGGTCCCGAAATTTGGGAACAAACTCAAGGAAAAATAACCCATTTGGTTGCCAGCAGTGGAACCGGTGGAACGCTTTCGGGTGTGGGGCGTTATTTGAAAGAACAAAATCCAGCCATCAAAATCATTGGAGTGGATGCGTATGGATCGGTTTTGAAAAAGTTTCACGAAACCCAAGAATTTGATGAAAGTGAAATTTATCCGTATCGCATAGAAGGCTTGGGCAAAAATTTGATTCCAACCACTACCGATTTTGAGGTGATTGACCACTTTGAAAAGGTAACCGATGAATCAAGTGCCCATTCGGCCCGAGAAATTGCCAAAAAAGAAGGATTGTTTGTGGGCTATACTTCTGGAGCTAAGCTTCAGGCGGTTAAGCAACTTTCTAAAAAGCAGTTTTTTGACAAAAACAGTCAGGTGGTAATGATTTTTTGCGAACACGGTTCGCGGTATATGAGTAAAATTTATTCCGACACTTGGATGCGCAAACAAGGTTTTTTTGATAGTACCAACTTGGAAGAAGAAAAGTCCATAGAATTCATTAAGTAACCCCATTTTGACACCTATTTTCAATATTGAAAGCCACCTATGATGCAAGATTTATTTGATAAAATAAAAAATGACAAAGGCCCTTTAGGAAAGTGGGCAGCTGTAGCCGAAGGATACTATGTGTTTCCAAAATTAGAAGGCCCTATTTCACACAGAATGCATTTTAGAGGTCAGGAAGTGATTGTATGGAGCGTAAACGATTATTTGGGATTGGCCAACCATCCTGAAGTTCGCAAAGCCGACACTACGGCCGCCTCAAAATACGGTTCGGCTTATCCTATAGGAGCCCGAATGATGTCGGGACATACCGATTTGCACGAACAACTCGAACAAGAACTGGCTGCATTTTCCCAAAAAGAGGCTGCATACGTTCTCAATTTTGGATATCAGGGCGTACTCTCTATTATCGATACCTTGGTCAACAAGCACGATGTAATTGTCTACGATGTGGATGCACACGCTTGTATTGTGGATGGAGTCCGACTGCATGTTGGAAAACGATTTACCTTTCGTCATAACTATATTAAAAGCTTGGAAAAAAATCTCCAACGCGCTACTCGGACTGCAGAACAGTCGGGTGGAGGGATTTTGGTAATTTCTGAAGGTGTTTTTGGAATGCGCGGTGAACAAGGCAAACTCAAAGAAATTGTGGCTCTTAAAAAGAAATTCAACTTTCGATTGATGGTCGATGATGCTCACGGTTTTGGAACACTAGGCAACACTGGGGCTGGGGCAGGAGAGGAGCAAGGGGTGCAAAAGGACATTGACGTGTATTTTGCCACTTTTGCTAAGGCCATGGCCAGTACAGGTGCCTTTGTGTCTGGAGATAATGAAATTATAGAATACCTCAAATACAACATACGATCCCAAATGTTTGCCAAGTCCTTGCAAATGCAGTTGGTAAGCGGTGCTTTAAAACGTCTGGAACTCCTTCGTAACCATCCCGAACTGCGAACACAGTTGTGGAAAAACGTAAAAGCCTTGCAAAGCGGCCTTCAGACCCAAGGTTTTGATATAGGCACCACGCAAAGTTATGTGACTCCTGTATATTTAAAAGGAAGTATTCCCGAGGCGTTGGTGTTGGTTAAAGATTTGCGGGAAAATCACCGCATATTTTGCTCCATTGTGGTGTATCCTGTAATTCCAAAAGGTTTGATTTTGCTAAGGCTCATTCCTACCGCTTCGCACACAACCCAAGACATTGACGAAACCCTTTTGGCCTTTTCAACCGTTCGAGAACGATTGATTGCGGGAGTTTACAAACGAATGTCTGAGGGGGTTGGGGTGTGAATTAAATTGTACAATTTCCCCAACCTCAATCATCAAAAGTTTTGCAATAAGCACTGTTTAATCATTCATTTTCAAAAAAAGATGTATTTTTGCGGCAAAACCCAGCGTGATGAGCCAAAAAGTTTTACTAAACGCTACCGAAATTACGATCATTCTCAATCGGTTGGCTTGTCAGTTGATAGAATCACACCAAGATTTTTCGAACACCGTATTGGTAGGTCTTCAGCCACGAGGCATTTTTGTAGCCAAACGTTTGGCGGCTTTGCTTACCGAAGAATACGGTATCAAAAACTTGCAGTTGGGATATTTGGACATCACTTTTTTTAGAGACGATTTCCGCAGAGGCGATAAAGTTCTAAACGCCAATAAAAACGAAATGGATATTGCTGTGGAAGACAAAAAAGTAGTCCTTATTGATGATGTACTATATACCGGACGCAGTATTCGAGCGGCGCTTACTGCCATTCAATCGTATGGACGACCGTCAGAAATACAACTTTTAACACTGATCGACCGCCGATTTTCAAGACACTTGCCCATTCAACCCGATTACCGAGGGCGACAAGTTGATGTCATTAAAAACGAAAAGGTCATTGTTTCTTGGAAAGAAAACGAAGGTGAAGACGCAATATACATGGTAAACAAATAATTCAATGAGCCAACTCAGTGTAAAACATCTTTTAGGAATTAAATACCTGCAACCTGCAGACATTGAATTGATTTTTGAAACTGCCGATCATTTTAAGGAGGTTATCAATCGTACCATCAAAAAAGTTCCTTCGCTTCGCGATGTTACCATTGCCAATTTGTTTTTTGAAAACAGCACACGGACCAAATTGTCCTTTGAATTGGCTCAAAAGCGACTTTCCGCCGATGTAGTCAACTTTTCAGTAGGTCAGTCTTCTGTCAAAAAAGGCGAAACGCTTATTGATACGGTCAATAACATCCTATCCATGAAAGTCGATATGGTAGTCATGCGCCATCCCAACCCAGGAGCCAGTGTGTTTTTGGCAAACAACGTGGATTCGTGTATTATCAATGCCGGAGACGGAACTCATGAACACCCAACACAAGCCTTGCTCGATGCCTATTCAATTCGAGAACGTTTGGGAGATGTAGCCGGAAAAAAAGTAGTGATTGTTGGGGATATACTGCACTCTCGTGTGGCGCTTTCCAACATCTTTGCTCTCCAAAAATTGGGTGCTGAAGTAAAAGTTTGCGGCCCCAAATCGTTATTGCCCAAACACATTGAAGCTATAGGAGTAGGTGTAGAGACCGATTTGCATAAGGCTCTCAATTGGTGCGATGTAGCCAATATGCTTCGCGTTCAAAACGAACGAATGGACGCCAGTTATTTTCCTTCAACCCGAGAATATTCGCAACAATTTGGAATTAATATGCCCCTATTAGAAACCCTCGACAAACAAATTGTCATTATGCATCCAGGACCGATCAATCGCGGTGTAGAAATTACCAGCGATGTGGCAGATTCCGATCATGCCATCATTTTAGATCAGGTTGAAAACGGTGTGGCCATTCGTATGGCAGTTATGTATTTATTAGCCTCAAAAATTCAATAATATGATTGTAGAAAATAAAGACATTGCTACGATTGTGGTTCAAGAAAAAACGGACGGACGTCTGTATGACTTTCGAATAAAATTCAAAAAAGCTTACAAAGATTTTAATACCCAAAATATTGTTCTTGATATGTCCAAAATCAGTCGCATTGCGCTGAAAGATGTGATGGAATTTCAAGAAATTTCAGATATTCATAAAAAATTGTCTAAAAAGTCTTTTGTGATTGCCGTTGGTGTTCATCCTACTTTTAAGTTGCCTGAAAGCATTGTGTGTGCTCCTACACTACAGGAAGCCTTGGATTTGGTGGAAATGGAAGAAATTGAACGGGATTTGGGATTTTTGTAATACATTAGGTGATGTAATATGCATTCATGAGACTTACCATTTTAGGTTGTTTTTCGGCAACTCCACATTCCAACAAAAATCCAACAGCTCAATTGCTAGAAATGAGGGGTCACCACTTTTTAATTGATTGTGGCGAAGGTACTCAGGTGCAAATTCGAAAAGCAAAAGCCAAATTTTCGGAAATCAAACATATTTTCATTTCCCATTTGCACGGCGACCATTTTTTTGGATTGGCGGGTTTGATTTCGTCGTTTCGACTTTTAGGAAGAGAATCTCCCTTACATGTTTACGGGCCTAAAGGCATTAAAGAAGCCATTACCCTGTTGCTCAAATTGGGAAATTCCTGGACCAATTATCCATTGCATTTCCACGAATTGACCTCCACCGAATCGGAAGTTGTTTTTGAGGACGACAAGCTATCTGTGAAAACCATTCCTTTAGATCACCGAGTTTATACCAATGGGTTTTTGTTTGTGGAAAAAGAAAAACCACGAAAACTAAACCCCAAAGCCGTGGAAGCCTTCGGAATTGATAAAAGTCAATACCACAATATCAAACAAGGCAAAGACGGCACCACCACTTTGGGAAAACCGATACCCAATACGCAACTTACTTTCGATCCTGAACCACCCAAAAAGTATGCCTATTGCAGCGATACGGCCTACTTTCCGTCCATAGTTCCTTTAATTGATCGGGCGACAGTATTGTATCACGAATCTACCTTTTTGGAAAGTCATAACGAATTGGCTACAAAAACCAAGCACGCTACTGCCAAACAGGCAGCTTCCATTGCGCAACAAGCCCAAGTGGGTACGCTCATTTTGGGACATTATTCGTCCCGTTATAAAAACTTGGAGGATTTTATTACCGAAGCTTCTAAGGTATTTGAGAATGTACAATTGGGGGAAGACGGTAAGGTTTTTTCGTTTTAATTCCGTTCCAAAATACGTAACTTGCAGGTTCAAATACATTCGCTATGAATCGAGATTTAAGTGATTATCGAAAAAGCTACGAACAGCAAGCTCTTTCTGAGAATACGATGCCAACTCATCCTGTTGAATTTTTTGAACAATGGTTCAAAGAAGTTCAAAGCGAAGGGAGTATTGAAGAAGTAAACGCAATGACACTTGCCACGGTCAATTCCCAAGCCCAACCTCAGGCACGTATTGTTTTGCTAAAAAGCTTTTCAAAAGAAGGATTTGTGTTTTACACCAATTACGACAGCGACAAAGGACGTTCTATGGAGTCAAATCAAGCGGTAAGCCTGTCCTTTTTTTGGCCCAATTTGGAGCGACAAGTGATTGTTTTAGGAACGGTTTCTAAAGTTTCTCCAGCTGTTTCGGACGCTTATTTTGCTTCGCGTCCCAAGGGCAGTCAACTCGGCGCATGGGTTTCTCAGCAAAGCCAAGTAATTGCTTCGTCTCAACAACTTCAAGACCGATTGGAAGCCTTGAAAAAAGAATACGAAAATAAGCCAATCATTCGTCCTAATCATTGGGGAGGTTATGTTGTGGTTCCAAAAAGTATCGAGTTTTGGCAAGGTCGTCCCAATCGTTTGCACGATCGAGTGCGTTACCGCATTGAAAACAAAAATTGGATCAAAGAACGTTTGTCGCCATGAAAAAATTAATTTTGGTACGTCATGCAAAATCGTCCTGGGAAGGAAATTACTCAGACAGAGAGCGTCCTATAAAACCCAGAGGAATTCGGGATGCGTTTTTGACGGCTAATACATTAAAAAACAAAGCATTTTCTTTTGACGCAGTCTATACCAGTCCTGCCAAGCGGGCATTCGAAACAGCGTTGATTTTTATGGAAGTATTGAAACGTGATTATGATGCGTTACTGACGGAAGAAGCCTTGTACGATTTTGACGGACGCAGTCTCAAAGCGTTTATTTGTTCTTTGCCCGATCATCTAGAAATAGTGCTTGTTTTTGGTCACAACCATGCCCTTACTTCACTTGCCAATCATTGGGGAGGGTTTGTAACCGATAATGTTCCTACAGCGGGAATTGTAATTCTTGATTTTGATGTATCTTTGTGGTCAACTATAGAATCTGCAAACACTCAATGCTTATTTCCAAAACAGTTCCGTTAACGTCCCATACACCTCGCTTTGTAAATCGTGAAATCAGTTGGTTGGATTTTAATGCCCGCGTGCTTCAAGAAGCACAAGACGATGGTGTCCCGCTCATTGAAAGACTCCGTTTTATAGGGATTTTTTCTAACAATCTGGATGAATTTTACAAGGTGCGTTATGCTACGGTAAAACGCATTGCTTTGAGTGAAAAATCGGGACGAAAAGCTTTTGGTGGTCAAACCGCTCAAGATTTATTGAATGAAATTACTCAAAAAACAATCGAGCTTCAAAACGAGAGTCTGAAAACCTTAGAGTCGATCCAAACGCTTTTAAGAAAAGAAAAAGTGTTTTTTATCAATGAAAATCAAATTACTTCCAAACAAGCTGACTTTTTGCACGAATATTTTATTCACACTATCAGTCCTGCACTTTCAACAATTGTTTTGGACAATAGCAATCAGTTTCCACATTTGAAAGATCGACTTGCTTTTTTAGCCATTCGTATGGAAATTGCTCAAGAACATAAACAAACACTTCAGTATGCGTTGATAGAAATTCCAGAAACCATCAGTCGGTTTGTAGTGTTGCCCTCCGAAGACGATTCCCAACAAGTAATGCTTATTGATGATGTAATTCGATTTCATTTGGATTCGATTTTTAGTATTTTCAATTACCAACACATTGATGCTCATATGATTAAAATCACTCGCGATGCCGAATTGGATATTGATGATGATTTGAGTAAGAGTTATGTAGAAAAGATTTCAGAAAGCGTAAAAGATCGCCTGGACGGTGATCCTGTGCGTTTTGTGTACGATGAGGAAATTAATAAAGAAACGTTGCATTTTTTATTGTCCAAAATGGGAGTCAATCCCAATACCGACAGCCTGATTCCTGGTGGAAGGTATCACAATCGACGAGATTATGTGGGTTTTCCAAGTTTGGGAAGAAAAGAATTGTTGTATCCTACCATTGAACCCCTGTCTATTGATGGATTGAGTTTGGAGGATCGATTGTTTGAACGGATTTTACACAAAGATTTTTTACAATACACGCCCTATCATACGTTTTCGTATGTGGTTAAGTTTCTGCAAGAAGCTGCTTTGGATCCCAAGGTCAAACATATTTACATTACCATTTATCGTCTTTCAAAAATCTCTAATGTTGCCAATGCGCTTATCAATGCTGCAAAATCGGGTAAAAAGGTCACAGTTCAAATCGAGTTGCAAGCTCGATTTGATGAGCGCGCCAACATTCGCTATGCAGAACAAATGAAAGCCGAGGGTGTGCAATTGGTTTTTGGAATTACCGGCCTAAAAGTTCACAGCAAAGTATGTGTGGTAGAGCGATTGGAAAATAAGAAAATAAAACGATACGGCTTTATCAGTACTGGAAACTTTAATGAATCAACAGCACGAATTTATACCGATTACACCTTGTTTACCGCCAATCAATCCATTTTGAAGGAAGTAGCTAATGTGTTTCAGTTTTTTAAGACGCCCTACAAAAATTACAAATACAAACACTTAATTGTGTCTCCTCATAGTACAGAAAAGGAGTTTAAAAAACTGATACAGCAAGAGGTTGATAATGCTTCTCAAGGAAAACCGGCTTCCATTCGTATTAAGCTTAATAACTTAACCAGTTATAAAATGATAGAAGCACTTTACGTAGCGAGTCAAGCAGGTGTAAAAATACAAATGATTGTCCGTGGCGTATGTTGTTTGATCCCTAAAGTGAAAGGAATGAGCGAAAACATTGAGGTTATTAGTGTGGTAGACAAGTATTTGGAACACACACGGCTTCTTATTTTTGAAAACAATGGCAATCCCCAGGTATTTATTTCATCTGCCGATTGGATGACTCGTAATATTGAAAATAGAGTAGAGGTGTCGTGCCCTATATACGATGCAAGCTGTAAGCAAGAATTGATAGATACGTTTTCTATTTGTTGGTCTGAAACGGTCAAAGCACGCCAGATCAATACAGGAAACACCAATCAATATCGTGCGCAACAACATTCAGAAGTACGCTCTCAATTTGCTACCTATGATTATTACCAAAAACGAATGTTACACTCAAATCCCGATGCCTCTTGAAGCTTAAAAAAATAGCAGCTATTGATATCGGTTCCAATGCGGTACGTCTGTTGATCTCAAACGTTGTTATCAATAAAGGGCAAAAGCCTACATTTACCAAAAATGCCTTGGTGCGAGTACCAATTCGATTGGGGCAAGATTCTTTTACGGTTGGTGAAATATCCAAGAAAAATCGGCAGCGAATGATTGATGCTATGAAAGCCTTTCGTTTGCTGCTCAAAATCCACAATGTGGAATTGTATATGGCATGTGGCACTTCGGCGCTTCGCGAGGCCAATAACAGTCAGCAGTTGGTTAATAAAATCCATAAAAAAACGGGCATTAAGATTGATATCATTGATGGTCGTAGAGAAGCTGAAATTATTGCTTCTTCCGAGTTGTATGACTTAATGAAACCAGACAAATCCTACTTGTATGTGGACGTTGGAGGTGGAAGTACCGAGTTGACCGTTTTTTCAAAAGGAACCATTTTGGCTTCCAAATCGTTTAAAATTGGAACGGTACGTTTGCTTAATAAAATGGTTTCGGATGATGTTTGGAATCAACTTCGTTTGTGGGTAAGCAAGCATACTCACGAATTGGAGAAAGTTGCTGTAGTTGGTTCAGGAGGAAACATTAATAAATTGTTTAAGTTGTCGGGGAAAAAATACGGAACCCCTTTGACTTATATCTACATGAACGACCAATATGAGTTGCTTAATAAGATGTCATACGCAGAAATGGTTTCGGACTTACGCCTTAACCCCGATCGTGCGGATGTGATTGTACCTGCTACACGGATATACTTGATGGCAATGAAATACAGTGGCGCATCGCACATTCACGTTCCTAAAACGGGTTTGGCAGATGGAATGGTAAAACTGCTTTATAAAGAAAAGAGTTCCAAAAAATCATAAAATTGCCAATCGTTAGATTGGTATTTTTGTACACAGACCTACAAGACTATAATTTCTCTATTTTTAATAAAATTTCCGCCAATTGTTGAGGTTGTGAAAAATTGGGCGTGTGGCTAGAAGCTAGACTGTAGGACTTCGCCACTTGATCTTTGTACATGGCTCTTTGAACTTCAATAGGAATGGCACGATCTTCTGTGCACTCGATGTAGTATTTGGGAATGCTGCCAAAATTGGCGTCGCTCACTTCCAGTTCATAAGACAATGGAGCAGCAGGTTCTGGAACAATATACGGTTTGGCACCATTAAAGACTTCTGCAGGAATGTCGTGGGCAAAGGCATTTTGGAGTTCTTCTTCCTTGACCAACGCAAAGGTTTGGTCTTCTGACAAATAAAAATTTTCAACCGCCTTGGAGCCTTCTACTCCTTGCACTGCTTTAAAGAAAGAGCCGCCATTGGGTAGTAAAAAGGCAGTAAGATAGACGAGTTTACTTACTTTTTTGGGTCGAAGCTCTGCCACCCGACTGATGGTAATTCCGTTGAAACTATGCCCGACCAAAATTACGGGCTCGGTTTGTTTGTCGAGTAAGTTAGTAAGCGTTTTTACGTAGTCTTTCATAGTAATTTCGGCAGGAGCAGTCTTGTCGCTTCCATGACCAGGTAAGTCGGGAGTAATGACCGTATGGCCGCTTTCGGTCAAAGTCTTGACGGTTTGTTCCCATTTCCAAGCTCCCAACCATGCCGAGTGAACCAACACAAAAGTTTGTTTGGTTTTTTGACTTTTTTTGTCGCATTTTTTTGTGGAACAAGTGCACCCAGCAACAACAAATACTAGTGCAATGGCAAAAAGTAAGGGTATTTTAAACGGTGTTTTCATGATAGGTAAGATTTAGTGAATATTAAGATTTGTGCTACAATAATGAGCAGTATTATTAAGAGAAACGTGAAGTTGTGTAAAAAGGATACTGTAAAGAAAACAGTTTTGAAGTTTGAAGTTGTTCATTAGTAAAGAATCGATTAGGGGTCGTTTTACGATCTAAAATTAACAAAAATTCTAAAAAAATTCGATTAAATTTTTATTAATTTATTTTTTAAGATGTCAACAAACTTGGCTGTAGCATTGTTAATTACTTTGTCCGTTGAGCGTTTTATTTTTTTGGGTGATGTACTATCTTAGCAATCGCACAATTTTTATGACCCAAGCAACTCAATATACCGAAGACAATATCCGATCGCTTGATTGGAAGGAACATATCCGTATGCGCCCTGGAATGTATATTGGAAAGTTGGGTGACGGTTCTTCTTCTGACGACGGTATTTATATTTTACTTAAAGAGGTTATTGACAACTGTATCGATGAATTTGTTATGGGAGCTGGTAAAACCATTGAGATTTCTATCAAGGATCAGCAAGTTAATGTTCGAGATTTTGGTCGAGGAATTCCTTTAGGCAAAGTAGTGGACGTGGTTTCCAAAATGAATACCGGTGGAAAATACGACTCGCGTGCTTTTAAGAAGTCGGTTGGATTGAATGGGGTAGGAACCAAGGCAGTTAACGCTTTATCTACTCAATTTAGAGTAGAATCTACTCGAGACGGTCAGTCCAAAATCGCTACTTTTGAGCGAGGTGTTTTGGTTGACGATGCACCTATAGAAACTTCATCGCGTCGCAAAGGAACCAAAGTGAGCTTTGTTCCTGACGAAAGTATTTTTAAAAATTTCAAGTACCGAAGTGAGTATGTGCAAAAAATGCTCATGAATTATGTGTACCTCAATCCGGGGTTGACCATTCTTTTTAATGGAGAAAAGTTTCATTCTGAAAATGGATTGCGCGATTTATTGGAAGATAATAACAATGTAGATGATTTATTATATCCAATCATACATTTGAAAGGAGATGACATAGAGGTAGCCTTAACGCATAGCAAAACACAATATAGCGAAGAATATCATTCGTTTGTAAACGGTCAGCATACGACTCAGGGAGGAACCCATCAGGCGGCTTTTCGGGAAGCTATTGTAAAAACGATTCGTGATTTTTACGGCAAACAATACGATCCGTCAGATATTCGAAAGTCGATCATATCAGCGATTAGTATCAAAGTAATGGAGCCTGTATTTGAATCTCAAACCAAAACCAAATTGGGCTCAACGGATATGGGGGGTGAGTTGCCAACAGTACGTTCATATATTTTTGAATTTGTGGGGAAGTACCTTGATAATTATCTCCACAAGAATACAGAAACTGCAGACAAAATACAGCGTAAAATTTTACAAGCCGAACGCGAGCGCAAAGAATTGTCTGGAATTCGAAAACTAGCAAAAGAACGCGCTAAAAAATCGAGCTTACACAACAAGAAATTGAGGGATTGTCGCATTCATCTGGGCGATCAAAAAAAGGAACGCCATCTAGAATCTACACTCTTTATTACTGAGGGAGATTCGGCAAGTGGATCTATTACCAAATCAAGAGATGTTAATACTCAAGCGGTTTTTAGCCTGAAAGGAAAGCCCTTAAATTCCTACGGACTTACTAAAAAAATTGTGTACGAAAACGAAGAATTCAATTTGCTTCAAGCGGCTCTCAATATAGAAGAAAGCATGGAAGATTTGCGCTACAATAATATTGTAATTGCAACCGATGCCGATGTTGACGGTATGCACATTCGTTTGTTGCTCATCACGTTCTTTTTGCAGTTTTTCCCTGAAGTTATTAAAGAAGGTCATCTGTATATTTTACAAACACCTTTGTTTCGAGTTCGTAACAAAAAAGAAACGGTTTATTGTTATTCCGACCAGGAGCGTGTAGATGCAATTGAAAAATTAACCGGAAAACCTGAAATTACTCGATTTAAAGGTTTGGGGGAAATCTCACCGAATGAATTCAAACATTTTATAGGGGACAATATACGTTTAGACCCTGTGATGCTTGATAAGAGTATGTTGATTGAAGATTTATTGTCGTTTTATATGGGAAAAAACACTCCCCAACGACAAGAATTTATTATTGACAACCTAAAAGTTGAACTCGACAGAATAGAATCAGAATCATGAGTGAGGAAATTCAAGACCAAGAATTCATGGACAATCACCAAGAAGATGCCTTGATTCGCGTAAGCGGAATGTACAAGGATTGGTTTTTGGATTATGCTTCCTATGTGATTTTGGAACGAGCGGTTCCAGCTATAGAAGACGGGTTTAAGCCGGTTCAGCGAAGAATTCTTCATTCAATGAAGGATTTGGACGATGGAAGGTACAATAAGGTTGCCAATATAGTAGGTCATACCATGCAATACCATCCTCACGGTGATGCTAGTATTGGCGATGCCATGGTTCAGATTGGACAGAAAGATTTGTTGATTGATACCCAAGGAAACTGGGGGAATATTTTAACAGGAGATCGAGCTGCTGCATCTCGTTATATAGAGGCTCGTCTATCCAAATTTGCTTCGGAAGTTGTTTTTAGTCCAAAAATTACGGATTGGCAGCTTTCGTATGATGGGCGAAAAAAAGAACCCATCAATTTGCCTGTAAAGTTTCCCTTGCTATTGAATCAGGGAGCTGAAGGAATTGCGGTAGGTTTGTCAACCAAAATATTGCCGCACAACTTTATTGAGCTCATCAATGCTTCTGTTAATCATCTGAAAGGAAAACGCTTTACCATCTATCCGGACTTTCCGACTGCTGGAATTATTGACGTTTCCAACTACAACGATGGAATGCGTGGTGGCAAAGTACGTGTTCGCGCCAAAATTTCTCAACAAGATAAAAATACACTAGTAATCAATCAAATTCCTTATTCTACGAATACATCTTCATTGATAGATTCTATTTTAAAAGCAAATGAAAAAGGGAAAATTAAAATCAAGCGAATTGAAGACAATACAGCTGCTGATGTAGAAATATTAGTACACTTGCCTTCTGGAATTTCACCCGACAAAACCATAGATGCACTCTATGCATTTACAGCTTGCGAGTCTTCTATATCGCCTTTGGGTTGTGTCATTGAAGACAATAAACCCTTGTTTGTGGGCGTTTCCGAAATGCTAAGACGCTCCACAGATCATACGGTTGAATTGCTTACCAAAGAGTTGGAAAATCAATTGCAGGAGCTGGAAAATCAATGGCATTTTTCTTCTTTGGAGCGAATTTTTATTGAAAACAGAATTTATCGAGATATTGAAGAGGTGGCTACTTGGGAAGGTGTTATTGAGGCAATTCGAAAGGGGTTGAAACCTTTTACTTCAATGCTCAAACGCGCAGTTACAGAAGAAGATATCGTTCGATTGACGGAAATTCGAATCAAGCGAATTTCTAAATTTGACATTGATAAAGCACAGCAAAAAATTGAAGCTCTTGAAGATGAAATAGAGAAAGTCAAGTATTCGTTAGCAAACATTATTGAGTTTGCGATTGAATATTTTACAAAACTCAAAAACGATTATGGAAAAGGACGCGAACGCAAAACAGAAATCAAGACTTTTGATGATGTTGATGCTCGAAAAGTAGTTATTAGAAACACCAAGCTTTATGTCAATCGCGAAGAAGGATTTGTAGGAACTTCGCTTCGTAAAGATGAATACGTTGCGGATTGTTCGGATATTGATGATATCATTGTTTTTACTGAAGATGGTAAAATGATAGTAACCAAAGTGGATACCAAAACCTTTGTAGGAAAAAACATTCTCCACTTGGCGGTATTCAAGAAAAAAGACTCGCGAACGATCTACAACATGATTTATCAAGACGGAAAGTCAGGAACTTCCTATATAAAACGTTTTGCGGTAACAGGAGTAACTCGCGACAAGGAGTACATACTGACGCAAGGAACTTCAGGGTCCAAAGTGTTGTATTTTTCCGCCAACCCTAACGGTGAAGCTGAAATTGTTTCCATTGTTTTACGACAATCCGGTTCGATTAAAAAATTAAAATGGGATTTGGATTTCGCCGACTTGGAAATCAAAGGTCGTGGAGTTAAGGGAAATATTGTCACCAAATACAGAGTGAATCGCATAGAACTGAAAGAAGAAGGTGTTTCTACTTTAAAACCGCGTAAAATATGGTTTGACGAATCTGTACAACGATTGAATGTTGACGGAAGAGGCACTTTAGTGGGTGCTTTTCGAGGAGATGATAAATTGCTAATTGTTCAACAAAACGGAATGTTAAAAACGGTTACTCCAGACTTAAGTATGCATTTTCCGGAGGATATGATTGTTTTGGAACAATGGGAACCTAAAAAACCAATCTCAGCAATCTATTTTGATGGCGAAAAAGAACGCTATTATGTCAAACGTTTTGTGGTAGAAAACCCTAACAAAGAAGAGTTAATTATTAAAGATCATTCTTCAGCTCGTTTGGAACTGATTTCAACAGATTGGAAACCGCAAGTTGAATTGGAGTTTGTTAAGCCTAGAGGTAAAGAAACACGACCCAATCAGCAAATTGTCTTGGAAGAATTCATTGATATTAAAGGAATAAAAGCCTTAGGAAATCAGCTTACCCAACACAAAGTAAAGGCAATCAATCATTTAGAACCCATTCCGTACGAACCTCCTGCTCAAATAGCGACTACAGATATTGAAGTTCATTCTGAAGAAGTGGAAGTGGAACAACAATCCCCATCCAAAAATTCATCCTCAACGAGTTCCAACAATTCTTCGGGTGGTGAAGGTCAAATTAGTATGGAGCTTTAGGCGTTCTTTTTTCGTCTCATATTGAGAAACTCTACAAACAAAGAAAAAGAAATCGCAAAATACAAATAACCCTTAGGAATTGCCCCTATGTGTTGACCAAATACAACGGCATTTGATAAATGAGCGGCTTCTGCTAATAACATGAATCCAATTAGAATTAAAAAAGAAAGTCCTAATATTTGCAGCGAGGGATGCTCATTGACAAAGTTTCCGACTGGTTTGGCAAATAACATCATAATAATTACCGACAAAACAATAGCAATGGCCATAATGATAAACGCATTGGGAATTCCGTTGGTCATTCCTACTGCAGTAAGAATGGAATCAAATGAAAATACAATGTTGATCACGGTAATTTGAAGAATGGCTTGGGATAATGATTTTTTACGCTGTTTGGATAGTTGGCTTTCATGTTCTCCTGTGTGTTCTGTTTTTTCATTAATTTCCTTGGTACTTTTATAAATAAGAAACAATCCTCCTAAAAACAAAATAACGGCTTGCCCAGAAATACTGGCTTGAATCCAAGATGTGTCAAATACCAACCAAGGCGATTGCATTGCTATCAAATACGAAATACCAAATAACAGAACGAGTCGAAGAATCATGGCTAGCGCCAACCCAATGTTCGTGGCTTTCTTGACTAGATGCTGGGGAAGTTTCCCTGCAGCTATGGTAATAAATATAATATTATCAATCCCTAGAATGATTTCTAGAAACGTAAGGGTTAAAAGGGCTGATATAGCTTCTGAACTAAATAATACATCCATTAATCACTAATTTTAACGGCTTCACCCCGTTGTTTGTTTTTGGTGTCACCCACCAACGAATATTCAAAAGTATATCGATTTTGGTTAGTGCTGAGAATTTTCATTTGAATTGCTTTTTTATCAATCAGGGATTGAGGATTGAGTTTTTGAACAATACACTCACAATCGCTAACCCATCTAACAGAGGCACTATCGGTTACTCCTTTAAAAGTGTCAATTTCCAATGTCTTTGTTCTTTTAAAAGTAGAGGTAATTGTGTCATTTCCAATTATGGAAGTGAATTCAAAACTCCCTGTTTGAAATTTTTTACAGTCTCTTTCAGGTAAAGAACAACTAATACCCCCTATAAACAGAAGTGAGAAAACAAAAATTCGCATATTACTTTTTATGCAAATTTAAAGAATTTTGTTCTTTAAAATACTGAAAAGTTCCATCGCTTCGCAATATAAGTACTTGATCAATCTCAGCAGCTGGAGCAGTTGGGCTTATAATTGGATGTTCTTCTTTGGCTACTGTCGATGTTTTTTTTGAAATTTCGGGTACAGAAGCAGATGGAGTAGGAGTTGCATTAGTTTCAATATCTCCTTGTCCGTGAAGCAGCCAATCCGAAGACAAAGTAGGGAACGCTTTTAAAGTCTTTAAAACAAAATCCAAACTGGGTTTGTTCCTTCCTGATAATATATGTGAAATACTGGAGCGTTGCACACCAATTTGGTCTGCAAAGGAAGCGCTGGAAAGTTGATAAAAAGCTATCAACTCATGAATACGTAGGGCTATTTGTTTCATGTTTACAAATGTAACTATTTTAAGTCGAAACTCAACACAAACATAGGTTTTTCAGTTTATACTTGCAAATAACGGCACAAATTGAGCAATAATTTATTAAACTAAATTATAGATAATAAAAAATAAACTGCTGATTAACAATGTTTTTGTATATATTTATAAAAATTATATTGACTTTTGTAAACCCAACCGTGCATTTGGAAGTGTAAACGTTGTTATTTGTTTACATTGTTAAATTATAAGATGTTTACAAATGTAAATATTACATTGTTTACTTTTGTAATCTTAAATTAATAATTTTGAGTGAATATCCCTTTATGTTAAACTATCCCGAATACGCGGTGACTTCCCTGTCCGGAAGATACCTGCCTTATGATGCTATTAAAATACTCACTTCAAAGTATGCTGCCAAAAAGGTTGGAGTAAGTGTTTTGGGAACTCCTATTGAACTCATTGAGTTGGGAAACGGTAAAACAAAGGTGCTTATGTGGTCGCAAATGCACGGAAATGAATCCACAACGACCAAAGCAGTGTTTGATATGCTTTCTTATTTGACTCGTTCAGACGTTCAGAGTGCCATTTTAGCGCATTGTACCTTGTATATCATCCCTATACTCAATCCAGACGGTTCGGTTGCTTATACGCGCTTTAATGCAAACGAAGTTGACTTAAATCGGGATGCTGTTGCATTGAGTCAGCCTGAAAGCAGGGTCTTGAGGGATGTTTTTGATCAAATTCAACCCGATTTTTGCTTCAACCTTCATGATCAGCGAACAATTTTTGGCGCTGGAAATTCTGGAAAACCCGCAACGGTGTCTTTTTTAGCTCCAGCGGCTGATCCTCAAGCCTCAATAACTCCCTCAAGGAAAATAGCTATGGGATTGATCGCCTCTATGAATGAAGTCTTACAACTTCATATTCCCGGTCAAGTGGGTCGTTTTGATGACAGTTATAACGCCAATTGTGTGGGAGATACGTTTCAATCCCTTGGAGTTCCTACCATTTTGTTTGAATCAGGACACTATCCGGGTGACTTTCAGCGAGAACAAACTCGACGCTTGATATGCACTTCCCTTTTGGTTGCTCTCACAAAAATCGCTTCCTCGGACTATGAATTGCCTGAAAAACAATACTTTACTATTCCTGAAAACCAACAAAACTTTGTGGATTTAATTGTCACCAATATCCCCATAATTACTAACGACCGTAAAGCCAGAAAAGATATCGCAATTCAATACCAAGAAACGCTTGATAACGGAAGAATAGTTTGGGTGCCGAAATACCACGCTATTGGTGATCTTTCTTCTTGTTTTGCGCATACCAGATTGGATTTTAACACTCTTAAAGGAATGGATGATTACGAATTAGTTTATAATTTAAACACTACAGCTCCTGATTGTTTTAATTTTAACATTTTAAGGCAAAATTAACATTTCACCTTTTTTTTTTACTTAAAATTTACATTTTGCTGCATTATTATTAGTTTATTTTTGTTTTCTTTGCAAAATAATTAAATAACTAAAAATGGGGAAATTCAAATTAGATGAAATCGATCATCAAATTCTTGATATTTTAATCGATAATACAAGAACTGCTTTTACAGACATTGCTAAGAAATTACTAATTTCAGCTGGAACAGTTCATGTTCGTGTAAAAAAAATGGAGGATGCAGGTATCATCAAAGGGTCATCATTGACTTTGGACTATAAGAAATTAGGTTACACTTTTATTGCTTACGTAGGTATTTACCTCGAAAAAACACATCAAACCAAGTTTGTTTTGGAGCGACTCAATGACATTCCATTTGTTACCGTGGGGCATATTACTACGGGAAAATTCAATATTTTTTGTAAAATTCGTGCGAAAAGTACTGAAAATGCTAAAGAAATAATTTTTTCAATTGACGATATAGATGGCGTTTCCAGAACAGAAACTATGATTTCTCTTGAAGAAAGTATCAATGACAAAAAACGCTTAATGCACCATATTTTCTCTGAAATTTAATTTTTAAATTTATTTATGCTTACCCTCTAATGCGGTTGGGCTTCAATTATTATATATGACTTCAAACACCTCTTTAGACCGTTTCAACGAATCGGTTCTCTCCAAATTTAATATTTACAATAGCATTTTTTCTACATTGCCCTATGACAGTATTTCCAATACGGCGGTCATGTTGCCTTTATTCTCCCGAATTTGTTCTGATGGGTTCGATAAAGGCTTTAATCCAACCGAAATTGTTGAAAAATTCTTCAATCAGTTCTTAAAAGATGCCCCTGAAGATGAAAAAATATCATTATTATTTCAATTCATTCAATACATTGAGCGTCAAGTTGTTTTGTTTGATGCCATTGAAGACGCTGGATTTTCAGAAATAAACAATTTAAAAGGTAGGGGAACTCTTAAGAATTTTAAAGAAGAAGCCAAAGCAAGAGGGGAATTAAAAAAACTCGAAAAACACCTCAAACACCTCAAAATTCGTCCTGTGCTTACAGCTCACCCTACGCAGTTTTATCCTGGTTCAGTATTAGGGATTATTACCGACTTGGCGGCCTCTGTTCAAAAAAATGATTTACCAACAATAAAAGGATTGTTATCTCAATTGGGGAAAACTCCTTTTTTCAAACAAAAAAAGCCCACTCCTTATGACGAGGCTACTAGCTTGATATGGTATTTGGAAAATGTTTTTTATTTTGCTGTAAGCAATATTCAAAATTATATTAAACACAATATTTCTTCTTCAATTACTGATTTTAATGAGATTGTAAATCTTGGGTTTTGGCCAGGTGGTGACCGTGATGGAAATCCATTTGTAACCACAGAAATCACAATTAAAACCGCTCAAAAATTAAGAAGTACCTTAATTAAAAACTATTACAGGGATGCGCGAAGACTTCGAAGAAGACTTACATTTCGTGATGTTGAGCCATTGATTGTTGAAATTGAAACCAAACTGTACCGCAGCATTTTTCAAACGACCGAAACGCCTAAAATTAGCTTGGAGGAATTGAAAGAAAAATTACAAACAATCAAAGATCTTTTAATTAACGACCATCAGTCGTTGTTTTTGGACGAAGTCGAAGAGTTTATAGGACGTGTTGATGTGTTTGGTTTTTATTTTGCTTCTTTAGACATTCGTCAAGATTCAAGAGTACACCATACCGCATTTTCACAACTTTTATCTGATGCAAAAAGCAGTGGAGTAACCTTGATGAAAAAAGAGTACAGTTCTATGACTGAACAAGAAAAAATGAAAGTGCTTCCTTCTTTGGTTGGAGATCTTTCTTTGGACCTTTTTCAGGACGATTTGGTTAAGAAAACTTTAGGTTCTATAAGAGCTATGAAGCAAATTCAGCGTTCTAACGGTGAAAAAGGATGCAATCGATATATTATCAGCAACAATCAGTCCGCATTGAATGTTTTGGAAGTTTTTGCTATGATTCGATTGAGCGATTGGGAGGTACCATCTGTGGACATTGCACCCTTGTTTGAAACTGTTCCTGATTTGGAAGTAGCTCCCGATGTAATGGATGCTATTTATTCGGATCCTACTTACAGAGCGCATTTGGAACGTCGAGGCAACAAACAAACGATCATGCTTGGGTTTTCGGATGGAACCAAAGACGGGGGTTATTTGATGGCCAATTGGAGTATATACAAAGCCAAAGAAAATCTTTCTCGTATTTCTCGTAAACACGGTATCAAAGTATTGTTTTTTGACGGACGTGGTGGACCACCAGCTCGAGGAGGAGGAAACACTCACCAGTTCTATGCTTCGCTTGGGAATACCATTGAATCGGATGAAATTCAGTTGACTGTTCAAGGGCAAACCATTAGCTCAAATTTTGGAACCATTGATTCTTGTCAGTATAATTTAGAACAGCTATTGAGTGCAGGAATTACGAATAAAGTCTTTGGCAACGACAGCGAAAGTTTGTCCAAAGAGGATCGAAAAACAATGGATAAATTGGCGAAAATAAGCTACCAAGTATATTCGGATTTCAAGTCTCATCCTTGTTTTATACCTTATTTGGAGCGAATGAGTACTCTAAAATATTATGCAAAAACAAACATTGGAAGCCGCCCTTCCAAACGAGGGAAATCCGAGGGATTGAATTTTTCTGACCTTCGAGCCATACCTTTTGTTGGAAGTTGGAGCCAGCTAAAACAAAACGTTCCAGGTTTTTACGGAGTAGGATCTGCTTTGCAGGAATTTGTAGAGGCTGGAAATTTTAAAGAAGTCAAATCGTTGTATCAAAATTCTGCATTTTTTAGAACGCTGCTTTCCAACAGTATGATGAGTTTGACAAAATCTTTTTTCAAACTTACTGCTTATATGCAAAACGATCCTGAATTTGGAGATTTCTGGAAATTGATTTACGAAGAATACAAATTGACAAAATCGCTTCTTTTGAAATTGTCGGGCTATAATACACTGATGGAGGATCAGCCTGCGGGTAAAGCTTCTATTATGGTCCGAGAAAACATTGTATTGCCATTGCTTACGATTCAGCAATATGCTTTGCAAACCATACAAAAAATGGAGGCTGAAGGTGGACATTCAAAGAAAGAATTGTTGGTTTACGAAAAAATGGTCACACGCTCGCTTTTTGGAAATATTAATGCCAGTCGGAATTCTGCTTAATTTGTTTCGCTAGCAAGATCACACTTTGAACTCTTTGTATTGCACCATCGCGATAAATAGTCTCATTATTTATTGATCCGAACAGGCAAGTTTGTTGTTTATCTGGCTATGTTCAGTCCAAATAAAATTGAAAAGCTTTGTGAATAAGTTTGTTATCAACAGTAACGTCGATATCGTGAACGCCTATATCCTTTAAAAGTATAAAGTTGATGTTTCCATGAGCGTTCTTTTTATCATATTTCATTAATTCAATAATAGGCTCAATATCTGAAGTATCAATAGCTACCTGAGGAAAAATATCATGCATCACAGACTTTATGTCCAACATGTATTCTTTTGAAAAACCGCACAAGTGGTGTGACAAATATCCAGCGAGTACCATTCCAATGGCTATCGCTTCACCGTGAAGCAGTTTTTTCTTAGAAGAGTGACTCAAAAAATGAGATTCGATTGCATGGCCAAGCGTATGACCAAAGTTGAGTGTTTTTCTCAAAGAATCTTCTCTAGGATCTTCGGTAACTACCTTGTTTTTTATTTCAATCGATCGATGTATATAAGGCAACAATTCCCCTGAATGAATGGATTTGTAATCTTTCAAAGCATTCCAATACTTCAAATCAGCAATGAGTCCGTGTTTGAGCATTTCAGCATATCCACTTCTGACTTCTTCGTTGGGAAGGGTATAAAGGTAGTTAGGATCCACCAAAACCATTTGCGGCTCGCTAATCACTCCAATTTGGTTTTTTAAGTTGCCCAAATCTACTCCGGTTTTTCCTCCAACAGAAGCATCCACCATCGACAATAGGGTAGTGGGAATGTTTACATAATCGATTCCTCTTTTGAAGGTACATGCAACAAAACCTCCCAAATCGGTAACAACACCGCCGCCCAAATTCATCAGCAAGCTTTTTCTGTCAGCGCCTAATTCTGATAAGGCTTCCCAAACCCCCATACAAGTCTCAAGATGTTTGTGCTCTTCTCCTGCGTCGATTTCAATGATTTCAGTTGCTTCAAATTCCAATTGCTCTAAAAAAAGAGAAAGACAATGTTGGTGAGTATTTGTATCTACCAACACAAATAGTTTTGAATACCGTTTGTTTTTCAATAACGCATTGAGTGATTCGTAGCCTTTAGCTTCAAAGTGTACAAAGGAATGTTGGGATTGTATAGATTTCATTGAATTGGATTACCCAGCAAAAATAACATCTTTTTTAGGAAATTCTATGTACATTTATTTAATAAATAGCCTTTTATGCACCTACTTTTTGAAAATACAGAAACCGCTTTTTCTTTAAAAAGTGACGCTGAGCTTGAGCGGGCTTACTTTTTATTCAAACTGATTGCCAACGAGCCTTTGGTTCGAATCGGTACGGCTGTCACTAATTTTGCCATAAAAGCCTCTTTGCCTGTTGAGGGATTAATTCGAGCTACGGTGTTTGATCATTTTTGTGGCGGTACTTCCGAATCCGATTGTCTCCCTATCATTGATAAAATGTATCAAAAGGGAGTGAGTTCTGTCCTTGATTATTCTGTAGAAGGAGCAGAAAAGGAGTCATTGTTCGAAGCGTGCTTCGAACGCGTATGTTCGCTTTTGGAGTTTGTAAAAGCCAAAAGATCCATTCCTTTTGCGGTCTTTAAGCCTTCGGGATATGGGCGTATTGTACTGTATGAAAAAGTAAGTCAAAACCTCCCTTTAAACGACCAAGAATCCCAAGAGTGGGATCGGGTGGTGCGTCGTTTTAAAAACACCTGTCAAAAAGCCAACGAATTGGGGGTCATGTTGCTCATAGATGCAGAAGAAAGCTGGATTCAACCTGCTGTGGATAATTTGGTTGAACAAATGATGGCGCTTTACAATCGGGATCGAACCCTTATTTTCAACACTTTTCAAATGTACCGATGGGATCGTTTGAAATATATGAAAAATGCGCTCCAAAAAGCACATCAAAACGGGTATTTTGTTGGCGCAAAGCTGGTTAGAGGAGCTTATTTGGAAAAAGAAAATGAGCGTGCAAAATCCCGTGGGTATCCATCGCCTATTTGCGTTTCCAAAGCCGAAACAGATGCAAATTACAATGCAGGAGTTGATTTTTGTATGGATCACTTGGATCGATTGGATCTTTTTGTAGGTACGCACAACGAAGCATCCACCTATTATGTTTTACAAAAAATGAGTGCTATGAATTTGTCAAACAACGATCCGCGCATTTGGTTTGGACAACTCTATGGGATGAGCGATCACATTAGTTATAATTTATCTACAATGGGTTATCAGGTAGCCAAGTACTTGCCTTTTGGACCTGTAAAGGATGTGATGCCCTACTTGATTCGAAGAGCAGAAGAAAATACTTCGGTAGCTGGGCAAACCAATAGAGAATTGGAATTGATACGATCTGAGCGTAAACGTCGAAAGATCAACTAGTTGTTTTTTTTATTAAGGTTCTGAAAGGTGGCTGTTTCATTACAATTAACCACTTCAAAACTATAATTATCAGTTTCAATCCAATAGGTATTGCATTCGCCATCATCCACTATGCTTTTTGAGAAAACTACATTTGCCTTTTTCATGAGCCTTAAATAAATAGAATCCTCAGTAACAGGCAATGAAAAATGATGGCCTTGAATCCGTTCTTTTTTAGAAATATTACTCAACACTCTTGCATCGGGAGCGTAGTTACATTGGGTCTTTTTTCCACTCAAAAAGAACATTAAAAAAACAATTCCGATAGCAAAACCGCCCAAGTAAAAACCAAATCGTTGCCAAATATTCATAATGGTGTGTGTGTGATGGTGAGTGTGCGTTTTGACGGAGCATCTACCTGAATCTCAATGATAGAGTGGTTTTTAGGAATCAATGAAGGAATTTGTTCGGGCCATTCCACAAAACAATAAGATCCAGAATAAAAATATTCTTCCACTCCAAAATCCAGCGCTTCACTTTCGTCGTTCAAGCGATACATATCAAAATGATACAACGGAAGGGTGGGTGTTTGGTATTCGTTTACCAACGAAAAAGTGGGGCTGCTAATGCCTTTGGTTACGCCAAGTTGTTGCGCTAAGGATGTAATGAGTGTTGTTTTTCCTGCACCCAACGAACCTTTCAACAACACGACAGGATGCACCAACTGTGGAATGATATCCGCAGCAATTAGGTCTATTTCGCTCAAGTCGTATTGCATTTAGTACTTTTTGTGCAAAAATAGGATTCCTTTGACAATGTGACAACAATTTTCAATCTCTTTTCAATTCCAATTTGTGTTCCGACATGGCTCCTAAGACCATCACAACAAACGAAATATAGGAAGCTGAAGCTACCAAATGGGATTGAGCATCTGTAAGTTTATGGATTGTTTTCATAAACGGAATCAATGTAACATTGATTCCGGTTAAAAACCGAAAATAAAGAACCATCCAGCGATGATAGATATGGGTATAAAATTGTTTGCGCCCGATTTATTGTGTGTGCTACTCATTAATTGGTGTTTTATTTAGGAGATAGCACAACAAAGGGAATGATCATTTCTTCAATCGAAATTCCTCCGTGTTGATAGGTGTTTTTAAAATAGTTTACAAATTTATTGTAATTATTTGGATATGTTAGATAGTAGCTTTCTTTGGCAAATACAAACGAACTGGTCATGTTAATAGTAGGCAAATGAAAATCCGAAGGATTAGTTACTGCCAAAACATCATGTGCTTCGTAATTCAGTCGTTTGCCTGTCTTGTAACGCAGGTTTTGACTACTTTCCCTGTCTCCAATGATTTTGGAGGGATTTTTTACATTAATGGTTCCATGATCTGTTGTGATCATAAGTTGAAAACCCAAATTTTGAGCTTGTTGAATGATGTCATACAAAGGGGAGTTCTTGAACCAACTCAGTGTCAATGAGCGGTAGGCTTTATCTGTTGAAGCCAATTCTTTAATAACTTCCATTTCTGTTTTGGCATGGGAAATCATATCCACAAAATTGTATACAATCACCGTCAAGTCATTTGTCTTTTGAGTTTCCAGGCTTTCCGCTAGCTTTTTCCCGTTCTTGAGTTGTGTTATTTTGTGGTATTGAAACGAAATATCTTTATTAAGTCTATTGATTTGTGCTTCTAGAAACGAAGCTTCGAATAAATTTTTTCCGCCCTCATCAGTATCGTTTTTCCACCATTCAGGATGTTGTTTTTCCATTTCAGAAGGCATTAGCCCCGAAAACATAGCATTACGCGCATATTGCGTAGCCGTTGGAAGAATACTACTGTAGGCAATTTCTTTTTGCTTTGTAAAATGTTGCTCAATGACAGGTTCTATAACTTTCCATTGATCGTAGCGAAGGTTGTCAACAACCAATAGTAGTGTTGGTTTGTCCTTATTGATTTTTGGAAAAACTTCATTTTTAAACAATGTGTGAGAAAATTCAATTCCGTTTGAATCTTCAATGAGGTCAGAATAATTTTTTTCTATAAATTTTCCAAATTGAATGTTCGCTTCTGATTTTTGACTATTTAAAATTTCTAGCATTTGGGTGTCTTCAACGTTTTCGAGTTCCAATTCCCAATAGAGTAATTTTTCATACAACTCCACCCAGCCCTCATAAGTATTTATGTAGGACATGTCCATTGCGATTGTGCGAAATTCTTGTTGATATCCTAGGGTTGTTTTTTCTGACACCAATCTCGAATGGTCAAGGTTTTTTTTGAGTGAGAGCAAAATTTGACTGGGATTGACAGGCTTGATCAGGTAATCCGATATTTTACCACCAATGGCTTCTTCCATGATGTTTTCTTCCTCACTTTTTGTAATCATTACAATAGGGAGTGAGGGTTGTTTTATTTTTATTTGAGAAAGTGTTTCCAGTCCCGAAATACCTGGCATGTTTTCGTCCAACAACACGATATCAAAATTTTTTTCTGACACCAATTTCAAAGCTTCAGCGCCACTATTACTGGATGAAACATTGTATCCTCGCTGCTCTAGGAATAAAATATGAGGTTTTAAATGATGAATTTCGTCATCAACCCATAGAACTCGAAATTCTTTCATAAGTGTGCATTTGCTAAAAATTATTTTGACTCACTCTATATACGTATATTTGAAATCTAACAATAACAATTGCTTCGATTGAATACAAGTAACAAACATAAGATTCTAAACGATCCAATTTACGGTTTTATTTCAATTTTTGATTCGCTTATTTTCGATTTATTAGAAGATCCTCATTTTCAGCGTTTAAGAAGGATTTCACAAATGGGATTGTCATATTTGGTTTATCCTGGTGCACATCACACGCGCTTTCACCATGCATTGGGTTGTATGCACTTAATGACTAGGGCAGTTGATGTATTGCGAATGAAGGGTGTTGAAATTAGCGATCAAGAACGTCAGGGGCTTCAAATAGCTATTTTATTACACGATATTGGCCACGGGCCGTTTTCCCATGCTATGGAGCAAAGCATTGTTGAAGGCATTCATCATGAGCAATTATCGCTGTTGTTCATGGAGTCTTTGAATAAAAAACACAACGGTGCGCTCGACCTGGCGATTGCAATATTTTCAGGAAACTACCCTCGTAAATTTTTCAACCAATTGATTGCTAGTCAATTGGATATAGATCGATTGGATTACCTCAAAAGAGATAGTTTTTATACTGGCGTTGCTGAAGGTTCTATCAATTCGCAACGAATGATTAGTATGTTGCACGTTCAAAATGACACCTTGGTAATAGAAGAGAAAGGAATTTATTCTGTTGAAAAGTTTTTAGTAGCCAGGCGTTTGATGTACTGGCAAGTGTATTTACACAAAACGAGTTTTGCCGCTGAGGGTGTTATTATTCGTGTTTTGAACCGTGCCAAGGAATTGGCACAAACAGGTGTTCAGTTGCCCTGCAGCGATGCATTGAATTACTTTTTAAATCACAAAATTGGGCTTCATAATTTTGATGAAAACACATTGAACCTATTTTCTCAATTGGATGATTATGATATTATTTCTGCTCTAAAGGAGTGGCAATCTCATTCCGATTTTGTTTTATCAAGTCTTTCTAAAATGATCATTAACCGTCAGCTTCCAAAAATAAAAATTCAAACGGAACCCCCTGAAGAATCTAAGCTTCTGGCTAAAAAGCAAGCAATAATGAAGTCAAGCGGATTGACGTCTCATGAAGCTTCCTATTTTGTTTTTGACGGCACTATGGAAAACATTGCTTACGATAAAAACAAACCTCCTATTTTCATTCTTTCAAAATCAAAAAAAATGACCGATGTGATTGATGCTTCAGACCAATTGAATTTGCACGCCCTTTCAAAACCAGTTCAAAAGTATTTTGTCTGTTATCCCAAAGGGATTCTTTAATTTTTTCATACTTTTGCACGATGAAATTAACAGCTTCTCAAATTGCGGAAATCACTGGCGGTTCCATAGAAGGAGATTCTAAAGTAACAGTTTCTAAACTTTCAAAAATCGAAGAAGGTAAGAAAGGCTCGTTGTCTTTCCTTTCCAACCCAAAATATACACCCTATTTGTATAAAACCAATTCTTCTATTGTTTTGATAAACAGTGATTTGGTTCTTGATAAAGAAATCAATCCCACATTGATACGAGTTGAAAATTCATACGAAGCTTTTTCCAAGCTATTGGATTTCTATCAACAAATGAAACCTAAAAAAGAGGGTATAGAAACCCCCTCGTTTATTTCAGAGAAAGCGACTCTAGGAAAAAACATATACCTAGGCGCCTTTTCCTATATCAACGAGGGATGTGTAATTGGCGACAATGTAAAAATATACCCACAAGTTTATATTGGTGAAAATGTTACCATTGGTGATAAAACCATCGTTTTTCCTGGAGCTAAAATTCATTCCGATTCGGTAATTGGTTCGGATTGCATTGTGCATAGCAATGTAATTATAGGAGCAGACGGATTTGGATTCAGTCCTTCTAGCGAGGGAAATTACACTAAGGTTCCCCAAACTGGTAATGTGATTATTGAAGATCATGTTGAAATTGGTGCAGGAACTACCATTGATCGTGCAACATTAGGGTCAACCATTATTCGAAGAGGAGTTAAGTTGGATAATTTAATTCAAATAGCACACAATGTTGAAGTTGGAGAGCATAGTGTTATTGCTGCCCAAGCAGGAATTGCGGGGTCTTCAAAAATTGGAAGACACTGTATGATAGGGGGGCAGGCAGGTATAGCTGGACACATCATTGTCGGAGATCGAGTTCAAATTCAGGGTCAATCCGGTGTTCTTAGAAACCTTAAAGACGATTCGGTTGTTCAAGGAACTCCAGCCATTGATTTTACACGATATAGCAAATCTTACGTACATTTTAGAAATCTTACTACTCATATAAATGATCTAGATCAACTTAAGAAAAAATCAAAATAATATGGCAAAGCAAAGAACTATTTCAAAAGTTGTATCCCTTTCCGGTGTTGGAATTCACACGGGAAAAAACGTTACCATGTCTTTTAAACCCGCTCCAATTAATCATGGATATGCCTTTTGTCGTACTGATTTAGAAGGCCAACCCATTATCGAAGCAGATGCCCAATACGTAATCAATACGCAACGTGGGACCAACTTGGAAAAAAACGGAATTAAAATTCAAACTTCAGAACACGTACTGGCTGCTTTAGTCGGACTTGAAGTTGATAATGTACTTATTGAAATAGATGCCGCCGAGCCACCAATTATGGATGGTTCCTCAAAGTTTTTCGTGGAAGCTATCGAAAATGCAGGTATCGAAGAACAAGATTCGGAACGAGAAGAATATATCGTAAAAGAAGTGATTTCGTATGTCGATGAACAGTCAGGAAGTGAAATCACCATCATCCCCTCCAAACACTATGAAATTACTGCTATGGTTGACTTTGGCACCAAAGTATTGGGGACTCAGAACGCTAATCTTAAAAAACTTAGCCATTTCAAAAAAGAAATTTCCAATGCTAGAACGTTTAGTTTTTTACACGAATTGGAAATGCTTCTTGAAAATGGTTTGATAAAAGGAGGCGATTTAAACAATGCCATTGTTTATGTCGATAAAGAATTATCTGACAAAACCATGACTCGACTGAAAAAAGCGTTTAATAAAGAAAAACTTTCGGTTACTTCCAATGGAATTTTAGACAACCTTACGCTGCATCAACCCAACGAAGCAGCGCGTCACAAATTACTCGATATTATTGGAGATTTAGCGCTAATAGGAACACGAATTCGTGGGAAAATCATTGCCAATAAGCCTGGACATTACGTAAACACTCAGTTTGCTAAAAAAATGGCGAACATTATAAAACAAGAAAAAAGAAATAAAATCCCTGAATTTGATCTTACTGCTGAGCCTGCTTTGGACGTGAATCAAATCATGGACATTTTGCCACATCGTCCTCCATTTTTGTTAGTAGATAAAATTCTTGAGATTTCAGACAAACACGTAGTCGGAATGAAGAATGTGACCATGAATGAACCTTTTTTTGTAGGACATTTTCCTGGGGCACCAGTGATGCCAGGTGTTTTACAAATAGAAGCCATGGCAAAAGCGGGTGGTGTATTGGTTTTAAATACGGTGCCTGATCCACAAAATTATCTTACATTCTTTATTAAAATTGATAATGTAAAATTCAAACATCCTGTAGTTCCTGGTGATACGTTGGTTTTTAAAATGGAATTAAAATCGCCCATTCGAAGAGGAATTTGTCACATGCAAGCCTTTGCTTATGCTAATGGCAAACTCACTACAGAAGCTGAGCTGATGGCTCAAATAGTAAAACGAAAAGAAATATAACTATGAATCAACCTCTAGCTTACGTTCATCCTGGCGCAAAGATTGCCAAAAACGTGGTCATAGAACCCTTTGCCAATATTGAAAACAATGTCATTATTGGAGAAGGTACTTGGATTGGATCCAATGTGACCATTATGGAAGGCGCTCGAATTGGAAAAAATTGCTCTATTTTTCCAGGATCTGTAATCGCTGCGGTTCCCCAAGATTTAAAATTTGATGGAGAAGATACAACTGCTGAAATTGGAGATAACACCACCATTCGTGAGTGTGTAACGATCAATAGAGGTACTACATCTAGAATGAAAACCAAAATTGGAACCAACTGTTTAATCATGGCATATTCTCACATTGCCCATGATTGCTTTGTGGGTGATTATTGTATTTTTTCAAACAACAGTACACTTGCTGGCCATATCAATATTGGAGATCACGTTATTTTAGCGGGTATGACAGCAGTTCATCAATTTTGCTCCATAGGAAATCATGCATTTGTTGCTGGAGGTTCTTTGGTAAGAAAAGATGTTCCTCCTTTTGTCAAAGCAGCTCGTGAACCTATTTCCTATGTCGGTATTAATTCGGTAGGCTTAAGAAGACGAGGTTTTTCTGCAGAGACTATTCGTCAAATTCAAGATATTTATCGAATATTATATCAAAAATCATACAACAACACGCAAGCAACTCTTATTATCGAAGCTGAAATGGAAGCAACCCCTGAGCGTGACGAAATATTACAGTTCATCAAGGATTCGCAAAGAGGCATCATGAAAGGATATTTTAAAAACTAAAACTATGGCTTCATCTTCAGATATTAGAAAAGGATTGTGTATTAAATACAACAATGACATTTATAAAATCATTGAATTTCTTCATGTCAAACCTGGTAAAGGCCCTGCCTTTGTGCGTACAAAGTTAAAAAGCGTAACCTCTGGTAAGGTAATAGACAATACATTTTCAGCAGGTCATAAAATCGAGGATGTTCGTGTAGAAACTAATAAGTTTCAATACCTATATAACGAAGGTGATACGTATCATTTTATGAACACTGATGACTACAATCAAATATCGGTAGATAAAAATATTCTAGAATCCCCAGAGTTGATTAAAGAAGGTGAAATAGTATCCATTCTTATCAATACAGAAGATGGAATGCCCTTATCCGTGGAAATGCCCATGAGCGTTATACTTGAAGTTATTCAAACTGAACCAGGTTTTAAAGGCAATACTGCAACCAATGCAACAAAACCGGCTATTGTTGAAACAGGTGCAAAAATAAATGTTCCTCTTTTTATCAATGAAGGCGATAAAATTAAGATAGAAACTGAAAAAGGAGTTTATCAAGAACGAGTCAAAGAATAAATCACAAACCATTAACTAAATTAAGGACCATCCTCAACCATGAGTGTATTAGTAAATAAAGATTCAAAAATTATTGTTCAAGGCTTTACAGGGAGTGAAGGTACGTTTCATGCCGAGCAAATGATTGCATACAAAACCAATGTTGTTGGTGGTGTTACTCCAGGAAAAGGAGGCCAAACACATATAAAATTACCAGTATTCAATACGGTTTCTGAAGCGGTTGATAAGGTAGGAGCCAACACAACTATAATCTTTGTCCCGCCAGCTTTTGCTGCCGACGCAATTATGGAAGCTGCAGATGCTGGAATCAAGGTCATTATTACAATTACTGAAGGAATTCCTGTTGCTGATATGATTAAAGTTAGCGATTATATCAAAGACAAAGATTGCCGCTTAGTTGGACCTAATTGCCCTGGAGTCATCACACCCGATGAAGCCAAAGTTGGAATTATGCCAGGTTTTGTTTTCAAAAAAGGTACTGTAGGAATTGTATCCAAATCAGGAACATTGACTTATGAGGCTGCTGATCAGGTAGTTCGAAAAGGTTTTGGTATAACAACCGCTATTGGAATTGGAGGCGATCCTATAATTGGAACAACTACCAAAGAAGCAGTCCAACTCCTAATGGACGATCCGGAAACTGAATGCATTGTTATGATTGGTGAAATTGGTGGGGAGCTTGAAGCAGATGCTGCCAAATGGGTAAAGTCTGATGGAAACAAAAAGCCTGTAGTTGGTTTTATAGCTGGCGAAACCGCTCCAAAAGGAAGAACGATGGGTCATGCTGGAGCCATAGTGGGTGGATCTGAAGATACGGCTGAAGCCAAAAAGAGAATCATGCGAGAATGTGGATTGTATGTTGTTGATTCTCCTGCTGAAATTGGAAAGAAAGTAGCAGAAATTTTATCTTAATATATTGCCTAAATCATCGTAAAAATGAAGTTATTAGAAGGAAAAGTCGTAATAATTACAGGAGCCAGCAGAGGAATTGGTAGAGGTATTGCTACTGTTTTTGCTCAACAAGGAGCCCATGTTGCTTTTACCTATAGTTCGTCTAAAGAAGCAGCACAGGAACTTGAGAAAGAACTACAATCGTTAGGAACCAAATCAAAAGGTTATCAAAGCAATGCCGCTAGTTTTGAGGATTCTCAAGAACTTGTCGATCAAGTTGTAGCGGATTTTGGTACAGTAGATGTACTCATTAACAATGCTGGAATTACCAAAGACAACTTATTGATGCGCATTTCGGAAGAAGATTTTGATAAAGTGATTGAAGTCAATCTCAAATCGGTATTTAACATGACCAAAGCGGTACAACGCACCATGTTGAAGCAACGCAAAGGAAGTATCATTAACATGAGTTCTGTGGTAGGTGTAAAGGGAAATGCCGGTCAGTCCAATTACGCAGCTTCCAAAGCGGGGATTATTGGTTTTTCTAAATCAATTGCCTTAGAATTGGGTTCCAGAAATATTCGATCCAACGTCATTGCACCTGGATTCATTGAAACAGAAATGACAGCAAAATTACCCGAAGATGTCATAAAAGAATGGCGACAAGGAATTCCACTAAAACGGGGAGGAACTCCCGAAGATGTCGCCAATGTTTGCTTGTTTTTAGCAACAGATTTATCAGCCTACGTTACGGGTCAAGTGATTCACGTGGACGGAGGAATGCTCACTTAATTTAAAAAAAAATGCAAAATTTACCAAAAATCGGAATGCCTATCGCAGCGGTAGTATTCGTATTAATTATTTTCGTTATCAAATCATCTGTCAACATCGATTATGGAGAAGCTGGTGTATTATGGAAACGATTCGCAGGTGGAACAGTAACTGGTCAAGCTCCTTTAGGGGAAGGTTTTCACATTATAGCGCCTTGGAACAAAGTGTATATTTACAACATCAAGCAACAAGAAGTTTTTGAAGGAAAAATGCAAGTATTGTCCTCCAACGGTCTTG
>JAURCF010000093.1 GCA_030828565.1 Flavobacteriaceae bacterium
TGAAAGAGAGCCTAAAAAAGACGATTTCGGAAACCCTTTGGTTCCATTTAAAAAAATTGGAGGTATTGTGTTGCCTTCCGAACAAGAAATAAAAAACAACAGCCGAGCTCGAAGTGCAAAACTGAGAGTTGCGAAAAAAATATGAGAAATAGAATATTAGACATTTTGAGAGGAACATTCCTTGTAAATGAAGGAGCCACCAAAAACTGGCGGTTTATTGTATTCATATTTTTTTTAGCAATTGTTATGATTTCATCTGCGCATCGTGCTGAACAAAAAATTCTTCAAATAGCTCAATTAAATGACGACGTTCAAGCCCTTAGAAGCAAGTTTGTCGAGGGCAGAGAAGCGGTAATGCATCTTAAGATGGAGTCAGTAGTCACTGCAAAAATGCAAGATAGAGGATTGCAGCCCACACTGCATCCGCCATTAAAAATTAGTCTCCAACCCAAACAGTAATTCATGGTCATTCAAGAAAAACATACACTTTACCGATTGTACTTGATAGCTGCGGTACTGATGTTGCTTGGTGGCGGAATTACGTATCGGTTGTTTTTTCTTCAATTTGTTGAAGGGGATAAGTATCGTGCACTTGCAGAAGAACGAACCATTCAGAATTTTACCATTGCACCTGCAAGAGGCAATATATATGCTGATGACGGAAGTTTATTGGCTACAAGTGTTTCGAGATACACCATTCGGTTTGATGCTGTAACGGTGAAACAACATCATTTTCAATCCAATATAAAGTCGCTTTCCAAAGCGCTTTCTGAAGTATTGGATAAACCCGCAAACCATTATGAATCTTTGCTGTTGAATGCCAGACGATCTAGCAATCGCTATCAGTTAATTGCTCGAAACATTCCCTATTCTCAATATTCAAAAATTATTAAAATGCCTTTGTTTAAAATGGGAGGAACTCGAGGAGGGTTGATTGTAGAACGCAATTTGCTACGAGAGCATCCTATTGATAAAATGGCAGAACGAACAATTGGTTATGAACGAAAAGATAAAGACGGTTATTACACTCGCGTAGGACTGGAAGGTGGCTACGGATCTATATTAAGAGGTAAAGACGGCCAACGATTGATGCAAAAAGTTGCCAACGGGGAGTGGCGGCCAATTAGTGATGCTAATCAAAAAGAACCTCAAAATGGGTACGATTTGATTTCTACAATCAATGTCAATATTCAAGATGTAGCTCACAATGCATTGTTGGAACAATTGGAAAAATTTGAGGCAGATCATGGTTCGGTGGTTGTAATGGAAACCCAAACAGGAGCAATTAAAGCGATTTCCAATTTGGGCAGAACAAAATCAGGAAAGTATTTTGAAAAGCTCAACTATGCCGTTGGAGAGTCTCACGAGCCAGGCTCTACATTCAAGTTGATGGCAATGATGGTGGCTCTTGAGGACAAGGTAATTGATACTATGGATATCGTCAATACAGGAAAAGGAGAGCTTACGTTTTTCAACAAATACAAAGTAAGAGATTCCAAACGAGGAGGTTATGGTAAAATATCTGTCAATGAGGTTTTTCAGGTGTCTTCCAATACCGGAATTGTCAAAATTATCAGTGAACATTACCAGTCAAATCCAGAAAAATTTGTAAACCGCTTATACAATATTGGAATGAATGAGCCTTTGGGGTTGAAAATTACCGGCGAAGGACTGCCTAAAATTCCTCATCCTTCCGATTCAGATTGGAATGGGTTGACCTTACCTTGGATGGCTTATGGGTATGGGGTGTCTTTGACTCCAATGCAGACATTAACATTTTACAATGCCATAGCCAACAACGGCGAAATGGTAAAACCTCGATTCGTAGATGCAGTCCGACAGTTGGGGAATCAGCCCATTCAACAATTTGAAAAAGAAATAGTAAATCATTCAATCTGTTCTGAAGAAACCCTTGGGAAACTTCAAAAAATGATGAAAATGGTTGTTGAAAGTGATCAAGGGACAGCGCACAACATTTATTCCGACAACATTTCTATTGCAGGTAAAACAGGTACTTGTCAACGCGATTACAATACAGACGACCTTCAATATATTTCCAGTTTTGTTGGGTATTTTCCAGCAGATAAGCCCCAATATTCGTGCATAGTGGTTATTCATAAACCCAACAAGAAAAAGGGATATTATGGATCTACTGTAGCAGCTCCCGTCTTTAAGAAAATTGCGGATAAAATGTATCGAAGCATTCCTAAGGAAGAAAAAATTGAAGTGCCACCTTTGAATCAATTGGCTGACACTTCTTTTCAGTCAAAAATGGAGCTAACTAGTTTTCCACAACAGCAAATACCCAATGTAGTTGGTCTCCCAGCTATGGATGCGGTGAGTTTGCTCGAAAACCGTGGTGTTCAAGTAACGATTAAAGGAAAAGGGCATGTAAGGAAACAGTCGCTGGCTCCAGGAAGAACAATTAAAAAAAACACCTCTATAACGCTCGAATTGTCATGATCTTACTTAAAGACATATTGTACAAAGTTCCGCTTCAAAGTGTTTTGGGTAGTACACAGGTCTCAATAGCTTCTTTACAATTTGATTCAAGAAATGTTGCACTCAATGATGTTTTTATAGCACTCAAAGGAAGTGCTGTAGACGGCCATGAATATATTGACCAAGCGACCAAAAACGGCGCTTTGGTTATTGTATGTGAATCGCTTCCTAAAAAAATCATCAATGGGGTTACTTATGTAGAAGTAACCGATTCTCATCAATCGTTGGCATTGTTATCTGCCAACTATTTTGATCATCCCTCAAAAAAAATATCATTAGTTGGAATTACAGGAACCAACGGTAAAACGACTGTTGCTAGTCTGTTGTTTCAGCTGTTTCAACAACTGGGTCACTCGGTAGGTTTGATTTCTACTGTGGCGATTAAAATCAACGACCAAACGTATCCTTCGACTCATACCACTCCCAATTCGATTGATATTCAGCATTATTTGCAAAAAATGGTAGAATCGGGAGTAGCTTATTGTTTTATGGAAGTGTCTTCGCATGGAATACATCAAAAAAGAGTTGAGGGATTGGAATTTTCAGGTGGAATTTTCACCAATCTTTCACACGATCATTTGGATTACCATGATACGTTTAAGGCTTATCGAGATGTAAAAAAATCATTCTTTGATCAGTTGCCAAAATCTGCTTTTGCATTGTCCAATGCTGATGATAAAAATGGCAAAGTAATGCTTCAGAATACTGCGGCCAAAAAAACGTATTACGCTCTAAAGTCTATTGCCGATTACAAAGGACAAATTCTAGAAAATCAATTTAGCGGAATGTTGCTAAAAGTCAACCATCAAGAAGTATGGAGTCGGTTGATTGGCACGTTCAACGCTTATAATATTTTGGCAGTATATGCTGCTTCACAATTGTTGCATTGCAATGCACTGGAGGTTTTGCAAATATTAAGTGTTTTGCGACCTGTCGATGGTCGATTTGAATATATTGTTTCGAATGATAACATCACAGCCGTTATCGATTATGCGCATACTCCCGATGCTCTAAAAAATGTATTAACTACGATCAATCAATTACGAACAGGAAACGAAACATTAATTACAGTTATAGGATGTGGGGGGAATCGTGATGTGCAAAAAAGACCTATTATGGCCCATATTGCGGCTACGTTGAGCAACAAAGTGATTTTGACTTCAGACAATCCAAGAAATGAAGATCCCCAAAAAATAATCAATGAAATGGAAGCAGGCATCAACCCTGTTGATTATAAAAAATCGGTTTCCATTTTGGATCGTGAGCAA
>JAURCF010000076.1 GCA_030828565.1 Flavobacteriaceae bacterium
CATAAAAATGATTGAATTTTATTTTAAAAAAAACAAGCCAGTTACTAACTCCCTTTTTTAAAAAAAACAGTGTAAATAAAAAATAAAAAATAGGGAGAATAATAATGGACAATAAAGCCCCTGAAAGACCGTATTTGCATATCAATAATGTAGTAATTAACAAATTACAAACATTAAGCATGATTTCAAGTCCAATCACCCGTTTGTAATTACCCAGTCCATTTAAAATAGAAAAAAAGAATATTTGAAAGGTAGAAAAAGGAAGGACAACTGCCAACCCTTGAAATAAATAAGCGTAAGAAGGGTCTTGAAGAACAAAAATTGAAAGTTGTTCAGCCATAAACAAAAGAAAAACTGCTATTAGCAAAGAGCTTATTATAGCTATAAGATTGATTGTACTAATTAAACGCTGAAACTCTTCAATTTTATTTTTAGATTCAGAAGTATAGCGAACAATCCCCTTATACATTCCCAACGAGGTGAGGCTATTAATTACAGCCGCTGTGTTTTTAAAATTACCCAACAAGGCAAAACCCGAAGGTCCTAAAAAATAAGCAAGGATTTTAGTCAAAAGAAAACCAACGGCAAACTTGATTGTAATTGAAACTGATGAATAAGAAAGCACCTTAAACAAACTCGATTTTTGTTTTGTAAGATAGGAAAAGTTCTTTTAATTTTATCAAATCAATAAAACCTCCTATCAAAGTTAAAGGTATCTAAAACGATGCGGGGAGTTTCTTGAAACTGACTGCTAAAAATACTTTTGGACGGATGCACTCCCAAAGCATTAACCCCACACAAATTGGCAATACTGTGGGACAAATCATTTAAAACATATTTGCGATTTGTATCAATTTGCAATGATTTTTCTTGCTGATACTCTTCGGATTGCCACAATAAAAATGGGATTTCAAGCATATTTTTTGAAATCAATTGACTAGGACTATGCCCTGCAAAATCGAGCGTATCAAAAACCTCTTCTCCATGATCGGAAAAGTACAACACAAAACTTTTGATGTTTTGTTTTTTGACACGCTGAATGATTTCATAAATCATGTAGTCCGTATAAACAACCGCATTATCATAATGGTTGATAATCGTCTCTTTTGAATTTGCGTTTTTATCATAAAATTGTTGAAATTCAGGTGGATAACGCAGTTTGTAATTTCCATGAGTACCCATTAAATGTACAAAAATTACTTTTTTAGAGGCTTTGTTTTTAAGAACCTGATCAAAAGCTGAAAAAAGAATTTCATCGTAAGGATAAGACGCTGAATTATTAATAGCATTTGAAAAAAATAGATTGTTAGAAGTTTTGGCTATCTTAGTAACAAGTGTTTCGTAAAAACCCACAGGCGTTTGATTCGATAGCCAAAAAGTGGTGTAGTTGGAAGCATTTAACAACTGGATAATATTGTTGCCTTTTTTGGGACTGGTATCAAACGACAACGCCCGAATCAACGATCCAATGGTATAAGTGTGACCGCTTATCACTTCATCGTATTTTATGAGTTCATTAGAAATAGATGCAAGCCTAGGGGTGGTTGCTCTTTCGTAATCATACAACCCAAAATGAGCCCTACTGGTTGATTCTCCCACAATTACGACATACAGCAATTCTTCATCGGTAGGTTCATAAACCAGGTTGGAAAAGTTGCCTTTTTTATTAGAAGAATCGGAATCTAAGAGCATATAGGTTTGTATATAATCCAAAGCGCCTTTTCCAAAAATAAAAGGAAAATTTTGCTGGCGCATTGAGGTCAAAAGAACAATGATTAAAAAAGATACCGCAAAAAAAGTACTTTTTATACCAACCATTCTAGGTATGTTTTTAAAAAAAGACCAAGCATATATCATGATTGTCATTACAATCAAAAAATATACTACGAGTTCATGGGAATAATTGTAAGAAAAAAACTCCTGCACCTCAGTGGGGCTAGTATCAAAAGCTATAAATACGGCTGATGAAGAAAAAGGAGCTCCAAAAGTCAAAAAATAAAAACCCTCTACCAATAGAACAAAAACAAAAACCGTGTAAAGAATTTTTTTTGTAAAAGTTTGAAAAAAAGAGGTTTTAAAAAAAGAAGAAATGCTTAAAATCATCCCAAAAAACAGGCAGTTTTCAATGAAATTTAATATTCTGAAGTGAGAAAATCCTGAAAGAAAATATTCCGTAAGTTGAATACAAAACAAACCCAATATGAGAACTAACGCATAGCGAGGAAACAAAGCAGGATGAGTTTTCATTGTAAAAAAACATTTGGTGGCTCGCCCCAATGTACGTTAAAAAAGCAATTTTAAAAAAAATTATGCTATTTTATTTCGTTTACGCTCTGTTTCTGACAAGAATACTTTACGCAATCGCAAGGAATTTGGTGTTACCTCAACATATTCGTCTTTTTGAATATACTCCAATGCTTCTTCCAAAGAAAACTTAATTGCTGGAACAATTTTGGCTTTGTCATCTGCGCCAGAGGAACGAACGTTACTTTGTTTTTTTGCCTTGGTTACGTTCACACACATGTCATCTTGACGACTGTTTTCACCAATAACTTGTCCCTCGTAAATACTTTCTCCTGGATCTACAAAAAACTTTCCTCGATCTTGAAGTTTATCAATCGAATACGGAATGGCAGTTCCATTTTCCATAGATACTAAAGACCCGCTAATTCTTCCTGGAATATCACCTCTTAAAGGTTGATATTCTTTAAAACGATGCGCCATAATAGCCTCTCCTGCGGTAGCTGTTAGCAGTTGATTTCTCAACCCTATAATTCCTCGAGAAGGAATTAAAAACTCGCAAATCATTCGGTCGCCTTTAGCTTCCATAGAAATCACCTCGCCTTTGCGAAGCGTAACAGACTCAACTGCTTTTCCAGAAACATTTTCTGGTAAGTCGATAGTAAGCTCTTCTATGGGTTCGCATTTTATGCCGTCTATTTCTTTAATAATAACTTGCGGCTGTCCTATTTGCAACTCATAGCCTTCACGACGCATGGTTTCTATCAAAACAGACAAATGCAATACCCCACGACCGTACACAAGAAACTTATCTGCACTATTAGTGGGTATCAATCGCATGGCTAGATTTTTTTCCAATTCTTTTTCCAAACGATCTTTAATGTGTCTAGAGGTAACGTATTTTCCGTCTTTTCCAAAAAAGGGAGAGTCGTTAATGGTAAACAACATGCTCATGGTGGGTTCATCAATGGCAATGGATTTTAGCCCTTCGGGAGATTCAAAATCGGCAACCGTGTCCCCTATTTCAAAACCTTCGATACCAACCAGCGCACATATATCGCCTGTTTGTACCTGCTTGACTTTTTTTCTGCCCAATCCTTCAAAAGTAAAGACTTCTTTAATTTTGCTTTTCACGACAGAACCGTCTCTTTTCACCAAAGATACAGGTTGTCCTTCTTCAATAGCTCCTCGCTGAACACGACCAATAGCAATTCGTCCTGTAAAGGATGAGAAATCAAGCGATGTAATCAACATTTGTGTAGTACCATCATCAAATTTGGGTGCTGGAACATGTTCCATCACCATATCTAGTAAAGGCTCAATAGAATCGGTTTCGTTTTTCCAATCGTCACTCATCCAATTGTTTTTGGCAGAGCCATAAACTGTTGGGAAATCGAGTTGCCATTCCTCAGCTCCAAGCTCAAACATAAGGTCAAATACCTTTTCATGAACTTCATCGGGAGTACAATTTTCTTTATCTACTTTATTAATTACCACACAAGGTTTGAGCCCTAAATTGATGGCTTTTTGTAAAACAAAACGTGTTTGTGGCATGGGTCCTTCAAAAGCATCTACTAAGAGAAGAACACCATCGGCCATATTCAAAACACGCTCAACTTCCCCTCCAAAATCGGCGTGACCGGGTGTGTCAATGATATTGATTTTAGTACCCTTGTAGGCTACCGAAACATTTTTAGAGGTAATGGTGATTCCTCGTTCACGCTCCAAATCATTGTTGTCAAGAATCAAATCACCCGTATTCTGATTGTCTCTAAACAATTCACAATGGTATAAAATTTTATCTACCAAGGTGGTTTTCCCGTGATCTACGTGTGCAATAATTGCAATGTTTTTGATAGCGTCCATAAGCTTCGTTTAATTTGGCGCAAATATACCTTCTTTTTCGAATGAACACCCTTTTTTTATAGATAGATTTGAACTGATAAATATTCTGTATTTTTGTGCCAAAATCAAGGAAGCATGTCAATATCAAGTTTACCCAATATAAAACACACCCAATCGGGACAATTTTTTCTTTTAGCGGGCCCTTGTGCCATCGAAGGAGAAGAAATGGCGCTTCGTATTGCAGAACAAGTAGTTAAGATTACAGATCGACTTGAAATTCCATATGTATTTAAGGGAAGTTTTAAGAAAGCCAATCGCAGCCGTATTGACAGTTTTACAGGTATTGGCGATGAAAAAGCATTGAAAATTCTTGAAAAAGTAGGGAACACATTTGATATTCCAACTGTTACCGATATTCACGAGATTTCGGATGCTCAAATGGCAGCTGCATACGTAGATGTGCTTCAAATACCTGCCTTTTTGGTACGTCAAACAGATTTGGTAGTGGCTGCTGCTGCAACTGGAAAAGTTATTAATTTGAAAAAAGGACAGTTTATGAGTCCCGAAAGTATGCAACATGCCGTTCGAAAAGTACAGGATTCGGGCAATGAAAATGCGTGGATAACCGATCGTGGCACTATGTTTGGGTATCAAGATATGATCGTAGATTTTAGAGGGATTCCAACCATGCAACAATACGCACCGACGGTGTTGGATGTAACACATTCACTACAACAACCCAACCAATCGAGCGGTGTTACGGGCGGACGCCCCGACAAAATCGAAACCATTGCACGTGCAGGAATTGCAACGGGAGTGGATGGTTTGTTTATAGAAACACATTTTGATCCTAGCAAAGCGAAAAGCGACGGTGCCAATATGTTGGCCTTGGAGCATTTGGAAGGGGTTTTGTCACGACTGGCAAAATTGCGAAGTGTCGTAAACACTTTTTAATACCCTATATTTGCAAACGCCTTTGGCGAAATGTTCATTGAAAATCCACGGGGTCGACTGGTTTTGACAGCGAGACTGATGGAATGGTAAGCAGGTCGAGCGCTGGACTACAGCTCGTAAATATCATAGTACCACCATTTTAAATGGCGAGAATAACTACGCTCTTGCAGCCTAATTAACTGAATTATAGTAGGTTAAGGCCACGTCCCGCTAGGCGGGAACGCGAGATGTCTCTAGAAAGCCCTTGTTGACGGCGTTCTATTTAGAGGCACCATCAAAGTCAACATAGAAATCGTGTGGCTTCGGCAAGGTTTCAAAATTAAAGAAGCTAGGCGATATATAGGCGGTTTTCGGTCAGTATATTGATGAAAATTAAACGAAAACTAAACCTGTAGAAAGCTATTACTTCACTTGTTTGGACGAGGGTTCGATTCCCTCCGACTCCACCACACGGGACAAACTCATATTTTTTGAGATTTGTCCCTTTTTATTTTCATCTAACTCCTTGTCTATCTGCAAGATATACCTCAACACATCATTGATTCTTGTAGTTCGACATTTTTTTCCGTCAAATTCTATTTTTTCTGGAAAAATCGAACTTATCAGCTTCTTTTTATGCGCAATAGCACTATTGGTGTAGGTTTGCTTAAAATTTTCTAAATGTTGAAATGCATTTTCAATAAGACCCTTATATTCAGAATCTGAGGTATTGAGTCCATTCAAATTAGACGTGATTTGATCGCGTTGCTTTGTATATCGATTTAATGTTTGCCCATAGACTTTAGGAGATATAGTTCCATCTACCAATAGATCTTGTAAATTTTCAATACGTTGGTTTGCGGAATCTAATTCCTTCTCTAACTTTTTTCTTTTCCTTGCTCTGTCTTTCTGATTAACTCCAGACAATGACTTTAAAATCTCCTTATACAGTACTTTTGATTGTTTGGTAAATTGAAAATCATCTAA
>JAURCF010000014.1 GCA_030828565.1 Flavobacteriaceae bacterium
AAGTTCAGGCTCCAGGCGGAATAGGAGACGATTTACCGCTCAATGCCATTCCTTCTCCCATGGTTCAGTTTGCTATAGGACTTCCTATAGAAACGGATTTGATTGTTCGTTATATGCCCACAGTCAATTCTCAAGGAGTAAAAGCTTCTCTTTTTGGTTTTGGATTTAAATACAATATCCTTCAACACTTAGGTCCTATTGATAAGCTTCCGTTGGACATTTCTGTTTTAGGAGCTTATTCCAATATGAGTACCGAATACGATATTGAAAAAAACAGTTCCATTGATGGTAATGGTCAGCAAATTTCGTTCAGCACCAACACATTTACGCTACAAGCACTCGCTTCTATTGATTTATTATTTATAGATTTTTACGCCGGACTTGGATATGGAATGGGAAGTTCTTCGTTTGATGTTTTAGGAACCTATGAGCTTGAATATCAGACAGGATTAGAGACATATTCTAGAACGCTGACAGATCCCATAAGTACAAAAATAAAATCCAAAGGAGCTAGAGCTACTATTGGTACGCGTTTGAATTTGTTGTTTTTCAAAATATTTGCTGATTACACACTGCAGGAGTACAATACATTTACAGCAGGAATTGCGTTTAGCTTCCGATAAGGAACAATTCCAAAAAAAAACATTTTTTACTTGTATGATTTGATTTCGATAATTACCTTTGAAATCCAATTGAGGATAGATTTGACTGATTGCAACCTCGTAAAAAAATTGCTAAAGCAGTAGTTGCTTTTACAAGATTTATTTTTTCAAGTCAAATCGTTTCCTCAGAAAGCAACAAGTAAAATGTCTTATTTATTTACATCTGAGTCTGTAAGCGAAGGCCATCCTGACAAAGTAGCCGACCAAATCAGCGACAACTTATTGGATCATTTTTTGGCCTTTGACCCACAAAGCAAAGTTGCCTGTGAAACCCTAGTTACCACAGGGCAAGTAGTATTGGCGGGGGAAGTAAAAAGTAAAACCTACATCGACGTTCAGTCGATCGCAAGAAGCACTATCAACAAAATTGGATATACCCAAGGGGCGTACCAGTTTTCGGGAGATTCTTGTGGAGTTATTTCTTTAATACACGAACAATCCCAAGAAATTAATCAAGGTGTTGATCGGGAATCCGAAGAAGAGCAAGGCGCTGGAGACCAAGGAATGATGTTTGGTTATGCAACCAATGAAACCGAAAATTATATGCCTTTGGCATTGGCCATTTCACACAAAATTTTACAAGTATTGGCCGTCTTGCGCAAAGAAGGTACAGAAATTCCTTATTTACGTCCCGATGCAAAATCACAAGTTACCATAGAGTACAGTGACGATAACAAACCACAACGCATAGATGCCATTGTAGTTTCAACACAACACGATCCGTTTGATACTGACCAGGTGATGCTCGCACGAATTAAAAAGGATGTTATAAACATTTTGATTCCAAAAGTCATTGCGTCATTTCCTGATCACATTCAAAAGCTTTTTAACGATCAAATCAAATACCACATCAATCCCACTGGAAAGTTTGTGATTGGTGGACCTCATGGAGATACAGGACTCACAGGTCGTAAAATAATAGTCGATACTTACGGAGGAAAAGGAGCTCACGGGGGAGGTGCTTTTAGTGGAAAAGATCCCAGTAAAGTAGATCGAAGTGCTGCGTATGCTGCGCGTCACATAGCAAAAAACCTTGTTGCTGCAGGAGTTTGTAGCGAAGTATTGGTCCAAGTAAGTTACGCAATTGGTGTGGCTGCTCCAACCTCTTTGCTGGTAGATACTTACGGAACTTCTAATGTTTCAATGACCGATGGAGAAATTGCAAAGTTAACTGCAACTATTTTTGATATGCGTCCTTTTGCTATTGAATCTCGGCTCAAATTAAGAAACCCCATGTATTCAGAAACAGCCGCATACGGACACATGGGCAGAACACCCAGAACCATTAAAAAAATATTTGATTCTCCTTACAATGGAACCCTAGAAAAAGAAGTAGAACTTTTTACATGGGAAAAATTAGATTATACCGACACAATTAAAAAAACATTTTCAATTTAATAAAAACTAGTTTTATGAGCACTCATCAATTTGCAACCAAAGCCCTTCATTCTGGACACGACACAACCCTTACCCAAAGAACTCGAGCGGTTCCAATCTACCAATCTACTGCCTATGTCTTTAACAATTCAGAACATGCGGCCAATTTATTTGCGTTAGCAGAGCCTGGATATATTTACACACGATTGAACAATCCTACCAACGACATCCTTGAGCAGCGATTGGCTGCCCTTGAAGGAGGAATTGCTTCTGTAGTTACCGCTTCAGGAACCAGCGCAATTTCAACGGCGTTGTTGGTGCTTCTCAAAGCAGGGGATCATATTGTAGCTTCCAGTAGTTTGTACGGAGGAACTTACAATCTTTTAAACGTTACACTTCCACGGTTGGGAATTACAACAACTTTTGTAGATCCTTCCGATACAGCTAATTTTTCAAAAGCCGTTCAAGAAAACACCCGATTGTTTTTTGCAGAATCTTTGGGAAATCCAAAATTGGACGTCCTTGATTTAGAGGCTATTTCAAAACAAGCGCAAGCTGCTAAAGTTCCTTTTATGGTAGACAACACAGTGGCTTCACCCTCGTTGTTGAATCCTATCAAGCACGGCGCTAATATTGTAATTCATTCGTTGACAAAATACATCAATGGAAATGGAACTTCCATGGGTGGAGTTATTATTGATGCAGGTACATTTGATTGGTCTAGCGGGAATTTTCCAGAATTTACGGAACCTTCACCAGGATACCACGGACTTGTTTACCACGACGCACTTGGAGCCGCTGCTTTTATTGCTAAAGTTCGGATTGAGGGATTGCGTGACCACGGAGCAGCACTAAGTCCGTACAATGCATTTCAAATTATTCAAGGACTTGAAACCTTGGATATTCGTATGAAAAAGCACAGTGAAAACGCACTCGAATTGGCACAATGGCTTGAAAATAATGAGCAAGTTACTTGGGTGAATTACCCAGGACTGACTTCAAGTAAATACAAAAAACAAGCGGACCAATACTTGCCAAACGGGCAAAGTGGAATTGTTACTTTTGGAGTAAAAGGAGGCTTTGAATCGGCAAAAAAAGTAGCTGATGAAACGAAGTTGTTTTCGTTACTTGCTAATATTGGAGATTCGAAATCACTCATTATTCATCCGGCCAGTACAACCCATCAACAATTGAATGCTGATCAGCAAAAAAGCACCGGTGTTACTTCTGATCTAATCCGATTGTCGGTAGGACTCGAAAACATTGAAGATTTGAAAGCAGATCTTCAAGCGTCTTTCGATACCATTTAAAAAAAGCTTTTAAATACACTTTCTATGATGACTCTTAAATATGTAGAGTTGGCTTCTTTTAAAACCCTAAAAGGCACCGATTTTCCTGTAAGAATATCTTATGAAACCTTTGGGTTGCCCATAGGAGACGCGCCAGTGGTTCTTGTTAATCACGCGCTTACGGGAAACTCAACCTTGTTGGGAGAGCATGGGTGGTGGAACGAAATTGTTGGAGACAACAAACTTATCGACACGCAACACTATACAGTGATTTCTTTTAATATTCCAGGAAATGGCTACGACGGATTGCTGATTGAGAATTATCAAGATCTTATTTTAGCAGACGTTGCTCATATGGTGTTTCAAGGGCTTAAAGAACTCAATATTAACTCTTTGCATGCAGCTATTGGAGGATCTATTGGGGGTGGTTTGGCTTGGGAATTGGCGGCTGCTTATCCTTCTTTTATAAAAAATTTGATACCAATTGCTACCGATTGGAAATCATCGGATTGGGTAATCGCCAATGCTTTTTTACAAGATCAAATTCTTGACAATTCATCCAGTCCAATCCATGACGCTAGACTCCACGCGATGTTGTGTTATCGAACTCCGGGTTCGTTTAAGTCTCGATTTGCACGATCGACCAATGAAGAATTGCAGATTTACAATGTGGAAAGTTGGTTGTTGCACCACGGAAAAAAATTACAACAACGATTTCAAGTAGGCGCCTACAAATTGATGAATCATTTACTAAGAACAATTGATATATCAAAAAAGGGCGATTTTGAATCCGTAGTGGCTAAAATCGAATCGAATATATATATAGTTTCTATTGATACAGACTTGTTTTTTACCGATGAAGAAAATAGAGAAACCTATTTGAGGTTGTCAAAGTTCAAAAAGAATATCTTTTACAAATGCATTCGTTCTATTCACGGACACGACGCCTTTTTAATTGAATTTGAGCAGCTCAATCAATTGCTAAAAGAAGTTTTTACCATTAATAAATCCTAAATCCAATGAAAGTCACTTTAAATCGAATTGAAAATTACCACGTAAGTGTATCCAACAACACCGGACACGAAATACATTTGGATAACAAATCGGCTTCTCCCCAGCCTCAAGGTGCAAGCCCCATGGAACTCTTGCTCATGGGAATCGCTGGTTGTAGCAGTATCGATATTGTTGCCATTCTTAACAAACAAAAGTTAGACCCTACTTCCCTGCGAATGGAAGTAGAAGGGCATCGAGAAGAAGGGAAGGTTCCTTCGTTATTTGATAAAATTCACGTTCAGGTTTTTATAGACGGAGATATTCCCGAAGAAAAAGCCCAACGAGCAGCAAAATTATCTTTTGAAAAATATTGCTCCGTATCAAAAACACTCGAAGCTACAGCCGAAATTACCTATCAAGTTATTGTAAACGGAAATAAATTATGAGTTCAAAAAAATTTGAAACATCCGCCGTACGAACCCAACTGGATCGTTCGCAATTTAAAGAGCATTCAAGTCCCATTTATGTAACATCCAGTTTTGTCTTTGATGATGCTGAGGAAATGAGAGCTTCGTTTGCCGAAGAAAAAGATCGCAACATTTACAGTCGGTTTTCGAACCCTTCCACTTCGGAGTTCATTCAAAAGATTTGTGCGCTTGAAGGCGCTGAAGACGGATTCGCTTTTGCCAGTGGAATGTCAGCCGTATTTTCGACATTTGCAGCATTGCTTAGCAGTGGAGATCACATCATTTCGGCGCGAGCTGTTTTTGGATCTACACACAGTCTGTTTAGTAAATATTTACCAAAATGGAATATTGAAACCACCTATTTTCAGATTGATGAATTGGACGAATTAGAATCTTTAATTCAACCCAATACAAAAATTATTTATGCCGAAACTCCTACCAACCCAGGATTGGATATTGTGGATTTGGAACGACTTTCCGAAATAGCCAAAAAACATCAATTGATTTTGGTTATAGACAATTGCTTTGCAACTCCGTATCTGCAAACTCCCATTCAACATGGAGCAGATATAGTAATTCATTCAGCAACCAAATTAATTGATGGACAGGGACGTGTAATGGGTGGAATAGCCGTTGGAAACAAAGAATTAATTAGAGAAATTTATTTGTTTTCTCGTAATACCGGTCCTGCCTTATCCCCCTTCAATGCATGGGTGCTGTCCAAAAGTCTCGAAACACTTTCAGTTCGCTTGGAACGCCACTGTGACAATGCAGAAAAACTAGCTCAATTTCTAGAAAAACATGCTGCGATTCACAGAGTTACGTATCCTTTTTTAGACTCTCATCCAAAGGTTCATATTGCTAAAAAACAAATGAAGCGAGGCGGTAATATTGTTACGTTTGAATTGAAAGGTGGCATTGCGTCCGGAACCCAGTTTTTGGACAACATACAGATGTGTTCCCTTTCTGCCAATTTGGGCGATTCTAGAACCATTGTTACCCATCCGGCTTCAACGACCCACAGCAAACTTTCTGAAGAGGATCGATTGGCCGTTGGAATTACCGATGGTTTGATTCGAGTTTCAGTAGGTTTAGAGCATATAGACGATATTATTCAGGATATAGATCAAGCATTAACAAATAGCAAAGCATGACTCTGAACGAGGCTATACAAAATCGCACCTTAGTTTTGGATGGTGCCATGGGAACCATGCTTCAGGGGTATTCTTTTTCGGAAGATGACTTTAGAGGATCTCGTTTTAAAAATCATCCAGTTCCATTGCAAGGAAACAACGATTTACTTTCATTAACTCAGCCGCAAGCCATTCGCGACATACACATTGCCTATTTAGAAGCCGGAGCCGATATTTTGGAAACAAATACGTTTTCCAGTACATCAATTGCAATGGCTGATTATCAAATGGAGGGATTGGTGTATGAATTGAATTATGAATCGGCTAAAATTGCAAAAGAAGCTTCGGAAATGTATACGCTTAAAACTCCCCAGAAACCTCGGTTTGTTGCTGGTTCGATTGGGCCAACTAACAAAACAGCGAGTATGTCTCCGGACGTAAACGATCCTGGATATCGTGCAATTACATTCGATGAGCTTGTTGCCTCCTACCGCGAGCAAGTCGAAGGGTTGTTGGACGGTGGGGTAGACGCTCTTTTGGTTGAAACCGTTTTTGATACTCTAAACGCCAAGGCCGCTTTGTATGCCATTGATGAGGTAAAGGAAGAACGAAAAATAGAAACCCCTGTTATGGTAAGCGGAACCATAACCGATGCGAGTGGACGTACATTGTCTGGACAAACAGTTGAGGCATTTTTCATTTCCATATCTCACATTTCGCTATTTAGTGTTGGACTTAATTGCGCATTAGGAGCAGATCAACTTAAGCCCTATATCCAACGACTGAGCCGCGTTGCTAACGTATATACCTCTGCGCACCCCAATGCAGGATTGCCCAATGAGTTTGGCGAGTACGAACAAACTCCCGAAGAAATGCGTGCATTAATCGCTCCCTATTTGGAAGAAAACTTAGTAAATATTATCGGTGGGTGCTGTGGAACCAATCCAGAACATATCAAACAAATTGTTGAAGAAACTCTTAAATATAGACCTAGAATACCTGAAAAATCGAACCAACTATGACTTTAGAAGTAGCCATTTTACATATCAAAGAAAATCAGTCAAATGATTTTGAGAAAAATTACGAATTGGCAAAATCGATCATTTCCAGAGCAAAGGGTCATCGATCTCATCAACTCAAAAAATGCATAGAAACCGCTGATAAATATATTCTAATTGTTGAATGGGATACCTTAGAGGATCACGAAATAGGCTTTAGAAAGTCCAAGGATTTTCTGGAGTGGAAAGCATTGATACATCCTTTTTTAACGCCCAAAACCCTTGTAGAACACTACGCATAATTATGGAAGTTGACTGTACAAAATACTTGTCCTTAGCTGGTTTTGAGCCATTGGTAGTGACTCCAGAAACCAACTTTGTTAATATTGGGGAGCGAACCAATGTGACAGGATCTCGTAAGTTTTTACGATTGATTAAGGAAAATAAGTACAGTCAAGCCCTAGAAGTAGCCAGAGAACAAGTAGAAGGAGGCGCTCAAATCATTGATGTCAATATGGACGAAGGAATGATTGATGGGGCAGCAGCAATGACCAGGTTTTTAAACCTAATTGCAGCAGAACCTGATATTGCCAAACTTCCGATTATGATTGACAGCTCCAAATGGGAAATTTTGGAAGCGGGACTAAAAGTTGTGCAAGGAAAAAGTATCGTTAATTCCATTAGCCTAAAAGAAGGCGAGGATGTTTTTGTTGCTCAAGCAAAAAAAATTAAGCGATACGGAGCAGCAGTCATCATTATGGCATTTGATGAAAAAGGGCAAGCAGACTCTTTGGAACGACGTATCGAAATCTGTGAGCGCTCGTATAAAATTTTAGTAGACCAACTTCAGTTTCTACCTCAAGATATTATTTTTGATCCTAATATTTTTCCGGTTGCTACCGGAATGGAAGAGCATCGTAGGAATGCACTTGATTTTTTCAAAGCCACAGCATGGATTCGCAAAAACTTGCCTTATGCTCATGTAAGTGGTGGTGTTAGCAATGTTTCGTTTTCGTTTCGAGGAAATAACATTGTTCGAGAGGCCATGCATTCTGCCTTTTTATATCACGCCATTCAACATGGAATGACTATGGGTATTGTCAACCCATCCATGCTTGAAATCTATGACCAAATCCCAAAAGATTTGTTGGATTTGGTAGAGGACGTTTTACTGGATAGGAAAGAAGATGCTACCGATCGCTTGTTGGACTATGCAGAACAAATCAAAGGGCAATCCAAAAGTGTAGAAAAAACCGTTCAAAAGTGGAGAAACGAAGATTTACAGACCCGAATTACACATTCGTTGGTTAAAGGAATTGACGAATTCATTGAGATTGACGCAGAAGAAGCGCGTAAGTCTGTCGATAAACCCATACAGGTCATTGAAGGACATTTAATGAATGGAATGAACTTGGTTGGAGATTTGTTTGGAAGTGGAAAAATGTTTTTGCCTCAAGTCGTCAAATCGGCTCGGGTTATGAAAAAGGCAGTTGCTTACTTATTACCTTATATAGAACAGGAAAAAGACGGGTTGAGCAAATCGGCTGGTAAAATACTACTGGCAACCGTAAAAGGTGATGTTCACGATATTGGAAAAAATATTGTAGGAGTTGTCTTGGGATGTAATAATTATGAAATCATTGACTTGGGAGTCATGGTTCCACCCGAAAAAATCATTGAAACAGCCATTGAGCAACAAGTAGACATTATAGGTCTTAGTGGACTAATTACTCCTTCATTGGATGAGATGGTTTTTTTGGCAAAACAAATGAAAAAGATAAAACTCGAAATTCCTTTGTTGATTGGTGGAGCTACCACTTCAAGAGCGCACACAGCGGTCAAAATCGACACCGAATACAATCACTCGGTTGTTCATGTCAATGATGCCTCAAGAGCAGTTACTGTAGCTGGAAATTTACTGCAAAAAGAAACCAAGACTGCTTATATGGACACCATCAAAAAAGATTATGAGCAGTTCAGAATCAACTACGCCAAACGCACAAAGAGTAAAGAATACATTTCATTAGAATTGGCGCGCGACCGAAAATTCTCTATTGACTGGAAACAAGAAGACATTGCAACCCCCAACCAACTCGGTGTTCAAATTATCGAATCCTTGGATTTGAAGGAATTGCTCCCTTTCATTGACTGGAGTCCTTTTTTTAGATCGTGGGATTTGCATGGAAAATATCCCGAAATTTTAACAGATGAAGTGGTGGGCTCTCAAGCACAAGAGTTGTTTCAAGATGCCTCTGTTTTGTTAAATCGTATTGTTGATGAAAAGCTTTTAAAAGCCAAAGCTGTATTTGGTCTTTTTCCAGCCAACTCAACTGGTGATGACATTGAGTTGTATGCTGATGAATCCAGAGAAAGCCCCATTGCTACATTTATTACACTTCGTCAGCAGCTGAAAAAAAGTCAAGGAAAACCTCAATTTGCACTGGCTGATTTTATTGCGCCCAAAAGTTTGTCTGTTGCAGATTATATGGGAGGATTTTGTGTGTCTACAGGTTTTGGCACTCAACAATTGGCCGAAGAATTTGAAAAAAATAATGACGATTACAACAGTATTATGATCAAAGCATTGGCAGATCGATTGGCAGAAGCTTTTGCAGAATATCTTCACAAAAAAGTTCGAACTGAATATTGGGGATATGCCTCCAACGAAAAATTGACCAATCAAGAACTTATCAAAGAGTCGTATCGAGGAATTCGCCCAGCTCCTGGCTATCCCGCTTGTCCCGATCATTTAGAAAAAAACACCCTTTGGGAATTATTGAAAGTCCAAGAAAATATTGGGGTGGTACTTACTGATAGTTTGGCTATGTGGCCAGCGGCTTCCGTTTCCGGATACTATTTTGCCCATCCTCAGGCTCGGTATTTTGGATTGGGAAAAATCAGTAAAGATCAATTAGTATCCTACCACAAAAGAAGAAACATATCATTGGAAAGCGCAGAAAAATGGCTTGCTCCTAATTTAAACGAATAGTTATGAAAGTTATAGACCATATTAAGAATGCAAACGGAAAAACGTTGTTTTCTTTTGAGATTTTACCTCCATTGAAAGGGCAAAACATTCAATCGATATTTGATAATATTGATCCGTTAATGGAATTCAAACCTCCTTTTATTGATGTCACCTATCACAGAGAGGAGTACAACTATAAGGAACTGTCCAATGGTCTTTTGGAAAAAAAGATCATTCGAAAACGACCAGGAACAGTTGGGATTTGTGCTGGAATACAAAACCGCTATCAAGTCGATGCGGTTCCGCATATTTTATGCGGTGGATTTTCGAAGGAAGACACCGAAAACTTATTGATTGATTTGCATTTTTTAGGAATTGACAATGTGGTAGCTCTAAGGGGAGATGCCGTTAAGTCCGAAACCTATTTCAAGCCCGAACAAGAAGGGCATGCTTATGCTGTAGATTTGGTAAAACAAATTCAAGATTTGAATCAAGGAGTGTATTTGGATGAAGATCTTCTAAATTCTTCTTCGACAGATTTTTGTATGGGCGTTGCAGGATATCCTGAAAAGCATATGGAAGCGCCTAGTTTGGAGAGTGACATTCACTTTTTAAAGAAAAAAATAGCCGCAGGAGCCAATTACATCATTACTCAAATGTTTTTTGATAATCAAAAATACTTTGATTTTGTAGATAAATGCAGAGCCGCTGGAATTACAGTTCCTATCGTGCCCGGACTAAAACCACTTTCAACAATCAAGCAATTAAATATGATCCCACATCGTTTCCATGTCGATATTCCCGACGATTTGGTAAAAGCTGTTGTAAAATCCAAGAACAACCAAGAAGTTCGAGAGGTAGGCGTTGAGTGGTGTGTTGAACAAAGCAAATCGTTAGTAAAGGCGGGTGTTCCTCTTTTACACTATTATTCGATGGGAAAATCTGATAATATCAAATCAATTGCCACTCATATTTTTTAAGTAACTTCGAGTTATGAAACATCATCCCTTTGTTTTCTTGATGATGAGTTTGTTTTGTTTTTTTTCATCTGCCCAAACTCTTGACCTCAACTATTTTGCTGGCAATATTGCTCGTCACGATAAGGATATAGCGCATTTAATTACCCATCACCCTGAGGGTTTTCTTTTTTCTTACAACCAACAAACTTCTGAAGCAGATGCTTGGGCCAAAGCATTCAATTATCCCGATGTAGGTACTTCCTTGATATATCAGAATTTTAAAAACGATGCTATTGGGGCTAATGTGAGTATTTATAGGCATTACAATTTCTATTTTTGGAATCGAAAAATGGTTTTTCGAATCGGTCAAGGAATTGCTTATGCTGGAAAAAAATACCATAAGTCGGAAAATTATCGAAACCTGTTCTACGGAACACACATTGTTGCCTCCATATAAGCAATGCTCAATTACCACTATCCCAATTTATGGAAACAATGGGGTATTCAGGCAGGTATTTTGATGACCCATTATTCAAACGGAAGCCTTAAATCTCCCAACAAAGGAGTAAACACCCTCAATGTCAATTTTGGGGTTCAATACGCATTGAATTCCAATACTAATAAAGATCCCTCCGTATTGCCAGATCACATTGATTTGAATGAAAAAATACGTTTTCAGGGTAAACTCAGCTTGGGGATGAATGAAGGTGATATCATTGAGACCGGTCAATATCCTTTTTTTATATTGTCTGCCTCTGTTGATAAAAGACTCAATCGTAAATCAGCCTTACAATTGGGAACTGATTTTTTTGTTTCCTATTTTTTAAAAGAACACATCAAGTACAGTGCAACAGTTTTTCCCGAAGGAAATTTAAAAGGAAATGAAGACTTTTTGAGATTAGGAATTTTTTTCGGACATGAATTGTTTATAAACAAATGGTCATTAGTTACACAAATAGGTTATTATGTATACAACCCCGCAGGGTTTGAATCGGATGTATATTTTAGAGGAGGTCTGAAAAGATATTTCAATAAAAAATGGTTTGGGTCAGTTAGTATTAAAACACACGCACTAAAAGCAGAAGCCTTGGAGTGGGGAATAGGAATTCGTTTTTGATGAAAAAAATTAGCTACATACTCGTTTTACTACTTCTTCAGTCTTGCATAAAAGTCTCGATTGACGATTGTTTACAATCTAGTGGAAATACCGTTACTCGTGAAGTCGAACTGGAAATGTTTACTAAAATACTCGTTCATGAAGGCATAGCATTGACAATTGCTCAAGCGGATACTCAAAAAGTAGAAGTCACCACAGGATCCAATTTAGTGGATGATGTATCATTTAAAGTGGTTGACAGTCAGTTAATAATTGAAGACCCTAATAACTGCGATTGGACAAGAAATTACGCAGCAGTTAAGGTAAAAATTTACACTCCCAATTTGACTGAAATTCGAAGTTCTACTCAATACGACATTAATTCTGAGGGGCAATTAGCTTTTCCTACCTTGCAGTTGCTTTCAGAAGATTATTACGACAACTCCCTAAATAATTCTGGGGATTTTAAGCTCAACCTAACATGCAATTCATTGAGAACCGTTACCAACGGATTTTCAAACTTCATTGTTTCGGGACAAGTACAAATGCTCAATATATTTGTTGCGTCAGGAAGCAGTCGTTTTGAAGGAGGTAATTTGATAGCAAATGAAATCGTGTTGTACCATCGGGGTTCCAACGATTTAATTTTGTATCCCATTGATAAAATCTCTGGAAATTTATACTCAACAGGAAATGTTATCCTTAAAAATAAACCCCCAATTATTGATGTAACAGGTCATTATAAAGGAAAACTTATCATTGATTAGCATGTTATGGTGTTAGTTTTCTAACAATTTTTTTTCAAAAAAAACAGTTCATTCTTTGCTATTTCGATTGGGAGTAGTATTTTAGCGACTTAATTAGAGAATAATGTTACATTCAACGTATTTCGAAAGCCGTTTTTTCTTTTTTTTCTTTTATGGAAAAAAAGCAGGACTTTCGTTAGTGTAGTTGATAAACAATCAAAAAACATACAAAGTAAAGTCCTGATAAACATCAGGGCTTTTTTTTGTTAAAACAATTTTATGAAGACCATAGCCATACAAGGAATTAAAGGCTCTTATCATCACCAAGTTGCTTGCGAGTATTTTGGAGACGATCAGTTGTGGGAGGAATGCCTTACGTTCGATTCCCTTGCAAAAAGTTTGCAAAGTGGAAAAAGCGACTATGCTGTTATGGCGCTTGAGAATTCTATTGCAGGGTCAATCATTCCAAACTACGCTTTGATTGATGACTATAATTTGCAAATTGTTGGTGAACATTATTTAAACATTCACCATCAGTTGATGGCACTTCCAGGATCGACTATTTCCGATATCAAGGAGGTAGCTTCTCATCCAATGGCATTGCTACAGTGTAAAGATTTCTTTGATAAATACCCTCAAATTCGCTTGCTAGAAGATAAAGACACCGCTGAGGTAGCGCAAAAAATTAGTGCTCAAAAACTTACAGGAATTGCCGCTATCGCAAGCCAATCGGCAGCCAAATTATACGGATTGGAAATTTTAGCAAAAAACATTCAGTCCATAGAAAATAATGCTACCCGTTTCGTGATTCTTAAAGCCCAGTCGGATGATGATATCAAGGGAATTAACAAAGCATCTTTTAAGTTTGTGTTGGATCATAAGCGTGGAAGTTTAGCGGCTATATTGAACGTATTGAGTGATTGCTCCATCAACCTGACAAAAATTCAATCGCTTCCAATCATAAAAACCCCTTGGAAATATGCATTTTTTGTTGATGTAACTTTTGAGGATGTTTTGCATTATGAAAAAGCCAAAAGTATTTTAGAAATCATGACAGAATCTTTCAAGATTCATGGTGCCTATAAAAATGAGAAACAATGAGTATTGAAGTAGCCAACAGACTGCATACGGTTGAAGAATATTATTTCTCAAAAAAATTAAGAGAAGTAGCAACGCTTGCAGCAAAGGGAAATCCTGTGATTAATATGGGAATTGGAAGTCCGGATATTGAACCTCCAACTCAAGTCGTTGAAGCTTTAAAAAGCAGTTTGTCTATGGCCACTGCGCACAAATACCAGAGCTATCAAGGGCTGCCTGAATTTCGAATGGCAATTGCTGATTTTTACAAAAACAAATACAAGGTAGAAGTCAATCATAACAATCAGATTCTTCCCTTAATGGGTTCCAAAGAAGGAATTATGCATATTTCCATGGCATTTCTTAATGAAGGCGATCAGGCATTGATTCCCAACCCCGGATACCCAACATATACTTCAGTGACTCGATTGGTTGGGGCAGAACCTTTATTTTATGATTTGTCAGCTGCCAAAGGCTGGTTACCAGATTTGAAAAAATTGGAAAAGCTTGACCTGTCCAAAGTCAAACTGATGTGGGTTAATTATCCACACATGCCAACTGGTGTATCGGCAACAGCAAGGTTTTTTTCTGAACTGATTTCTTTTGCTAAGAAATACGATATTCTTATCGTAAATGACAATCCCTATAGTTTTATTTTAAACGATGTTCCCATGAGTTTGTTAACTCAGGCTAAAAACAACGACCCTGTTATGGAACTAAATTCGTTGAGCAAAACATTCAATATGGCAGGATGGCGCGTTGGAATGCTTGTAGGACCTGCAAATCATATTCAGAGTGTATTGAAAGTCAAAAGCAATATGGATTCGGGAATGTTTTACGGTATTCAAAAGGGTGCTATTGCGGCACTTCGAAGCGCAGAAACCTGGTACGAATCAATGAACGAATTGTATCGTTCGCGAAGAGAATGGGTTTGGAAACTAGCTGATAAACTGGGATGTCAATACGATCGCTCGGCTTCCGGGATGTTTGTATGGGCAAAACTTCCAAAAGCTGCGCCAAGCTCAGAAGAATTTATTGATGAAATCTTATATAACAAAAATGTATTCATTACTCCAGGAACCATCTTTGGTTCTCAAGGAGAAGGATACATTCGATTCTCACTATGTGTATCCGAAGAATTAATTAAAGAAGCATTGAAACGATGGAACCCCTAAAAGTAACTTTTATCGGTATAGGGTTGATAGGAGGCTCCATGGCCTTAGACTTTAAGCGCTTGTTTCCAAACACGAAGCGTTTGGGAATCGATCAAAATGCAAATCATATATCCGAGGCTATTAAACGGGGCATCATAGATGCGGAAACCACCATAGACCAATTATCAGATAACGACTTGGTTGTTTTAGCAATTCCAGTAGGGGCTTGTAAAACTATACTACCAAGTGTATTGGACAATGTTGGAGAAAATACACTTGTTTTTGATGTAGGTTCTACCAAAGCATCTTTGTGCAAAACAATTGCTAGTCACAAGCGTCGGGCTCAATTTTTGGCAGCACACCCCATTGCAGGAACCGAGTTTTCCGGACCCATAGCGGCTGTGCAAAACTTGTTTGAATACAAGACCAATATTTTGTGTGAATCAAATAAAACAAATGCTAAGTTGCTCGAAAAAGCAGTTACACTATTTACCAAACTCGGAATGCGTTTGAGTTATATGGATCCCATTGAGCATGACCGTCACATTGCATACGTATCCCATTTGTCACACATCAGCTCTTTTATGCTAGGAAAAACAGTCATTGAAAAAGAAAAAGATGAGCGCAATATTTTCGATATGGCGGGGAGTGGATTCGAGTCAACCGTTAGACTCGCTAAAAGTTCGCCGGCAATGTGGACTCCTATTTTTGAGGAAAATAAAGAAAATGTTGTAGAATCACTAAAAGAATATATAGCCAATTTGGAAGCCTTCAAAACATGGGTTGAAAACGACGATTTTCAAAAAGTGTATGAAAGTATGGCAAACACCAATCATATAAAAAATATTTTAAACGGAATAACATCTAAAAACAATCAATAAATTAATTATGGAAAACAATAAAGACATGAGAACATGGCTGAATGACTTTGGATTGAGTCATCCTCTAGTAATCGCAGGGCCGTGTAGTGCAGAAACAGAAGATCAGGTGCTTAAAATCGCTCACGAGTTGAAAGACACAGATGCGACAGTATTCAGAGCAGGAATTTGGAAGCCTAGAACCCGACCCGGTATGTTTGAAGGTGTTGGTGCAATTGGATTGAAATGGCTTCAGCGTGTAAAAAAAGAAACAGGAATGTTGATTGCTACGGAGGTCGCCAATGCAGCACATGTTAAATTGGCTTTGGAACACGATATTGATATTCTTTGGATTGGAGCTCGATCTACCGTAAGTCCATTTATTGTTCAAGAAATTGCAGATGCTCTAAACGGAACCGATAAAATTGTTTTGGTAAAAAACCCTGTTAATCCAGATTTAGCCCTATGGTTGGGTGGAATTGAACGTTTGTATTCTGCCAACATAAAAAAATTAGGTGCCATTCATCGTGGATTTTCTACTTATGAAAAAACCCGTTACAGAAACAATCCTGAATGGCAATTGGCTATTGAATTTCAAAACCGTTTCCCCGACCTTCCTTTGATTTGCGATCCTTCTCATATCGCTGGGCGCAGAGATATTTTACAAGACATTTGTCAAACGGCATTGGATCTTAATTTTGATGGATTGATGGTGGAAACACATTGGGATCCAGACAACGCATGGAGCGATGCCGCACAACAAATCACACCCTCGGTTTTGGTTCAAATGATGAAAGACTTGAAAATCCGAACAGAAACTAGTGATGCCGTTGAATTTACCAACAAACTCAATACCCTTCGTACGCAAATTGATGTTATTGATCATGGAATCATTGACACCCTCGGAAAGCGTATGAAAGTTGCTTTGAGCATTGGTGAACTTAAAAAACAAAACAATGTAGCCGTTCTTCAGTCCAAACGATGGAATGAAATTTTAGGAAAAATGATTCTAGAAGGGCAAGAAAAAGGATTGAGTGAAGAATTTATTCTTCGAATGTTTAAAGCCATTCATCAAGAATCGATCAACCATCAAGAGCGTATTATCAACGGATAATATGTTTGAGACCTTTACTACTACCATCTTTCAAAAAAGCGTTACTTTGTAGCTATGAAAGGACTTGTTTACAAATCTACGGGAAGTTGGTACACTGTTAAGGCAGAAAACGATTCTTTTTACGAATGCCGAATTAAAGGAAAATTTCGCATTCAGGGCATTAAAAGCACAAACCCAATCGCCGTTGGTGATTGGGTTGACTTTGAAGTAGAAGACAATGAAAGTCAACTTCAAGGAGTTATTCATCAGATATACGATCGAAAAAATTACATCATTCGTAAGTCTGTCAATTTATCCAAACAAACACATATTATTGCAGCCAATATTGATTGTGTTTTTTTAATGATAACACTAAACAATCCTCCAACACACCCGGCTTTTATCGATCGATTTTTGGTAGCTGCCGAAGCCTTTGGAATTCCGGTTGTTTTGCTTTTTAACAAAGAGGATGTGTATTCAAAAGAGGAACGGACTCAAGTGCAAGATTTGAAAGCTGTTTATGAAAAAATTGGTTATGAATGTATTGAAATTTCAGCACTGCTAGGTCACAATGTCGAACGTGTTCAAGCGAAAATGAAAGCAAAAGTTTCGATATTTTCGGGACATAGTGGTGTAGGGAAATCTACTTTAGTCAATACAATCGCTCCTTTTTTAGCCATCAAAACAGCTTCGATTTCTACGCAACATTCTCAAGGTCAACATACTACGACTTTTGCTCAAATGTATGATCTTGATTTTGACGCTAAGATTATCGACACACCCGGAATCAAAGGGTTTGGAGTGGTAGAAATGGAAAAGTCTGAAATTGGGAATTATTTCCCCGAATTTTTTAAGCGCAAATCGGAGTGCAAGTTTAATAATTGTTTGCACAAAGAAGAACCCAATTGTGCCGTAAAAAAATCCCTTGATGAAGGAAAAATTGCCCTTTCGCGGTATAAAAGTTACTGCTCGCTGGTTGAGGGAGAAGAAGAGCATTATCGAACAGATTTTTGGACAGAATGAGAGTAGTTATTCAGCGTGTTTCAAAAGCTTCTGTTGTGGTAAACAACAATAAAGTGGCGTCCATAGGATTAGGATTAATGATTTTACTCGGGATTGAAACTTCCGACACCAAAGAGGATGCAGTTTGGCTGGCAAAGAAAATTGCTCAATTGCGTATTTTTAATGATACTAAAGGCATTATGAACTGTTCTTTGATAGATATTGGAGGAGAAGCCCTAGTAGTGAGTCAGTTTACACTACACGCCGCCACCAAAAAAGGAAATCGCCCGTCCTACATTCGAGCAGCCAAACATGAGCAAGCCACTAATCTGTACACCTATTTTGTGGAACAACTTCAGAGTTTTTCCACAAACCCAGTACAAACTGGAATCTTTGGCGCTGATATGAAAGTAGAATTACTGAATGACGGACCCGTAACCATCGTTATGGATTCCAAACAAAAAGAATAATAAAGTATCTTTGAAAGATGAATTTAAAAGCCGCACAAGAAGCTGTTGACTTCTGGATAAAAAAACACGGAGTTCGTTATTTCGATGAACTGACCAATATGGCGCAACTCACCGAAGAAGTGGGCGAAGTTGCTCGAATTATTGCTAGACGATATGGAGAACAGTCCGAAAAAGAAAGTGATAAATCCAAAGACTTGGGCGAAGAACTTGCCGATGTGTTGTTTGTAGTTTTATGCTTGGCCAACCAAACCGGAGTTGATCTACAAGACGCTTTCGATAAAAAACTACAACTTAAAACCGAACGCGATCACGATCGCCATCAGAACAATCCAAAATTGCAATAATTCTTCATGAACCTATCGCTTCAGCATCTCTCAAAAAAAATTCAACAATCACTTTCTGTTACAGGATCCAAAAGTGAATCCAACCGCTTGTTATTGTTACAAGCACTCTATCCCAACTTGGTTTTAGAAAATCTATCCAATTCCGACGATACCATAACCATGCAGACAGCTATCAATACACCTCACGGGCCGATTGATATTCATCATGCTGGGACTGCCATGCGCTTTTTGACGGCCTATTTGTCTACTCAAGAGGGTAAAGAGTTTAGTCTCACCGGTTCGCAGCGAATGCAAGAACGACCGATTCAAATATTGGTGGAGGCGCTTCGTCAACTAGGAGCTGATATTGAGTATGAAAAAAAAGAAGGATATCCCCCTCTAAAGATTCGCGGAAAAAAACTAAAAGGAAATCAAGTAACCTTACCCGCTCATGTTAGCAGTCAATATATTACGGCATTGTTACTCATTGCTCCTTCCTTACCCAAGGGCTTGACAGTCGTTTTGGAAGGGAAAATCACTTCCATTCCTTATATTAAAATGTCTCTTTCGCTTTTGAACCAGTTGGGCGTTTCTAGTTCGTTTGAAGGAAATACTATTCAAGTTCAACCTGTTTCAAGTATAAAAAATCAGGTTGCGAGAGTAGAATCTGATTGGAGTTCTGCATCCTATTTTTATAGCATAGCCGCTTTGTCGGAGGAATCTGAAATTAAAATAGAAAGCTATAAAAAAGAGAGCTTGCAAGGCGATAGCGTATTGCAAGAAATTTATAGTCAGCTTGGAGTTGAAACCAATTTTCAAGGACATTGCTTGGTACTTTCTAAAAAGAAAAATGCGGTGCTCCCCAAAAATATTTCGTTGGATTTATCCAGCGCTCCCGACATTGCTCAAACCATAGCTGTAAGTTGTTTTGGGTTAGGAATTTCATGCGATTTAACGGGGCTACATACCCTTAAAATCAAGGAAACCGATCGTTTGGAAGCCCTCAACACAGAGCTTTCCAAATTAGGGGCTGAAATTAGTGTGACCAACGATAGTCTTCATCTACAATGCGCATCAACTATTGTTGAAAATATTGCAATTGACACGTACAATGACCACCGCATGGCAATGGCTTTTGCGCCCTTGGCCCTAAAAACCTCTATTTCTATCAACGATGCAGAGGTGGTAAGCAAGTCATACCCTGATTTTTGGTCAGATCTTCAGGCAATGCATTTTACCGTTTTAAAAATAAGTTAGAATAATTTTCCATTTTACTTGACTTCGCCCCTTTCACAATAGTATATTTGCAAACTTTACAAGGAACGTATACAATCCTTTAGGGTTGCATTTCGATAATTAATTATAAACCGAATTCAATTACATGAAGTTATCTCATTTCAATTTCGATCTCCCCGAAAATTTACTAGCAGAATATCCCTCCGACCTTAGGGATGGCTCACGACTGATGGTGTTGAATCGTAAAGATCAAACCATTGAGCATCGACATTTTAAGGATGTTATCGATTATTTTGATGAAGGAGATGTAATGGTACTAAACAATACCAAAGTTTTTCCTGCTCGTTTGATTGGAAACAAAGAAAAAACAGGAGCCCGTATTGAGGTGTTTTTATTGAGAGAACTCAATGAAGAGCAAAGACTTTGGGATGTCTTGGTTGATCCTGCTAGAAAAATAAGAATTGGAAACAAATTGTATTTCGGTGATGACGAAAGTTTGGTAGCTGAGGTAATTGACAATACGACTTCAAGAGGAAGAACACTGCGATTTTTGTACGACGGCACTTATGACGATTTCCGTAAAAAGCTAACCGAATTGGGACAAACACCTCTTCCCAAATACATTAAACGTCCTGAAGAAGAGTTTGATCGCGAGCGATACCAAACAATCTATGCAAAGCATGAAGGTGCAGTTGCAGCGCCAACGGCAGGAATGCATTTTTCAAAACACTTACTAAAACGACTTGAAATCAAAGGCATTGATTTGGCTGAAATCACCCTTCATGTTGGGTTGGGAACTTTTAACCCAGTTGAGGTTGAAGATTTGTCAAAACACAAAATGGATTCCGAAGAATTGATTATTGATCAATCTGCGGTTGATACAATCAATCAAGCCAAACAAAACAAAAAGAAAATTTGCGCTGTAGGAACTACGGTTATGAGAGGGTTGGAAAGTTCTGTTTCATCAAGCAATTCACTAAACACCTATAAAGGATGGACTCATAAGTTTATTTTTCCACCTCATGACTTTAGTATTGCGGATGCGATGATTACCAATTTTCACACACCAAAATCCACCCTTTTGATGATGGTTTCTGCCTTTGCAGATCATGACTTTATTAAAAAAGCCTATAAGGAAGCCATTAAAGAAAAATATAATTTTTACTCGTACGGTGATGCGATGCTAATCATCTAAATCCTCAAAGCCCTTTTTTTAAGGGCTTTTTTATACCTATGAGTACAATTCAAAAAGACATCCGCGCATTATCCAAAGAAGAGTTAAAAGACTTTTTTGCGACTCACAATGAAGCTCCATTTCGAGGAAGTCAAGTGTACGAATGGCTGTGGAACAAAGCGTGTTTTGATTTTGATGCTATGACCAATTTATCAAAGGAGCAAAGAACCCTACTCAAAAAATATTTTGTTATCAATCACGTTGAGGTTTCATCGCTTCAACGCAGTAATGACGGCACTATCAAAAACGCAATTCGTCTTCACGACAATTTGATTGTTGAATCGGTATTGATTCCGGTGAAGGAACGAACCACTGCTTGCGTTTCAAGTCAAGTAGGATGTAGTTTAGACTGTGAGTTTTGCGCGACTGCTAGCCTTAAAAGAATGCGAAATTTAAACCCAGATGAAATTGTTGACCAAGTGACAATGATCAATCAACAAAGCCTTCTTTATTTCGATCGCCCGCTATCCAATATTGTGTTTATGGGTATGGGAGAGCCTCTTATGAATTATAACAATGTAATGAAGGCTGTTGATAAAATCACAGATCCAGAAACCATAGGAATGTCTCCCAAACGAATTACCATTTCAACTTCAGGAGTTTCCAAAATGATCATAAAAATGGCCGATGATCAAGTTCGATGCAATTTGGCCGTTTCGTTGCATTCGGCAATTGAGGAGGTTCGAAATAAAATCATGCCTTTCTCTCGCAAGTTTCCTCTAGAAGAACTGAAAGAGGCGATTTCTTATTGGTACGAAAAAACAGGATCTCGTGTAACCTATGAGTATGTGGTTTGGAAAGGAGTTAATGACCAGCAAGAGGATGTGAACGCTCTTGTTGATTTTTGCAAAACAACCCCCTCAAAGGTTAATTTGATTGAATACAACCCAACGGATAACCACAATTTTGTCCAAGCAGACAAAGAGGCTATAAATAGATATATAAATACTTTGGAACGCAATCGAATCCCGGTAACGGTTAGGCGATCTCGAGGAAAAGATATTGACGCGGCTTGCGGTCAATTGGCAAATAAAAAAGCACCTATCGCATAACTACCCAATCAATGCATCAATTGAAATCGTTATCGTATATTTGATGTGCTATGAAGATTGTTGAACAAATTAAGCAGCCTATTTATGAAGAAATGGAGCATTTTGAAAAAAAGTTTTCCAATTCAATGTCTTCTAATGTTGCACTTCTTAATCGAATTACCCATTATATAGTTAATAGAAAAGGAAAGCAAATGCGCCCTATGTTTGTTTTCTTGGTGGCTAAAATGCTTGGAAAAGGAGTTGTCAACGAACGTTCCTATAGAGCTGCATCCGTAATTGAGTTGATTCATACAGCAACCTTAGTTCACGACGACGTGGTTGATGAAAGCCACCAGCGACGTGGTTTTTTTTCCATCAATGCACTTTGGAAAAATAAAATTGCTGTTTTAGTCGGGGACTTTCTATTGTCAAAAGGATTGTTATTGTGTATTGATTCTGGAGACTTCGATTTGTTAGAAATAATTTCCGTTGCCGTTCGCGAAATGAGTGAAGGCGAATTGTTGCAGATTGAAAAAGCCAGAAAACTGAATATAACCGAGGCGATTTATTACGACATAATTCGTCAAAAAACAGCTTCTTTATTAGCATCTTGTTGTGCATTGGGCGCCTGTTCTGTGAATGTTTCCAAAAAAGAAGTTGATGAAATGCGAAGCTTTGGAGAATTGATTGGAATGGCTTTTCAAATTAAAGACGACTTATTTGACTACGGATCCAAAGAAATTGGAAAGCCTATTGGTATCGACATCAAAGAAAAAAAAATGACACTCCCACTAATTTATGCGATTAATAATTGCTCAGCTACTGAGCGCAAATGGGTGTTAAATGCCGTTCGAAATCATAATAAAGATAAAAAAGTGGTCTCCAAAGTCATTGAATTTGTCAAAAATAAGGGCGGTCTGGAATATGCCGTTTCAAAAATGAAAGATTTCCAGCAGCAAGCACTCAACCTCCTATTGAAACATCCTAAAAGCGACTACAGAGACGCTCTCGAAACGCTTGTTAATTACGTAATTGAGCGAAAGAAGTAAAAGAACTTCTAAATGTAGTTTAAATCCATTATTTTAGAGAAATATTTAACACCATTGATAACAAAATCAACCATAGATAGTGTATTTGAAACGGCTCGATTGGAAGAGGTGATCGGAGACTTTGTGCAACTCAAAAAATCCGGATCCAACTATAAGGGACTCAGTCCTTTTAGTGACGAGCGCACCCCCAGTTTCATGGTATCGCCAGCCAAACAAATATGGAAAGATTTTAGTAGTGGAAAAGGTGGAAATGTAGTGGCATTTTTAATGGAACACGAACATTTTTCTTACCCAGAAGCCATTAAGTACTTGGCAAGAAAATACAATATTGAAATTGAGGAAACAGTTCAGACCGATGAACAAAAAGAACAAGCCAATGAGCGTGAAAGCATGTATTTGGTTTCTGAATTTGCAAACTCCTATTTTCAAAATATTTTATGGGACAATCCTCAAGGGCAAGCCATTGGAAAAAGTTATTTTAAAGAACGTGGATTTTCTGAAGAAACTATCAAAACTTTTGGGTTGGGGTATTCATTGGATGAATGGAATGCGTTTACAGACAAGGCTATTGAGGAAGGATATCAGCTTGATTACCTTGAAAAAACAGGCTTAACTATCGTTAAAGACACCAAACAATTTGATCGCTTTAAAGGACGTGTTATGTTCCCTATTCAAAGCATGTCTGGTCGTGTTTTAGGGTTTGGGGGGCGTATCCTTACCAACGATAAAAAAGCAGCAAAATATCTAAATTCACCCGACAGTGAAATTTATCACAAAAGCAAGGTGTTGTATGGAATTTACCATGCAAAACAGTCCATTGCCAAAGAAGATGTTTGCTATCTTGTAGAAGGATATACGGATGTAATTCAAATGCATCAAAGTGGCGTTAAAAATGTGGTTGCTTCTTCTGGAACCGCTCTAACAACCGATCAAATTCGCTTAATTCGACGCCTAACCAACAATATCACGGTGTTGTTTGATGGTGATGCAGCGGGACTTCGGGCTTCTGTGCGAGGAATTGATTTGATTTTGGAAGCTGGAATGAATGTGCGTGTGTGTTCGTTTCCAGAAGGTGAGGATCCCGATAGCTTTGCTAAAAATACCCCTTTTGAGGCCTTAGTGCTTTTTCTTCAAGAAAATGCAAAAGATTTTATCCAATTCAAGGCTTCTTTGTTGGCAGAACAGACCGGTAATGATCCCATAAAAAAAGCGGAAACCATTCGAGAAATTGTCAAAAGTATTTCCAAAATTCCTGACCATATCAAAAAAGAGGTGTACGTGAAAACTTGCGCCCAAATAATGGATATTTCAGAGGAAGTATTATTCAATACCCTAGCTCAAATTGGAAAAAAGGAAGTTCAAGAAGCCTATAAAAACCAAAAGCAACAACAGCAGTCGTTTGAAGTTGTCAAATCGAGTTCAGAACCTGTTCAAAAAGTAGATATTCAATACGAGCTTGAACAAAAGATTATAGAAATTCTATTATTGTATGGCTCGGAAGAGGAGGAATTTGAAGAATTGGTACTTAAAGAAAATGAGCAAGGAGAGCTGGTTTTACAACCAATTACTATCAAATCTACCGTTTATGAAAAGTTGTATTTGGACCTTCAGCAAGATGAGGTGGCTTTAACCAACGATTCTTTCCGAACGCTTTACCATCAGATACTCGAAGAACTCCAAAAGAGTGGAACCTTGAGTATTGAGGTATTTATTAACAAACTGACTCCAGAATTGTCCGATCACGTTACTCGCATATTGATGAAAGAAGAACTGTATCAGTTACACGATTGGGAGAGTAAAAATATATTTGTCAAGAAAAAAAACAAGGTAATCAACCAGTTGGTCATGGAGACTGTATTGAATCTTCGTTGTTTTTTAATTGATCAAAAAGTTAGGGAGCTTCAAGAAAAAACGGCTGAGCATAAGCATCAAACACATCAAGAGATTTTAGAGGAAATCATCAATTACCACCAATTAAAAAAATTGCTTTCTAACAAGCTCAATCGAGTCGTTTAAAACGAATCAATTTTAAGGTCTTGGGCTTTTCGAATTAACTCGATGACAGTTTTGACATTGAGTTTTTTCATAATTCGAGTTCGATAGGTGCTAACGGTTTTGTCGTTGATGTTTAGTTCAAAAGCAATGTCCTTGTTGCGTTTTCCAGCATATAATAATTTAAGAACTTCAACTTCTCTCATCGAAAGTTTATTGAACATCCTTCTTGGGCTGCCAGTTGATTCGTCAAAGGCTATAGTTTGTGCGAGTTCATTGGTAATAAATACTCCGCCAGAGTATACCTTAAGCACAGCATCTATAATGCTTTGTGTCGGCGCATTTTTGGGCAAGTACCCAGATGCTCCCGCTTTCAATGAACTGATAGCAAAAACGTCTTCGGGTTGATTGCTGAAAACAACGATACGAATATTGGGGTGGTCTTGTTTAACTCTTTGAATTGCACTAATTCCGTCTGAAGAAGGAATGTCAAGCTCAATGATAAGAACATCAATCGGTTTTGATTCTAGAAAAGAATGTAATTCTTCTGTCGAAAAAACATGGTCTGTTATAGATACCTCAGAGGAATTTTTAAAAACGGATTCAATCCCTTTATGGATAATTGGATGTGGATCGGCTATTAATAATTCAATCATAGGAACAGTAAGTTGAAAAAGTAAATTTTAAGGATGAGTAAACGTAATAAAAAATTACATTGTTTGCAATATTTTCCTACAAAATATTTAGCGCAAACTATTTGGGATCTCACAAACAGGAATTGGAATCATTTTGTGAAGGTTTTTTTTATGGAGTCGTTCTAAAATCTCAAAAGCAATTTTTTGTCTTCCTTCAAAATCAGAAGCTTGCTTTCCGAGATCGCGTTGATTCATAGCCCATTCCAATTCTGGGTAGGAAGCTCCGAGTTGGTCTTCATCAGTTCTGTCATCTCCCCAAAGTCCATCCGTTGGAGCTGCCGTAACAATGGATATATCAACGCCCAGTGTTTTTGCTAAAGATTGCACTTCTGATTTCATAAGGTCAGCAATAGGGCTGACATCAACGCCTCCGTCTCCATATTTTGTATAAAATCCAACGCCAAAATCTTCTACTTTATTTCCAGTTCCAGCGACCAAAAAATTGTGTACTCCCGCATAATAATACAAAGTAGTCATTCTCATTCTAGCCCTAGCGTTTGCTAGCGATAGCATTTTTTTTTCTTCCGAAACATCGTCTTGAACTGCTTGTTGAAATGTGTCAAAAACTTGAGTAAGTTCAACACTTTTTGTTTGAATGTTTTTAAAGTTTTTCTTCAACCATTGCATATGAAGTAAGGAGCGATTTTGTTGATTTTTTTCTTGATGAATTGGCATTTCCAAGCACAGAGTAGGCAAACCGGTTTTGGCGCACAAAGTTGATGTCAAAGCAGAATCAATGCCTCCCGAAACCCCTATTACAAAACCATTTACCCCTGATTTTAAGGCGTAATCTCGAAGCCAACTTACAATAAATTCAATAGTTTCTTTGTTTTTCATAACGTCAACCTTATGGTTTGAGAATGCGTAAAAAAACGTAATTTTGTGTTTGACAAAACCGCAATCGTTTTTACTAAACTTCTTATCAGTTAATGATTCACAAAAATAAAGATTTTATGGTTAGAAAAAGCACGCTTTACAAATTGCTTTTGTTTTGTCTTATGACATTTGTTTTTTTGGGATGTCAATATGCTGATCCAAAAAAGGAAATTTCAGAAATTTTCGTTGACATAGAATGGGTGCGTTTTGAGCAAAAGTTTTACAAGTCTTCCCCAGATGAGCTTCCGGCCTTAAAAAAAGCATATCCTTATTTTTTTCCTGCTCAATACCCCGATTCCATATTGGAACAACGACTTTCGGATTCTTTACAGCTGGAATTATTTAATCAAATAAATCGGGTGTTTCCATCTATTGATTCTCTTAAGACCCAAGTCAAGTCTCTTTTTCAACACATAAAATACTATTTTCCTGAAACGAATATTCCAAAAATAATTACGGTTGTTTCGGATGT
>JAURCF010000025.1 GCA_030828565.1 Flavobacteriaceae bacterium
AAAATGGACTTTTATTTTTTGCAAGAAATGGATTGTATGCAGCAGTGCCTGAGGGCAATAAACAGCCCCATGCATTCGGAATGGAATAGCAGTATCGATAGAGTTGTAGAGCAGCAATATGTTGCAGGTGGTTCATGTTTGCAGAATTGATTTAGGGATCATTTCCAGTCTAAAGGTACTAAAAAAAACAATTTAAAAATTGTTGAGGGTCAAAGAATGCGCAATAAATAATCGATTGCATTTTACAAGTTATTTTTAAAAGAACTATATTGTCCTAACTAAAAACCTTAATTAAATGAAAAAAGCAATAATTTTATTGGCGTTGCTTGTCTCTGGGGTAAGCATTTCTCAGGACATTCACGCCATTACGTATTTGGACGTGCCTAGATCAGCAGCAGCTGATTTTATTCGTCTTCACAAAAAATTTGTAGATTTTTCTCAAGGAGAAAAAAGAACCATCAAATCAGATTGGTTATTTGCGCACACCTTTGGGAGCAATTTTACTTTTATGATTGTGGACGTTTACGAAACAGTAGCCGATCAAGTGGCAGACAACGGGTTGGCTGTGATGTCTGAAAACATCAAAAACATGAATCTACCGGAGGAAGAGCAAGCGCTAATGTCGAAAGAGTTTCAAAAATACTTCAATCTTTATTTGGAAGGACATAGCGATGAAGTTCGCCAGATAATTGATAGTGAAAACATGTTTTATGTTTCGGAAGCCTTCGACGCTAGTAAAAAACAACTATTGGTTGTAAACAAATTCAATCCCAAATGGTCGGATCGTTCAGAGTTTTTAGAGCTTTGGAAAGAATCCAGCGCTCCTATGATTGAAAGAGGCAATATTGTTGCAGTATTCCCAACAGGACACTACAGCGGAACGTCTAATAATGTATATGTGAACATTTGGTATCCGTCATGGGATGCTTTTGTAGCCGAGGAAAAAGCCGTTGCCGCAGGACCGTTAAGTGAAATGACAGCTTCTGAGAAAAAAATGTGGGATATGGCAGGAGATCATAGCGATGAAATCATGACATTAGTTGGAACCAACTGGGGGAATGAAACCTTTGTTTTGAGTCAATAAACCCCATACATTTTATAAAAAAGAGGCTAGGAAACTACGCCTCTTTTTTTATTTGCACGAAACCAAATGGATGTAAAAAAGAAACGAATTGAGCAAGAAAAACAAAAAAGCGGGGAGCATTTGAAGAAAAGAATCTTTGATTTTGATACGAACCAACACCCCAAAAAACATGAGTATTGCCAATCCACCCGAAGCAAACAACCCCAACACAGGCCATTGCAAGCCCATTATTAATCCAGCTCCGCCAACAAGCTGTGTACTTCCAATAAGGATTCGTTGTTTTTCAAATCCCCAGCGAACAAACTCTTTTTGGCTTTGCTCTGTAATAAAAGCTAAAATTCCATAGAGAATAAAAGAAATTCCCGAAAAAACAATCAGTGAGTCAAAGGAACTCATCGACTAAATGCCTCCACAACTTCCCCACGCAACAAAGAGCGAAAGGATGAGTAGCACCAGCGACGGAACGTGTTTTGAAAAGGGGTTCTTAACTTTAAAGTGCGCCCATTGTGCACACACCATCAAAAACGCCATAAGAACTGCAGGATAAAACACCAGTTCTTCAAACCATATACCAGCCACTAATAGTGTTGCCAACGAAATTTTGGCAGCACCTACGAAGGAACGCGTCAACTCCGAAAGACCATATTGATTGAACTCTTTGACAATATTGTCAAACCTAAAAACCCAAACCACTACGATCGATACCGCTATAATGATTTGTGCAAACATTTGTAAATTTTCCATGTCAGAAAGATATAAATTTTAAACGACAATTAAAAAAACACATTGCGTTTGAAAGAACTTAGCTACATTTACAAAACAATAAAATTTACAAATTTGAAAACCGTATATCACCCATCGGAATCACGAGGATATGCCAATCACGGTTGGCTTGAAGCCCGGCATAGCTTTAGTTTTGCGAATTGGTACGATCCCAATCGGACCCATTTTGGCGCATTGCGCGTTCTTAATGACGACATTATAGCTCCTTCAAGGGGTTTTGGAACGCATCCTCACAGCAACATGGAAATTATCACCATTCCTTTGAAAGGGGATCTTGAACACCAAGATAGCATGGGCAATGTTGAGGTCATCAAAGAAGGAGAAATTCAAGTGATGAGTGCAGGCTCGGGAGTACAGCATAGCGAGTATAACAAAAACGATGACCGTCCAATTAATTTGTTACAACTCTGGATTTTTCCTGACAAACAAAATGCAACGCCCCGATACGATCAGCAAACCATTCAAGATTTATACACCCAAAACGATTTTTTTCAAATTCTTTCTCCTTCTTCCGAAGATCAAGGCGTTTGGATTCATCAAAACAGTTGGTTTCATTTGCTTTACACCAACACTACCGTTGAAAAAGAATATCGCCTAAAAGATCCTTCCAACGGAGTATATTGTTTTGTGATTGAAGGCAGTGTTCATATTGAAAACCAAACACTAAACCTGCGCGACGCTTTGGGAGTTTGGGAAACAGATAGTATCTTTATAAAAGCAGCTTCTCAAACAAAGTTACTTCTTATAGAAGTCCCCATGATTTTTTAAATAGCGGATTATGAATCAAAAATTTACGCTTACTGGGATGAATTGCAAAAGTTGCGAAGCCAAAGTTTCCGAATATTTAAAAACCGTTCCTCATGTATCAGCAGTTGAAGTTTCTTTAGAAAATTCCGAAGTTTCCCTAATATCGAGTAAAGCGATTGATGTCGAAACACTCAATCAGGTACTTCCCCAAAAATACCGAGTTCAGAATCAACCCATCGCTCAAATCACACCCCAAACGCCTTCTAAGATGCGTCAACTCCAGCCTCTTTTTTTACTATTTTTCTATTTGATATGTGCCACTTTTGCGCTGAATTATGAAACAGGAGTTACCGCCGCTGCCATGCTTGATTTTATGGGGCTTTTTTATATCGCTTTTGCGTTCTTTAAATTGCTAGACTTGAAAGGATTTCCACCTTCTTTTTCAATGTACGATCCGTTGGCAAAACGCATTCCAATCTACGGATGGGTATATCCTTTTTTAGAAACTCTTTTAGGCATTATGCTTTTGACGCGATGGCAAACAACGATTGCACTCTGGGCGACGCTTGTTGTTTTGGGAATTACTACGATTGGAGTGGCAAAAACATTGATGAACAAACAAAAAATTAAATGCGCCTGCTTGGGCACCGCACTCAAACTTCCTATGACCGAAGCCACATTGATTGAAAACACATTGATGATTGCAATGGCGCTGTTTATGTTGTTTGCCTAAAAAATTCGGCAACTATTCGTCGTCGGCAAGTTTCATTTTTTTATTCAAATCAAAAACCTCTTTGGCTTTATAATCGGGCTGATGAAGCATTTTCAATTGCTTGTCCAACAGTTGAACTTTGATGGGAAAATCGGTTTTAATTTGCACATACAAATCCGAATTTGTTTCCTCAGGAATTTGATCCAAACAGGATTCTAAGGCATTCAAAACCGATCGAATTTGATTAGGAATCCATGAAATAATAGGCGTTCCGCCTGTGGCTTTGGAGTAGGCGGTGTTTTGCATGATGTATTTTTGAACAAATTGCCAATGTCCATTGCGAAAGAAATAGATTTCTTGGAGTATTCCCGCCAACTCAATCATTCCAGCCACATTGTTTTGTTTGACAAGCATTCCCAAAACACCTTCTTCGTGAAGCCCTTGAACTTCGAGACGAAGATCTTCCAAAAACCGTTGAATACACGTGGGTCGATACGACCTTAAGTCCATCAAATATTTTGTCAACTCATTTTTTGGGTAGTGTTTAATAACACCAGTAAAAATATCCATCATGGGAATGATGTTATCTTGCGCACCGGTTTGCCCTCGATATTGTTTGGGAGTGTCATAGACTCCTTGGTAGAAAATGCCCTCATCAAAAATTTCTTCGTTTCCCTTAATTCCCATAATAAACACCCTGAAATCGTTATAATGTTTCCAGCGAGAAGCTTCCCACATTACTTTGCGTCGTGTGTTAATTTTTTTCATAGTCAATCGACACAGGGCCAGATTTTTTGTAATATTCGATGCGTTGTTTTGAGGAAGTTCCTCGAGCGTGTTTAAAACACCTTCAACCAGCTTGGGAGAGTGTTGATTGATATCAACATGGAGCATGATAAACCCTCTTTCGTCGGGCATTCCCGAAAATTTTACAGCCATGTCTAGGTTTTCCCAGTTGAGTCCGCCTTTGGGGTCTGTTTTTACATAATTCCCTAACGAATACGCATAATGATAATCGAGCCATGGGAAAACTTCCAGTTGTCGTGCAACCCAACAAAAGGGCATGGCGAGTTGCGAAGGAACGTATCGATTGGCCTTCCCGTATTTCCCTGTTTTTAGAAATTCAAAATGCGCAGGAGCGAGCGTATAGGCTGAGGTTAAAAATGCATATCCTCTAAAAAGCGCTTGAAGCACAAAAGGATCGGTTTCTTTTTTAACGATTTGACTGAAATCTTCGAGTTGAGATATGCGCGACTCCAAAGCGCCCTCAATACTTAACAATCCTTCTTTTTGATCATGAGTTATTCTGGGCATATCGTCGAGAAGTCTCTGAAGACTGCTGTAGCGTTTGGGAAGTTTCGCCAAAGGAGGTTGACAAGGCAAAAAGCCATGGGTTGCATTGACTTTAAAAAATCCATCTGTGTATTGGAGCAAATTCATTGTTGTAAATATTACAAATTATATGAATAAAGTTACAAAATTTATCAGACACCTTCGTTTTTTAGTCTTATCGGATACGACTACCTTTGCAAGAAACGTTTTGGATTTTTACTCATGACAACACTTACTTTTTATACGTTTACAAAAAATCGCTTTTGGGCTTTTACCCAAATGCAACTTGCGTATCTATTGTTGTCGGGTATAAAAGACCTTCGATTTTGTAAAATGTTGGGAACCGGAGCGGGAAATGGTTTTAGTTTGTGGCCCGATTTTTCAACCTATGCCTTATTGACGGTATGGAATTCCCAAAAGGAAGCGGAAGCATTTTTAAACAATCACCCACTGTCTCAACAATTTGATTCCAAAGCGTCTTCCAAAACCACTTATTTTTTAAAAACGATAAAAAGCCACGGAAAATGGGACGGCGCAAATCCTTTTATTACTTCCGATCCAAAAGAAAAGTTTGAAGGAAAAATCGGAATCATTACGCGCGCTACCCTGAATACGAGTCGATTGATAGAATTTTGGAAATCCGTACCCAAAGCTTCCCGAGCAATTGCAAATGCCTCGGGAGTATCTTGGTTTAAAGGCATTGGAGAATGGCCATTTATTCAACAAGCTACTTTTAGCATTTGGGACAATGAAGATGCCGTTCAAGAATTCGCTTACCGAAGCCGTCCTCACGCCAGTATTGTGGCTAAGACACGAAAAAGAAACTGGTATAAAGAAGATTTATTTGCGCGGTTTCACATCGTTGGCATTCAAAAAAAACAACTTATATGAAAAAAGCCATTGTAGTTGGATCTGGAATTGGAGGCTTGGCGACCAGTATTCGATTGGCGTGTCAAGGGTTTCAGGTTACTGTTTTTGAAGCAAATGCTTATCCTGGCGGGAAACTTTCCGCCTTTTCTTTAGGGAAATACCGATTTGATGCTGGTCCCTCGCTGTTTACAATGCCTCATTTTGTTTCGGAACTTTTTGAATTGGCTGGAGAAAATCCAACCGAACATTTTGCCTACAAAAAGAAAGAAATAGCTTGTCAGTATTTCTGGGAAGACGGCGTGCAATTGACAGCTTACGGAGACCGAAACAAATTGGTTAACGAGATTGAAAAACAATTGAAAGTACCTTCTGATACCGTTTTGACTTATTTGGAAAATGCTCAAAAAAAATACGAGCGAACGCAATCGTTGTTTTTAGAGCAGTCTTTGCACAAGCTTTCTACCTATTTTTCGAAAGACACATTGAAGGGAATCTTACATTATCGGTCATTTGAAATTGGAAAATCGCTTCACGAAGTCAACCAAAAACACCTGAAAGAACCGCATTTGGTTCAGATGTACGATCGATATGCTACATACAATGGGTCCAGCCCGTTTAAAACCCCAGGAATCATGACACTTGTTCAGCACTTGGAACAACACTACGGCACTTTTATTCCTTATAAGGGAATGGAAGATATCAGTCAAAGTATATATCAATTGGCTCTAAGAAAAGGCGTTCGATTTCATTTTAACACAACAGTTTCTGAAATAGTAATAGAAAATAAAAAAGCAAAAGGAGTGGTTGCGAATGACACGGTTCATGATTCCGATATGGTTGTTTCCAATATGGATATTGTGCCTACTTACCGCAAATTGCTCCCCAGCGCAAAGCCACCCGAAAAGACACTGCAACAAGAACGATCGAGTTCGGCAGTTATCTTTTATTGGGGAATTCAAAAAACATTCAAAGGGTTGGATCTTCATAATATTTTCTTTTCGAACAATTATAAAGAAGAGTTTGACGCCATTTTTAATCAGAAAAAACTTTACAAAGACCCTACAATATATATAAATATTACCTCTAAAGATGTGCATTCAGATGCCCCTAAAAACTGTGAGAATTGGTTTGTGATGATCAACACTCCGCATGACAATGGTCAAAACTGGGAAGCTGAAGTAAAAATTTTGAAGCAGCAGGTGCTGGAAAAAATGAAGCGTATTTTGGGAGAGGATGTAGCGCCTTTTATTGAGGAGGAATTTATTATGACCCCTCCCATTATTGAGCAAAAAACGCAATCTTATAAAGGAGCGCTGTACGGTGCATCAAGCAATAATACGATGGCTGCATTTTTACGACACCCTAATTTTTCAAGTTCCATTTCAAATCTTTACTTTTGTGGAGGTAGTGTTCACCCAGGTGGAGGGATTCCACTGTGTTTGCTGTCGGCAAAAATAGTTTCTGACCTTGTAAAAAAAGATATAAAGTGATCCCTAAAAACATCAATACTCAAATTTCTGTTGCGCTTATATGGCTGTTCCATGTTTGTGGGGTTTTGGGTATTTTGTTTGGCAACCGCGAATTGTTTATTGCGTTCACCCCCGTCAATTTGTTTTTGACGTTTATGTTGTTGTTTGTCAATCAGCCTAAAATGGACGCGATGGTTGTTAGAGTTGCGGGAATTGCTTTTGGTGTCGGTTTATTGGCAGAGATCCTTGGGGTTAATTATGGATTGATTTTTGGGAATTATATTTATGGTGAAAACTTAGGCGTAAAAGTTTTTGGAGTTCCTTTATTAATAGGAGTTAACTGGATTGTGTTGACTTTTATTACTGGAGCAACAACCTCAAGATGGATTTCAAACCCTAGGATGGCGGGAATAGTAGGTGCGCTATTGATGGTTGTTTTGGATTTATTCATAGAACCGGTAGCTCCCAAATTTGATTTTTGGTCTTTTGACACTCCGACAGCTCCACTCCAAAATTATTTAGGCTGGTTTTTAGTAGCTCTCCCGATTCAATGGGCCTATCATTTTTATGTCAAAGAAAAGGACACCACATTTTCATACCACTTACTCATTATTCAGTTTTTGTTTTTTGGCACCTTTGCCTTATTATAGCCCTGTAGTTCAACGGATAGAACAAAAGTTTCCTAAACTTTAGATCTAGGTTCGATTCCTAGCAGGGCTACCATTTTCAATAGATATTACTCGATAGTGAATATATTTATTTTTTAATTTTTCAATAAATAGTATATTGGTTCATCAAAATTGAACAAAAATGGCTGGGCATACGGTAGCATTTTTATCTGAAGAATGGGTACAAACAATATCAATTACGGGGCTTGGGATGCTCTCTTTTTTAGTTGTAGGCAGTCGTCTTTCAATGCCCAATCGCCATAAATTGCTTAAAGTTTTGGCTTTTTTCATGATTTCCATTACTGTCTTTGGACATTTTTTTCAAGCAATGAATGGAAATTGGCTAGTTACAGAAGAATTGCCGCTCCATTTGTGTGGAATTTCAAATTTGATTTGTTGTGTAATTCTTTTTGTACCCCGCAAGCAACTATTGTTTGAGTTTCTTTTTTATTGTGGAATTATCGGTGGTCTTCAGGCTCTATTGACTCCGCTGATTAACAATTATAACGGAGAAAGCTACATTTATTTTCAGTTTTTCTTCAGACACGGAGCCATCATTGTGTTTCCACTATTTATGAGATTTTTGTTGGGGATGCAACTTCAAAAATTCTCTTGGTTTCAATCGTTTTTAATTTTGAATGTGCTTCTTTTAGTTATTATGCCTTTGAACTTTGCCTTGGGCTCAAATTATATGTATTTGGCTCAACCTCCGGGAGTAAATCATGTATTGGTCATGGGAGAATGGCCGTATTATATTTTGTATTGGGAATTTTTTATTGTAGCCCTTTTTTATGGGTGTTATTTTATTTTTAAACAGGGGAGCTTCCCAAAGCACTTCTTTTTTTGTTAGCTAACGTATATTTTATACGAATTACAATGATATTTTTGTTTTTCTCATTGATGAGGGCACAATGTAAACCTATACATTAAAAAATGTATTAGTATATTTGCTTTTATAAGACAGAATCATTCAAATCATTGTTTAATGAAGTATTGGCAGTTGTTTTTAGTAGTTTTATTAGGAGGATTGTTTGCTTTTTCGCAACAACTACCACCTATACAAAAATTTTCTCCTCAATTCTATGAGGCTGGAAATCAAAACTGGATGATTGCTCAAGCGCCCGACGCATCTATTTATTTAGCCAACAATAATGGACTTTTAAAGTACAACGGAGCTCGTTGGCAACTCTACCCCAGTCCAAACAATTCAATTATTCGTGCAGTCAAAGCCATAAACGATAAAATATACACAGGCTCATTCATGGACTTTGGTTTTTGGGAGCAAAACTCAAAAGGCCAGCTAACCTATACATCGTTGGCAGAGTCCCTAAACATCGAATTGATTGAGGATGAGCAATTTTGGAACATTTTGGAGTATGATGATTGGTTGCTTTTTCAGTCCCTTAATCGTCTTATCTTTGTAAATCCTACCACTAATGAGGTGAAATTTGTAAAAGCAACCTCAACATTTTCCAAATCTTTCAAGCGCAATGGAAATATTTATTTTCATGAGCAAAAAAAGGGTCTTTATATGCTCAAATCGGGAAAACCTTCGTTGGTTTCTTCGCATCCGATTTTGAGAAATCACATTATTGTAAATATTTTTAATATAAACGATAAATTTTTGATAGTAACCGACAATGCAGGTTTATATCATTTGGAGAATGGAAATTTAAACAGGTGGAAAGTAAAAGCCGATTCAATTTTTCAACAAACTTCTATTTACAGTGCAATACAGCTCGAAGATCAAAGTATTTTTATCGGAACCATATCCAAAGGTCTTATCCAACTTAACAGTGAAGGCGAAGTATTGCTCGAGTTGAATCAATCCAAAGGAATTTCAAACAACACAGTGCTTTCTGTTTTTAAGGATATGAACCAAAATATTTGGCTGGGTCTTGACAATGGAATCAATTGTTTGAATCTTACCTCACCTTTTTCCTCTTATAATCTAAACAATGAGCCTATCGGATCGGTTTATACTTCCGTTACTCATGAAGACAAATTGTACTTGGGAACCAATCAAGGTCTTTTTTGGAAACCCCTTGCGTCGGAAGAACCATTTAAGCTTGTGTCTGGAACAGCCGGTCAGGTTTGGAACCTAACCCTATTGGATAGAGATTTGTTGTGCGGTCATGACTTGGGGACTTTTCTCATAAAAGGAGATAAAGCCTCTCGATTTTCTCTGGTTCAAGGTGCCTGGAACTTTAAGCCATTGAATAATAGTGAAACCCTTGCCTTACAGGGAAACTATAATGGGATGTATGTGATTCAGAAAATAAACGACGATTGGTCTGTTCGGAATAAAATAGAAGGGCTTAATATTTCCTCCAAATTCTTTGAAATGGTAAATGATACTACTTTGCTCATTAGCCATGAATACAAAGGAGTTTACAATATTAAATTGGATTCTGAATATACCAAAGCTCTCAAAGTGGTTGAAGAAAAATCGGTAAAAAAAGGAAGCCATAGCTGTTTGGTTTCTTTTGAGGGGTATATTCTATACAAATCAGAAGCGGGTATTTTTTTATATGACAAAGAAACAAATAGCTTTGAAAGAGACACCTTACTCAATCAATCTTTTGCAAAGGAAGAATACACCTCAGGAAAAATGATTAATGATGGTTCAGGCAGGCTTTGGATGTTTGCCAAAGACCATTTTTATTATGTAACATCCGACATTTTGTCCTCTTCGTTAAAATTAAACACCTTATCGTTTCCAAGCAAATTAAGCAAAGGAATGGAGGGATATGAGCACATTTTTCCACTTTCTAAAATCAAGTTATTGTACGGAACCACAGACGGGTATTTAACCATTGATTTAACCAAATACCACGACCAAGCACCTCCGGTTAATTTGGATGAAATTTCTTTGCAGTTTTTGGATGGAAAAGAAACGTTGCTTCCATTAGACAGTCCGATTGATTTAAAACCAAATGAAAACAATCTTAGTTTTTATTATCACACGCCTTATTATCAAAAATCTCATCAAGTGTTGTATCAATACAAACTTTTAGGATATTTTGATCAATGGAGCTCATGGTCAGAAAATCCATCAGCTACGTTCAAAAATTTACCATACGGAAATTATACTTTCAGTGTTCGCGCCAAAATAGGGGACGTGATTACTGAAGCGAAAGATTCGTTTCAAATCAGCATCGATAAACCATGGTATTTCTCCAACCTAATGGTGATAATTTATGTTTTGTTTTTTATATTTATTTCGCTGTCCATCAACCAATCATATACTAGATACTACAGAAAACAACAACAAAAACTTATTGAAAAGAACAATCGTATTCTTGAAATTAAAGAATTGGAGAGCAATCAGGAGTTAATGAAGTTCAAGAATGAGCAACTCCATAAAGATATTGAGAATAAAAACAGGGAGTTAGCAATATCTACTATGAGCACTATCCGAAGAAATAAATTTTTGGGGAGCATCAAGGATTCTTTAAAGGAAGCTGACAACACCCCAAAAATTCGCGCTGTAATAAGAACCATCGACCGTAATTTAAACAATGAAGACGATTGGAAGTTTTTTGAAGAAGCTTTTAACAATGCGGATAAAGACTTTCTTAAAAAGGTAAAACAAATTCACCCATCACTTACCCACAACGATTTGCGATTGTGTGCTTATTTGCGATTGAATTTATCTTCAAAAGAAATAGCCCCACTACTCAATATTTCTTCTCGTAGTGTAGAAATTAAAAGATATCGTCTTAGAAAAAAGATGGATTTAAAACACAAAGAGAGTCTTGTTGACTACATCATGACTTTATAAAAAACAACTATAAAGATGTTTTTTCCTTAACATTAGCTATACAATTTTTGCTTAGACGAAAAAAGACGTCATGCAAAACCCTAGTAAAAATGCCAAATCAACATTTTTTCTTTATAAAAATTACAGATATATTAACTTTTGAACCTGTAATTTTCGATGTATATATTTTGTTGAGTTATTTAAATTTTAACATAAAATTAACTGACATATATTTACCCCATACATTCTATGTTCACAAAATTATATTAATGAAAAAGTTTCTAAGTTTAATTTTCACTACAACAATGCTCTTCAGCGGATTTTCACAATCCAAACAAATTACGGGGAGCGTATATGATGCTGATACTAATGATCCATTACCAGGTGCAACAGTATTAGTTAAAAATACTCTTTCGGGGACAACGACCGATTTTGACGGGAACTTTACTTTAGCGGATGTTTCTGAAGATTCGGTTTTGGTAATTACGTATCTTGGATACAAAGATGTTGAGCTTAAGGTAACTGCAGCTTCGTCCTACGAAATTATGCTTACTTCTTCATCAAACGAATTACAAGAAATTGTAGTTGTCGGTTACGGTACGCAAACTAAAAAGGAAGTAACTGGAGCTGTCACAGTGCTTGGCTCTGAAAATATTGAAAAACTAAATCCTACACGTGTTGAACAGGCTCTGCAAGGACAAGTTTCGGGAGTGAATGTTACTTCTGGTTCAGGAGCTCCAGGGAGCGGCTTAAACATTCAAATTCGTGGAGTTTCAACCAATGGTGACAACAGGCCTTTGATTTTATTAGATGGGAATGTTATTGAGGATTTATCTGTTATCAACCCCAAGGATATTGAAAGCATCAACGTTATCAAGGATGCAACTGCTGGAATTTATGGAGTTCGTGGAGCCAACGGGGTGATTCTTATTACCACAAAATCGGGACGAAAAAACTCTGATTTATCCATTGAATTGGATACATTTTTTGGTATTCAAAACAGCAGTAGAACGATGGATTTAATGGGTACTGTTGACTATGCCGCATATACAAATGAAATCCGAAGCAATAAAATTAAAGACAATACACTAGGAACCTATGTCAATTGGCAACAAAAGGTTTTCGATTATGCCCCAATTGTCAGTACAAATCTATCTGCCTCAGGTGGAACCTCCAATCTCAGTTATGCAGCAAGTGTTTCCTATTTATACCAAGATGGAATTGTCGGACTTTCCAAGTCTAATTTTAACAGACTAACATCTCGTTTTAAAATTGATTATGATATTTCGGACAACCTTAAGTTAAACACGGCATTCATTTATACACATTCCACAAAAAACAATCTGCCTGAAAACGGCATTGGATCGGTTTTATATAATGCAATTAATATGGGACCAACCATCCCTGTTTACAATACCTCTAATTATGATGCGATTAGCAACCCTCAGTCGTTCACTTTTGTAAAATTAATAAACGCAATTGAAATTATTAATCCAGTTGCTCAAATGTACAACGCCAGCAATACTTCATTAGTAGATAAATATTCAGCTTCTTTTGGGGTCGATTATTCTCCTTCAAAGAATTTAAAGTTTAATTCAGTATTTCAGCTAAATCATGCCAACGTATTGGATGATGTTTTTAGACCCGTTGCAAGTTATGGCCCCGCCAAATCTTCCAACAGAATCAATTATGAATTGGTCGATCACGGCGCTACTTTCGATGATTATACGTGGGACAATTTTTTAACATATCAAAACACCCTTGCGGATTTATTAAATGTTAAAATCCTAGTTGGAACTTCTATTTTTCAAACCAAAGGCCTCTTTTATGGATATAGCTTCAAAGAGGGGGACGAAGCTAGTATTATACGATTCAACGAGGATGCTATTTCTAAAGGTGCCAATGTGTTTGAATCTCGTCTAGCCTCATCATTCTACAGAGTTCAGTTAAATTACGATAACAGGTATTTGTTTTCGGGAGTTGTACGAAGAGATGGGTCTTCTAAATTTTCACCAAAAAATAAATTTGGAATATTCCCTTCGGCCTCTTTAGGTTGGAATATTTCGGAAGAAAATTTTTTTACTAGCAAAGCAATCAACAACCTCAAACTTCGACTTAGCTATGGTATTATAGGAAATGATCGAATAGGAGATTTTGGATTTATTTCTAGATTGAATGGAGAAGCGGTTTATTCTAATAACCTTGAACAAACTGAAGATGACCTTTTGAGAGGGGTGGCTATTGGAAAAATTGCCAATCCCGATATTCGATGGGAAAAACAAAAAACAGGAAATGCAGGTGTTGACATATCATTGTTTGACAGCAGTTTGCGAATTTCATTAGATGCCTACCAACGCGAAACCGAAGATCTTCTTATTGATGCCCAAGTATCAGGATTACTTGGCATATCTGCTCCTGGGTCGGGTTCTCCTTTTATTAACGCAGGAACAGTTCGAAATCAAGGGCTCGAGGCTGCCATTGCATACAACACAAATTTCACCAAAGACCTTAGCTTCAATATCAGTTACAACATTAGTTCGGTTGATAATGAGGTACTTTTTGTAGAAAGTGAAAACGGTTTTCAGCAAGGGGGAGACTGGGGAGTTGGAATTGGAGTAATTCCCTCTCGAATGGAAGCAGGATTTCCTCTAGGATATTTTTACGGATACAAAACCAACGGACTGTACCAGAATCAAGCAGAAATTGATGCACTTGACAGCCAAGCATTTGATCTAGATGGTAAAAGCATTGACTATCATGATGGAGCAGAAGTAGGTGATCTTAAATTTGTTGATGTTAACGGTGATGGATACATTTCTGATAAAGACAAAACTTATTTAGGAGATCCTATCCCAGACTTTACAATGGGTCTTTCTATAGGCTTTGGATATAAAAACTTTGATTTTAGTGCTTCAGCATATGCTTCTATTGGAAACGATATGGTACGTGATTATGAGCGCCAAGTTACAGGGGCGAATCGAGGAACTTATATGCTTAATCGATGGACTCCAGAAACAGGAGGTAACACCATTCCAAGAGCATCGGGAGGAAGCTCTATCAACAATAAATATTTTTCAGACTATTTTGTTGAAGACGCCTCTTATTTAAGAATTCAAAACGTACAGCTGGGTTATACAGCAAATGATAAAATCAATAATTTTTTAAGACTAGACGCCCTGCGAATGTATGTATCAATAAACAACTTATTTACCTTCACTAATTATAATGGGTTTGATCCTTCAGCAAGTGGTGGCAGTCCTATTGGTGCAGGAATTGACAAAGGATTTTATCCTGTTTCTCGCTCATTCATGTTTGGTTTAAACGTTAAATTATAATAGAAAATGAAAAAATTACTTATACTCGGAATTGCATTATTACTCATTTTCACAGTCAGTTGTAAAGATTTTGTAGAAGTAGAGCCCATAGGCCCTGTTGCCAACACTTATTTTAATGAGCCAGAAGACTTTGAGTTGGCATTGATAGGTGCGTACGACATTTTACAAGCCACTTTTTGGAATGTACAGCTTGCAACAATTGCTTCTCCGGACATTAATGCCGGTGGAGACCCCGAAAACTATGACCAACCCACACTTCAAGATGTTGACAAAATGATTCATACAGAATCTACCTATGTACAAATCAGAGATGTTTGGCAGAACATGTATGCTGGAATTAATCGCTCCAATTTCTTGCTAGAATCAAAAGACAAATTAGACTTTGAGGGGAAAGATAACATTTTAGGACAGGCTTATTTTTTAAGAGCTTATTTTGCTTTTGAATTAGCAAAATTTTTTGGAGATGTTCCTCTTTTGGTTGACACAGAAGTAGTCCCCAATCGAATCCAGGATAAGCAAATTATTTTTGGAGAACAGTACTCAATCAAAAGAGTAGGAAGTGTTGCTAAAGTCTTTGATTTAATAGAAGAGGACTTAAACCTAGCAATCTCTTTGCTTTCAGAAACTCAAACCGATAACTGGAGAGCTTCGAAAATGGCCGCTCATGCTCTTTTAGGAAAAGTACTTTTGTTTAATAAAAAATACGAAGCTGCCGCAACGTCATTACAAACAGTTATTGATTCAAACGAATATAGACTTTTGGGCAACGGATTAGAATTCAATAGAATGTGGACTGTTTTGGGAGAAAACAGTGCAGAATCAATATTTGAAATTCAATATACCAGCGTTGAGGGTGCATCTTGGGACTGTATTGTTTGTAGTGAAGGGACTTACATGCCAAAATTTAATAACCCTCGAAATCCCTATAATGGATCTTTATACATTACAGGTTGGGGTTTTAGTTTACCGACCGATCATCTCTATGACGCTTTTAAAAGCGGAGATGCAAGGAGAAGTTTAACCATCCTAGATCTTAGAGGTGACAGTACGCGAGGAAAAAGCCGAGAAGACATAGGCTTCTTCACTAAAAAATATTTGGCAACCAATCAAAACGATGAGAATCGGGCAGGTTCAGACCCACTTAATTTCGACAATAATTATCGTGCAATTCGCTATGCTGACGTATTGCTAATGGCTGCTGAGGCTTATGCAAAGTCATCAAACCCCTCTAAAGCTGAGCAGTATCTTAACGAAGTAAGAGCACGCGCATTTGGAAACGACACTCAAGATTATACGGCAGCTGAAGGGTCGTTGGAAGATGTTATTATTGAAGAGCGTAGACTGGAACTCGCCGCAGAAGGACACTACTTCTTTGATTTGGTGCGAACAGGTAAAGCAAAAGCTGCATTTGACGCATACAACCAATGGATTGATGATAACAATCCTACATGGAACGCAGGGGAAGTTGTCAAAGAATTTACTAAAATAAATTTCACGGTCAATAAAAACGAAGTGTTTCCCATTCCTCTTGTAGAATTGGAATTAGCGAATGCTATTGAGCGATGGGGACAAAATCAAGGATATTAATTACAAACACAAATATTAACTCAATTATTAATTACTTAAATTTTAAATTATGAATTTTATTAAAAATGGATTTCTATTATTAATGTTAGCAACTTTTGTTGTTGCTTGTTCTGATGATGACTCTTCAGCACCAGCACCAACAGATTCAACAGAAGATCCTGTTGCTGATAACGACAACGCCAAATTGGTGGGAACTTGGTACATTGCTTCTGAAGCAGAAGCCATAAAAGTGAGTACTTTAGACGGAGCGACTGTACACTGGTCAATGTCAGCTGATGATGTTGCTAAAAGAGGATGTTTGTTAGACGACCAATACATTTTTGGTGCTGACGATTCTTTTACCAACGTTGTAGGTGATTACACATGGATTGAACCATGGCAAGGAGTGGGTTCTGAAGGATGTGGTACTCCAGTAGCACCTTCTAATGGGTCGTCACCTGGAACTTTTGAGTTTGACGGTGATCAAATTACAATTACAGGTGCAGCTTCTTACTTAGGACTTGCCAAAGTTTTTAACGGAGCTACTCACGAAAGCCCTGAAGCTGTTTCAGACGTTACTTCTGTGGTTTATGATGTTTACGATTTTGACGAAACAGCTGGAATATTGATTATTACTATCGGGTATGACGATGCGGGTAATATCTTTACAATTAAATTTGTAAAAGACGCTGGAGCTGCCTACACGGGCGGAACTACAACTTGTCCTGCGGATAACGGTCTTCCTATGGGTGCATTTGGTGGTGTTACTGTAGACTGTGGAGTCTTTACATTTCCTACTGGAGCTGAACCTTGGGGAGGATGGGCAAACAGTGATGCAACTATCTATCCATTAGACTGTTCAGCGGGTGTAACGGTTACTTTTTCAGCAACGACTGAAACCGCAACATCGGTTAGATTTAGATTTGAAAAAGCGGCACACCCAGATGTTGCGCCTGGTTTTGAAGCTACTCAAGCTATTACTGTTGGTACTGATGATTACACGGTTACAATTCCTGCAGCAGACGTTCCCGCTAATCCAGACAACTACAGCTCATTCTTGATGTATATCGTAGATAGAGATGTTCCTGTTGCCATTGCGGATGTTATTGTTACTACTGTCAATTAATTTTTGTTGACAACTTAATATCTTAATTATTAAAAACATACGGTCTAAAATTATTTTAGACCGTATGTTTTTTATCTATTTTTACAACTCTTATGAAGACATCAACGTATCAACTTTTTGCTTTAACAGCTTTTTTCTTGTTTTCGTGTAGCGATGATAATTCATCCGCTCCTGCACCTCCAACAATTCCAGACAATGCTCAAGGATCTGGGAACAACGATGTTTTGGTATGGTCAGAAGAGTTTGACTATGAGGGACTTCCCGATAGCGATACTTGGGTTATAGAAACAGGAAACGGAGACTGGGGTTGGGGCAATGGAGAATCTCAATATTATTTGGAAGACAACATAAATGTTTCTAACGGAACTCTCAAGATCCATGTAAAAAAGGAAAATCAATCGGGGTTTCAATATACTTCCGCGCGTTTAAAAACGCAATACGGATATAGTTTTAAATACGGAAGAGTCGATGTCCGTGCTAAACTTCCTTCGAATCAAGGGACATGGCCTGCAATCTGGATGCTGGGTAATTCTCACTCATCCATAGGTTGGCCCAGATGCGGAGAAGTTGATATTATGGAGCAAACAGGCGCAAATAAAAACAAAATATTAGCTACAGCCCATTGGCACAATGGAAATGGGACTTCTTCCTATCCAAACAGATCCAATGCATCAAGCGAAAATATACAAGCTGGTGAAATTACTATTCAAAATGCATCTACGCAGTTTCATACCTATTCCATTGATTGGACAGATACTCGTATTAAAATGCTTTTGGACGATGTAGAATATTTTTCAATGCCTACCAATTCCACACAACCTTTTGATAAAAAATTCTTTTTTCTTCTTAATGTTGCAGTGGGTGGTACACTAGGAGGTGATATACCTTTTAACTTTCCTGACGACGTTATGGAAATTGACTACATTCGAGTATATCAGTAATTTTTTACACATTTTTTTTCTTTACAGGAAACGTTTACTTTCTTTATAATACGTACTTGTACCCGTGATTTGACACAATCCCATAGTAGATAGTAGTCACAATATCTTTATCTTTATAAAATCAAAAAGGATATTGATGTCTAAAAAAAGTATTTTCATTGCTTTTGTAGTCTCTTTAGGAGGCTTTTTGTTTGGATTTGATGCAGGGATTATTTCAGGAGTTGTTTCCTATGTAGGTCCCGAGTGGAACCTTACCGATGCTCAAATCGGTTGGGTAGTAAGTTCACCTTCCTTTGCCGCCATGATTGCCATGCTGGTTGCTGGAAAATTAAGCGATTATTTAGGAAGAAAAAAAATACTGCTTTTTGTGGCCTTTGCTTACGCAATTTCTGCGCTTCTATCTGCCCTAGCAACTTCTTACGAAATGCTTTACATCGCCCGAATGATAGGAGGATTGGCCTTTGGGTCGGCTCTTGTATTAGCGCCAACCTACATTGCAGAAATAGCCAATGCTTCCAATAGAGGAAAACTCGTTTCCATTCAGCAACTCAATATCGTATTTGGGTTTTTTGCGGCCTTTCTAAGCAACTACTATTTAAACAGTATCAACACGCCTAACAACTTTTTTTTTACCGACCAAACCGTTTGGCGGTGGATGCTTGGTGTTGAGCTGCTCCCTGCTCTAGTGTATTTCATACTTTTATTCTTTGTTCCTCGCAGCCCGCGTTGGTTGTTTAGCAATCAGCAAAACAAGGAAGCCATAGCGGTATTAAAACAAATTCACGGACTTGAACAAGCTCAAACCGAGGCAACTTCTATTCAACAATCCATTAATCAACAGACAATAACTTCAAAAACATCCATTTTTGAATTATTGAAACCAGGGTTGCGTTATATTCTTATTGTGGGCTTGGTGTTGGGAGTCCTTCAACAAATTACCGGAATCAATGCCGTATATTTCTATGCAACCTCTATTTTCAAACAAACCGGAATCGGAACCGATGCCGCTTTTTCTTCCGGTGTCCTTCTGAGTTTTACAACCGTGATATTCACTTTTGCAGCAATTTTTCTTATCGATCGAATGGGCCGAAGACCTCTTTTGCTCATCGGAATGGCGGGCATTGCAACCAGTCTTTTGGTATGTGCCTATGGCTTTCATAAAGCCGAATACAAATTGACTTCACAAGAAATAGCCGCATTTCAAAACTTCCAGCCAGATTTATTGAAACCCATCCAAAACAAAGGATACACAAGCGATGTTGTGTTTAAAAATGATGTAAAAGCACTTTTAGGAAATCAAGTATATGCTAAAAACGAAGGCGCGATTTTGGAGGCTGCTACTGAAATGAATGCTGCGATTGTTCTTTTGGGAATACTTGGGTTTATTGCTTGTTTTGCGTTTTCTTTAGGACCCGTAATGTGGGTAATGCTGTCCGAGCTATATCCCAATGCCTATCGCGGATTGGCCATTGGTGTTATAGGATTTGTCAACTCGTTTACCAGTTGGGGCGTACAACAACTTTTCCCTTGGGAATTATCCCATTTGGGCAGCGCTATTACCTTCTTTATTTTTGGAGCCATCGCCTTTGTTGGGTTCTTTATTTTATTAAAAATACTTCCCGAAACCAAAGGAAAATCATTGGAGCAAATTGAACTAGAATTTGTAAAGAACTAACCCCAAAATCCATTTACTTCAACCTAAAACATGTACAATCAACCTTCCAAAGTAAGACTTATACAATCCAACGGTAACTATCAATTGATGGTAAATGGAAAACCGTTTTATATCAAAGGGGGAGGACTGGAGTTTGGGGACATTTCTTCTCTAGCAGCCCATCACGGAAACTCTTTTCGAACCTGGCGCACCGATAATGGCCAACAATCGGCACTCCAAGTGCTTGATGAAGCCCACAAATACGGTCTTATGGTTACTATGGGTATTGAAGTCGCTCGCGAACGCCACGGATTCGACTACAACGATATTGCTGCTGTTGAAGCACAAAAAAATCTCATCCGAGAACAAGTATTGACTCTCAAAGAGCATCCAGCCCTTTTGATTTGGTGCATTGGTAATGAACTGAATCTTCATTACAGCAATCCCAAAGTATGGGATGCGGTCAATGATATTTCTGTTATGATTCATGAGTTGGATCCAAATCATCTGACCACAGCACCCTTGGCAGGAATTACGCAAGAAGAAATCACACAGATTAAAAACCGCGCTCCCGATTTAGACCTATTGTCTGTTCAAGAATACGGCGAACTGATGACCCTTCCAAATCGAATAAGAGCCTACGGATGGGACGGCGCTTATATGGTTACCGAATGGGGCGCCACTGGGCACTGGGAAGTCCCTAAAACCTCCTGGGATGCTCCTATTGAGGAAAATAGCCACACCAAAGCACAGCATTATTTGAAAAGATATCAGAAGGCCATTGCGGCTGAAACACAACAATGTGTTGGGTCTTATGTGTTTCTTTGGGGACAAAAGCAAGAGAGAACACCTACCTGGTACGGATTGTTTTTGGAGGATGGAAAAGAAACGGAATCGGTTGACGTGATGCATTTTTTATGGAGCCATCAATGGCCACAAACAAGATGTCCGCGCATCAACAATCTTACGATCAATGGTAAAAAAGCATTGGAAAATGTTGTATTGCCTCCCGATTCTTTGTGCAAAGCTTCTCTTCAAACCTCTTCGTTACATTCCAAAAACAACTTGCATTTTCGATGGGAAATCCTTTTGGAAAGCACCGATTTACAGGAAGGCGGCGATCCCGAAAAACGCCCCAATTCTATTCTTTTTCAAATCGTTTCTCAGCAACCAAAAGAATTGCTTTTTAAAGCGCCCAAGGAGGCAGGAAATTATCGATTGTTTGCTTATGTCGATGATGGAATTTCAAAAGCAGCAACCGCCAACTTCCCTTTTCAGGTAAAATAACAACCTGTTTCGGTAGTTTTTAGGGCGTATTTTCGCGTATTTTCACTGTACATCACCTCAACAAAACCAACAATTATTTAAATTAAAAATAATTTTTTTTTGATTCTTTGCAAAGTCAAGTACACACTCATTTTTCACAATATTTCCACTCTTTATACCTCTCATTATTCAGTGCGCTTTTTTTAATTTCTTGTTCCAGCAACAGTTCATCTGACGCTGATGACTCTAGTCAACCGATTGATGATCCAACCAAAATACAAGGTTCTGGAAACAACGATGTATTGGTGTGGTCAGAAGAGTTTGATGTTGATGGAGCTCCTGATAGCAGTACCTGGAACATCCAAACGGGTAATGGATCTGGCGGATGGGGAAATCAAGAAAAACAATTTTATAAAGCAGAAAATATTGAAGTTTCTAATGGGACTTTGAAAATTACAGCTAAAAAACAAAGTGAAGGGTTTCAATATACTTCTGGCAGAATGAATACTGAAGACCGTTACGAATTTATGTATGGAAAAGTTGAAGTTCGCGCCAAGCTTCCCAAAAGTCAAGGAACATGGCCTGCGATATGGATGTTAGGGAGTTCTTTTTCCTCTATTGGTTGGCCCTACTGCGGAGAAATTGATATTATGGAGCAAAGCGGTCAAGACAAATCAAAAGTGTTAGGCACCTGTCATTGGAACGGAAATGGGTTATATCCATCCGGAGACAATTACAGTCCAGCCAGTTACGGAACGAATCAAACGGTTAGTAACGTAGATTCTGATTGGCATATTTATTCGGTTGATTGGACCATAAATCATATCAAGATCTATATTGACAACACAAACTATTTTTCAATGAATACCAGCAATTCAAAACCCTTTAACGATCCATTCTTTATCTTGCTCAATGTTGCCATGGGAGGCACATTGGGAGGCGTTATAGACCCCGCCTTTACGGAAGACGTTATGGAAATTGACTACATTCGAGTA
>JAURCF010000063.1 GCA_030828565.1 Flavobacteriaceae bacterium
GGCTCATTTTAGGCCTTTTTATACCAACGCATCAAGCAATATTTCTACTGGATGAAATGCCTTTTTACGAGTCCCATCCTTGATTTGATGCCTGCAGCTGGTTCCATTTGCAACTACAAGAGTCGTGTCGGGAAGTTTTTTTAGTTCGGGAAACAAAACATCTTCTCCAATTTGCATACTTACATCATAATGTTCTTTTTCATAACCAAAAGATCCTGCCATCCCACAACATCCGGAAGGAATTAGGCTTGCTTCGTAATTAGTGGGAAAATTTAAAATTCTTAGGGTATCTTTAGGATCACCCAATGCTTTTTGGTGGCAATGCGCATGGAAGCTCATTTTTTTAGGTGCTTTTGTAAAAGCGGCATCAGTAATAATCCCTGCTTTGATTTCGGAAGCTAGGAATTCATCGATTAAGTAAGTGTTTTTTGCCAAGTGCTTTGCTGCTTTTTGATCTGTCGCCAATTTTGGGTATTCATCTCTAAAGGAAAGAATGGCAGAAGGCTCTATACCTACTAAAGGCGTTTTGCTGTCAATAACACCCTTAAAACGATTGGTATTTGTATTTGCCAATTGTTTAGCGTCTTTAAGAAACCCTTTAGAGATTTGACTACGACCACTGTCCACAAAGGGCAGATGACAAACATCATATCCCAATCGTGTCAATAACTGAAATGCTTTTAAACCCAATTCAGATTCCAAATAATTTGTGAATTCATCAATAAATAAATATATTTTTTTATTAATTGTAACTTCTTTATTTTCAGTATTTTGAAGTAATTTTTCTAAAGTTTTATTTGAAATTAATGGCAGGGATCTTTTTGGGTGAATCCCCGCTGTTTTTTTAATCCAATAACGGGTTATAATGTTTGAAAAAAAGAAATTGGTAACCGAAGTAAGCATGCTTCCCAAGGCGTTAAAACGTGCATTGTAACCCATGACGTAATCGCGTAATCTTCTCCGATTGTTTTGGTGGTATTGATACAAAAACTCAGCTTTGAATGCCGCAACATCTACATTGCTGGGACATTCGCTTGCACAAGCTTTGCAGCTCAAACACAAGTCAAAAACCTCTTTCAACTCTTTGTGGTCGAATCTGTTAGTGTTTTTTTGATACAAAAATTCTCGCAGCGCATTGGCCCTTCCTCGCGTAGTGTCTTTTTCATTCCGAGTTGCTCTGTAGCTAGGACACATAGCGCCTCCACTAACTTTAAGACAATCTCCAGAACCGTTGCATTGTTCGGTAGCACGAACGATACCCATAGAACTCGAAAAGTCAAGAAGTGTACTAATTTCGGGGGTTTCTTGTCCGACATGTGTACGAAACGATTCGTCCATTTTAGGAGCTTCTATAATTTTTCCTGGATTGAAGATGTTGTTAGGATCAAATAAACTTTTAATGATCTTTAAAAGCGAGTAATTTTTTTGCCCTATCATCATTGGGATGAATTCAGATCGAACAATTCCATCTCCGTGTTCACCGCTTAAAGATCCCTTGAATTTTTTGACCAATTGTGCAACTTCGGTAGTAATTTGACGAAACAACACTACGTCTTCTTTGTCTTTTAGGTTGAGAAGCGGGCGTAAATGCAACTCACCTGCCCCAGCATGAGCGTAGTAGACTGCATTTTGATTGAACTTTTGCATGAGTTTGGAAAATGCATCAATAAAAGAATCCAAATCTTCAAGAGCAACAGCAGTGTCTTCTATACAAGCAACTGCTTTTCGATCTCCCACCATGTTTCCAAGCAATCCCAAACCTGCTTTTCTCAATTCCATAGCTTGATCAATTTGAGTACCACTTAGAACAGGCCTTGCATAACTGGTTTTTAGATTCATTAGGGTTTCCAACACTTTTTCCACTTCAATATCAAGTGTTTCTATTGATTCTGCTGCCACTTCTAATAACAACAATGCTTTGGGGTCTCCTTGAACAAAAAAACGATTGGCGAGTTGCTGTTTGTTGTTGAGCGTACAGTCTAAAATAGTTTTATCCATCATCTCGCAGGTTTGGAGCGAATGCTTCATTACTGGAGCAACGGATGACAAACAAGATTTGATGCTATCGAAATGGGCTACTATCATTTTTTTGTGAGGCGGTGGTAAATCATCCAACTGTAAGGTTACGGAGGTTGTAAAAGCCAATGTTCCTTCGCTTCCTGTTAGCAGTGGGCAAAGTGAAAATAGAGGACCTTTATCAGTAAATGGAGCGCTCTTTATCAATGCATCGACCGCATATCCTGTATTTCTTCGGTGGATGGATGGTTTCGGAAATTCTTTGTTAATTTCATTCTGAACATTGCTATCGGATAGCTTCGATATTAGATCACGGTAAATTTTTCCTTCCAATGTATTCAGTTGTTGTTTAGCTTCCAATGCATTGGAAGTTAATTCTGAAAAAACCGCATCACTCCCATCGGATAAAACAACTTCTAGGGAAAGCACTTTATCGCGGGTCACTCCATATTGAATGGAGGTTGTACCAGAAGAATTATTTCCCACCATCCCTCCTATCATACACCGATTGGAAGTGGAAGTATTGGGACCAAAAAACAATCCAAACGGTTTTACATAACGATTCAGTTCGTCTCTAATTACTCCAGGCTGAACAGTAACGGTTTTCTTTTTTATGTCCAATGCGATAATGTCACAGAAATATTTGGACACATCAACCACAATTCCATCTCCAACGCATTGTCCTGCAAGAGAAGTTCCTGCAGTTCTAGGAATGATACCCAAACGATGCTCTTGAGCGAAATGAATGATTTTTTTTAAATCAGATATAGATTTTGGAAACGAAACGGCAAGGGGTGTTTTTTTATATACCGATGCATCGGTAGCATACAAAGCCCTTGATAAGGCATCCGTTTTAATGGAACCTTCGAGTTGACCGTCAAGGATTTGAATGTTTTTTTTCATTGAATTTAGCTTTACTAAAATAGTGTTTTTTTAAGTCATCATAAACAAAGTATGTTCCTTTTTGGAATTAAAAAGGATTCTGTACATTTACAGCACATAAAAAAACCCTTTTCAATGAAAAAATATGTTGTTTATTTCTTATTAATTTTTGTTTTTACCCAATGTTCTCAATCTACCGCCTACAAAGTTGATGGCACCATAGATATGGAAGATACTTCGCAAATTTATCTTGTTAAAGTTGGAGAGGACAATGGCCCCGAACCTATTGACACACTCAAAGTATTGGAAGGTAAGTTTTCTTTTTCAGGAGAAGTTGACATCCCTGAAATGCATTATTTGTTCTTTGACGGAATACGTGGTAACCTTCCATTTGTATTGGAAAGTGGAAACATTAATATCAACGTTTATAAAGACAGCCTTCGTTCCTCTAAAGTAAGTGGAACATCGTCCAACAGAGATTTTGAGTCCTACTTAACAGGTGCTGAAAAGTTTGGAAAGGATTTGAATAAAATTCAAATGGAAATGCGAAACCCATCCATTTCAGGAGATTCCTTAGCCATCTCTGATCTTAAAGAGCAATTTGATGCCATGCTTGACAAACTCACTCAATACGAACTCGATTTTATTTCAAATCAGTCGGATTCCTATATTTCTTCTTTGATTCTGGAACGAATGCTCATGAACAAGTCCATAGAATCCGAAGAAGCAAAGACTCTATTCACCTCGTTTTCGGATTTGGTTAAAAAAACAAAATCGGCTCAAAACATTAATAACATTCTTTACCCCGAAGCCATAGAAGTTGAAGCTCCAAAGAAACTAGGAGTAGGAAGCATTGCTCCCGATTTTATGGCACCCAACCCCTCTGGTGAACAAATTTCTTTGAAACAGATTGCTAGCCAAGGAAAAATAACCCTGATTGATTTTTGGGCTTCATGGTGCAAGCCTTGTCGAGTTGAAAATCCTGCTATTGTTGCAATGTATCAAAAATTTAATGACAAAGGGCTCACTATTGTTGGAGTATCTTTGGATAAAGATGCAGGCAACTGGAAGGAAGCTATTGAAGCGGATAATCTTACTTGGTCTCATGTTTCAAACCTTAAGTACTGGCAAGATCCTATTGCACGTTTGTACGATGTCAATTCAATACCTCGAACATTTATTGTCGATCAAAATCTCACCATTTTATCATCGGGGCTCCGTGGTGTGCAATTGGAAGAAAAAGTAGCTGAGCTGCTCGCGCTTTAAAGCTTGTCTTTTTTAATAAGATACGCCATTAATACAATGGGTATTGCCAGCAAACCAACCATAATAGGCTGTTGAATCACAACTGATGGCTGCATCAGTAAAGTAGCTATAAATCCTGCTGCGGCTCCTCCAAAATGTGCCGTGTGACCAATATTTCCTGTCTGTTTTTTCATTCCATACATCGAATACAATAAGTACCCTACTCCAAAAACGATTCCTGAAATTGGAATGGGTATAAAAAATAAATACAAATTCATTAAGGGATTGAGCAAAATGGCTGCATAAACAATCCCTGACACAGCTCCACTTGCACCTACAGCTGAATAATAACCTTGATTTTTATGGTAGATATAGGTAAACAGATTTCCTACATATAAGCAAACAAAATAGAGGATTACAAACAAAAAGATCCCTAAGTTGTAAAGAACAATGTCCGCAAATATGTATAAGGCAAACATATTGAACAACAAATGCGAAAAATCGACATGTAAGAATCCAGCAGTCCACAGTCGTTTTTTATCGCCGGTTCGAACGGCATTTACTTGAAACTTGTAACGATTGAAAAAAGAATCGTTTTCAAATCCTTTAAAAGAAACGAGAACATTAACGCCAATTATCAATAAAAGGATAGGATGAATTGATTCCAAAGTGGGCTTATTTGGACGCAAATATACTATATTTGTTGAAATTTTATACCTATGCAACGTATTGCTTTTTATACGATATATCCATTTTTGCTTTTGATTTCACTGTTGCCGTTCAGAATCTTGTACCTATTTTCTGATGTGCTTTGTTTTTTGATGTATCGGGTTGTGAAATACCGAAAAAAAACCGTTCGTAAAAACATTCGAACGGCTGGTGTTGCTAAAAACCTTAAGCATGCAAAAGCTATTGAAAAAGATTTTTACAAACACTTTTGTGATTTGTTTTTGGAAATGATCAAATCCATTACAATTTCTGAGACTGCAATTAAAAAACGGTTTGTTGTTAAAAATAAGGCGCTTTTCGAACGATACGGAAAAGAAGGGAAGAGCATTATTGTTATGTGCGGTCATTATGCAAGCTACGAATGGTTGTTGTCCATTACTTATCATATGCCTCACGACGGATTCGGTGTATATACACCGCTTTCCAATCCTTACTTTGATCGAATGGTTCAAAGAATTCGTCGCAAACATGGGGCCTACCTCATACCTCGAAGTAAAGTTCGTGAAACATTGCAAAAACATCACCACGAGGGAGTTTTGGCTACATATGGATTTGCGGGCGACCAGTCTCCTCAATTGCGTTCAAAAAACTATTGGCAAACTTTTTTTGGTGTCAAAGTTCCAGTTTTTACGGGAGGAGAGCGTTTGGCGAAAGAATTCGACTTACCTATTGTTTTTGCTAGACTTGAAAAGAAAAAGCGTGGTTTTTATGAAGCTACAATAGAGCCTTTGGCAGAAAATCCAAAAGACTTCAAAGATTACGAAATTACCGATGATTTTCTACAAAGAATTGAAGCACAAGTCAAAGCAAATCCAGCCCATTACTTATGGACACACAATCGTTTCAAACACAAGGATAAAGTTCCTAGTAACCTCATTTAAAGACTTAAAATTTCGTTACGGAATCGGTTTGCCAATTCAGTAGCAGCTGATTGTGATGTGGCCTCTGTGTAAACACGTATAATGGGCTCTGTATTTGATTTTCGAAGATGAACCCATTGATTTTCAAAATCTATTTTAACGCCGTCAATGGTAGAAATTTTTTCGGATCTGTATGTATTTGCCATAATCTCCAATGCTTGATCGGCTTCAATATTAGGAGTCAAATCAATTTTCTGTTTGCTCATAAAATAATTGGGGTATGAAGCTCTTAAATCGCTTACCAACCCCTTTTTTTCAGCTAATAAGGACAAAAAGAGTGCTACGCCAACCAATGCATCTCTTCCGTAATGACTTTCGGGATAGATAATTCCTCCGTTGCCTTCGCCACCAATAATGGCTTGTGTTTTTTTCATTAACTCAACCACATTGACTTCACCCACTGCACTTGCTTGGTAGGTGCCCTTATGATGTTCTGTAATATCTTTAAGAGCTCGGGTAGAAGACATGTTGGAAACTGTATTTCCGGGTGTTTTGCTCAACACATAATCGGCGCAAGCTACCAAGGTGTATTCTTCCCCAAACATTTCTCCATTTTCGCTCATAAATGCCAATCTATCTACATCAGGATCTACCACAATTCCCAAGTCTGCTTTTTCATCTATAACAGTTTGAGACAAATCGGTCAAATGCTCTTTAAGAGGTTCTGGATTGTGCGGAAAGTGCCCATTGGGCTCACAAAACAACTTGACAGTCTCCACTCCTAGTGCGTCAAGTAATTTTGGAATTGCAATACCGCCTGAAGAATTGACTCCGTCAACAACTACTTTTAATCCAGCTTTCCGAATCGTATCAACAGTAACCAAAGAAAGTGATAAGACATGCTCTACGTGTTGTTCAATTGCGTTTTTAACCAAAGTAACCTTGCCCAAAGAATCAACATCAGCAAATGAAAATTGGGAAGATTCGGCAATATCTAAAATAGTTTTTCCTTCGTTTGCGTTTAAAAATTCCCCTTCCTCGTTGAGGAGTTTAAGAGCGTTCCACTGTTTTGGGTTGTGGCTTGCAGTAAGAATAATTCCACCCTGAGCCTTGTACTTAGGAACCATCAATTCGACGGTTGGGGTGGTTGATAATCCAACATCAATAATATGGATTCCTAACCCAACCAAGGTGTATTGAACCAAGTTTTGAATCATTGCTCCAGATATACGAGCATCTCTTCCTAAAACAACAGAAAGTGAAGTGTTGGGGTATTTTTGTTGCAACCAAGTACCATAGGCAGAGGCAAACTTAACGGCGTCAATAGGAGTTAGATTTTCATGGATATTGCCTCCAATTGTGCCTCGTATTCCTGAAATGGATTTAATTAACGTCATTGAATGTTGATTTATACAAAGATACAATCCCTTATCTTTTATTCAACTATAATCCTTATTTTTCAGTCATGAATTATTTGGCGCATCTGTACTTGTCGGCTTTCAACAAAGAAATTATGGTAGGTAACTTCATCGCAGATCGGGTAAAGGGCAAACAATACTTGAACTTCCCACAAGAAGTGCAGCAAGGAATATTACTGCATCGCTCGATTGACTCCTTTACTGACGAACATCCTGTAAGCAAAATCATTAGAAAAGAATTGTTCCCTGCTCATAGACACTACAGTTCGGTTTTGGTAGATATGTTTTACGATCATTTTTTGGCCAAAAATTGGGAACAGTACTCAACCAAAACCTTGCCTGAATATGCAGATTATTGCTATAAGACATTGATTCATTTTCAAGAACATTTGCCTCATTCTTCACTTCGTTATTTGACTGCAATGAATCAATATCAATGGCTAGCGTCTTACCAAACCATTGAAGGTTTGGAATCTGTTTTGAAATTAATGAGTCAACGCACAAAATTTCCAACACAATTGGATAAAAGCGTATTGATTTTAAAAGACCAATACCCTTATTTTGAGTCCTTGTTTTTTGAATTTTTCCCATCAATTCAAAGCCATGTTAACCAAAAACTTAAAATTAATGCGTAGGCTGTTTTATACAATTGTTGTTATTTTTTTGGCATTTACGGCTTGTCAAAAACCAATCGAAGAGCCCAGACGCTTTACCCAAGGGATGGTAGTTTCTGCTAGAGCGGAAGCATCCGCTATTGGCTTATCCATTTTAAAAAAA
>JAURCF010000037.1 GCA_030828565.1 Flavobacteriaceae bacterium
ACAGTTGGAGGGATGATTGTTTCTAAAAAAATAAAAACCGCATTGAGAAATTATCCGCCTCAACAGCATTTTCATGTTGGTGAGAGGGAGGCTTATGACACTTTTTATCAAGGCGTTTTGCACGAAGAAGTGAATCCCACAGCTTTTTTTAGAACATTGCCCAAGTCAACAGTTGGTAGTGATTACAGATCGCTTTGGTTGGCGTTACAGCAAGAGCGCACTCAGGCGCACGAGCGTTATATGAAAAAAACGCCCTTTTCAGATCTCAAAGTTTTTGAAATGTTGCTCGCACGTATTCCCGACGCATATCATCTTCAAATTGGAAACAGTTCTAGCATTCGTTATATGCAGCTTTTTAATAACAATCCTACGCACACTCAGTTTTGCAATCGTGGAACAAGCGGTATTGATGGGAGTACTTCTACAGCTGTAGGAGCTTCGGTTGTGAACAAAACTCCAACGTTGTTGGTTTCAGGCGATTTGAGTTTTTTATACGATAGCAACGGACTTTGGAACACACACCTTCGAAACGACTTTAGGATTGTAGTGATTAATAACGGTGGTGGTGGTATTTTCAGAATTTTACCCGGAGCCAAAGCAGATTCGACTTTCGCTACTTTTTTTGAAACCCAACACACTTTAACCGCCAAGCAATTGGCAAGAATGCATGGGTTTCGTTATCAAAATGCACGATCTCAATGGGGATTGAAACGGGCACTTTCGAGCTTTTTTAAACCGTCTTCACAACCCAAACTCTTGGAAATTTTTACACCTACCGAAAAAAATGCGGACTTACTCAAAAACTATTTTAAGTTTTTGGCGCAGTAGCTTCTATAATAGGGTTGAGGAAAGGATTTGTGAAAACAACCTTGATCGTTTTTAAACCTACTTATCCGTGTGTTTTTTTATCCAACGCAAGCAATCATCAAAGTTTTCAAAAATATGTTCCTTAGCAATGAGTTGAGGAATCATTCTAATTCGCTCCATCATGTAAAGAGGCTGCTTGAGAACATCCACAAAGAGTACGTTTTTCCCCTGTTTTTTAAGATCTACAATAATATCTTCCAACACATACAAGCCCGTTTGATCCATATATTGCATTCGATCCATACGAATTACAATGGTAGAAGCCGAATCTGGAATTTGTTTGATTAAAACTTGGAAGTCGCTAGTAGATCCAAAGAACAAGGGTCCTTTGATGTGTTTGATAAATACTTTTTCTTTCAAAGCATCTGTCAAACCTAGTTCGTCAGGCCAATTTTCTTCTTTTAAGGACTTTACATCCGAGCGTTGGGCGGTGAGGTCTCCTATTTTTTTCATAAACATAAGAGAAGCAATTACCAGTCCAATTCCTACGGCATATACCAAATCCCAAAGAGAAGATAAAACCAGAACGATAATCATAATTAGGACTTCAGAGCTCAATCGAATATTGGCTATTTTGATATCTCTGGGTAGCGAAGGAATGGCTTTTATTCCTTTATAATCCATCACACCGATTCCAACGGTTACCAGAATTCCGGCCAATACAGCCGCTGGTATTTTGGAAGCCACAGAGCTAAATCCAAGCATAATTACCAGCAACATTATTCCCGCAATCATTCCTGAAAGTTTTGTTTTTCCTCCTGCGTTGATATTTACAACCGTACGAATGGTAGCTCCAGCGCCGGGAAGACCACCAAAAACGGCGGCTATACTGTTTCCAATTCCTTGCCCTACCAATTCTTTGTTAGGGCTGTGTTTGGTTTTGGTCATATTATCCGCCACAACACTGGTTAGCAATGAGTCAATGGCGCCTAGAAATGCCAAAGCAATGGCAGTAAATATGTGAGGTGAAATTGCTTTTAGACTAAAGAACTGAAAGATTTCAAAATTGGGAATTGGAAATCCACTTGGAATTTCACGAATGGGTTTGTAATCGAGTCCCAAAGCTACCGCACCTCCAGTAACGACTACTAAGGCTACTAATGTACTAGGAACTTTGGTTGTAATTCTTTTGAAACCGTAAATGATAAAAATGGTAAGCAACGCCAAACTGAGTTCTAGCCAATTCACGTTTCTTACAATACGCGTAAAAACTTTGATAGATCCCAACACACCAGAAGCTTCTTTTGCGGCGAGTGTTTGAGATTCACGAAGAATATCATTTGGAGTAATTTTTTCGGCTCGGGTAATGGTTTCTCTAAAATCTTCTAGCACCAAAATTCCTTCACCAGCTTCATCCTGTAAAATATTTTCTAAAATGCGTTTTTCAGCTTCTGCTTTGAACATGTTGACATATTCGGAGTCTTCTTTGGGGTTGTATCCAAAAGAAGGAGCCAATTGCGTAAACAATATGATAACACCAATAGCAGTCATAAACCCTGAAACAACTGGGTAGGGGATGTACCGAATGTACTTACCAATACCCACAAATCCTAGAATGATTTGAATCAGACCAGCCAATAGAAAAATTAATAAAATGGAAGGCAAGGCCTTTTGAACATCCCCATCGTTTGCGGCGACGATTCCTGCAATGACCACCATACTTACTGCTGTCATTGGTGCAGTAGGTCCAGAAATCTGAGTGGGAGTTCCCCCAAAAAGTGCGGCAAAGAAACTGATAAAAATGGCGCCGTATAGCCCTGCATCTGGTCCTAGCCCTGATGATACACCAAATGCCAATGCCAAAGGGAGCGCTACAATTCCAGCAGTAATTCCTCCAAAAAGATCGCCCTTAAAGTTTGAAAACAAATTTTTCATGTGTTATTTTTTATAAGCTAGCGAATATATTGTTTTTTTTTAAAAGGAAAAAAAGGTAGCCATGTTTAGTTGGTCTCGATTGCTATGGTTCAAAAACTGGTTCATATACCCCAATTCGAAACGAAAATAATTGTTCAGTTTGTAGCCAATACCACCGTACAGTCTGTTTCTGTCGAAGACGGTGTTTTCGTGGTTTATGAAAATTTCGTTGTATGATGAAAGGTAAAAAGCCTTTTCGGTCATATCTGGCTTGTTGAGGGGAATGTTGAAAGCCAAGAAGTACCGAAATCTCATTTTAAAATCTTGGTCTTCGACCCAACGTTGTTCAAACCGATAGCGATGTTGCACTTTTACTCTTCCAAAACTTTGACGCGTAATGAACTGCTGATATATTCTATGTTCATTAACTGTGATTTTTCCATCAGATTCGGGCGTATAGTTTTGACTTTTTATAAATCCGTAGCCCAGTAAAAGATTGTTATTGTTTTCGCTTAGATTGTATCCCATTCCTGTTCGCAACAACAATTGCTCCAAATCGCCTATGGCATCATAGTTTCGATATTGAACTTCGTGGTGCCAATTCCATCGGTTGTCTATTTTTTTATTTCCAAAGTAGAGCAGCCAATTTCCCAAATTAGACGATTGTGCCATTCCAAAAGTTGAACAAAGACCGATAAACAATCCAATAAATGTTTTTCTCATATTTTTAATTCAAACAATCGCAAAGTATTGCGGATTGTGGTTAATTTTTCAAGTTGCAAATATAGAGATAACATGAAATATTTGAAACCCAATCGAGTTATTTGAAAAATTTACTAAGAAACTCCATACGGTAGAGTGTATTTTTGAGAAGTGCAACTTTCCGCCATTTTCCCCCAAACCAATAGATAAGTGTTGGGGTTTAATTGATAAACATTATAAAAGAGAACAATGGCGGTCTTGCTCCAAGGCACGTTTTAATTCATATTCTAGACACTCTATGTTCTTGGCCATGAGCGTAACGGTCTAGTGTATGATTTCGTTGCGTGTTTAAGCACTAAAGTTAGCAAATAAATCACAGATAGAAAGTCTGCGAGGACTTTCGTAAGTAAGCTCTAACTAGCAATGAATTATACACATTGTTGCCCACAGTATTTTTTAATTTTTAAGTGTTAATTCAATTGCCATTAGGCTGTACTTCTCTTCAAATTTTTTACTTGTTCCAACATTTTTCCAAACTTTTCTCCATTTACCTTGATTAAAAATCCAGCTATTTTCATGCGTTTCAAGTTTTTTTCTTGAACCTTCCATTGTATAATTATATTCGTGTTTATTTTCTTCTATTATAAGCCATTCGATACCAATAAAAAATCCACTTTCAGGAAATTCAATATTTAGTTTAGAAATATCAATTTCTGTTGTTTTCTTTCCTTTTTTTGGGTGTTTATCCGTGAACGGTTTCGGAGGTGCCGAGGTTTTTAATTACCGAAGCTTCAAACTCCAGCAAAGCGTTCCACTTTTGGTTCACTGCGTCAACAGAGGTTCCGTATTGTCGTGCAAAGCCCAAAAACAAGGTATAGTGGTTGGCTTCGCTAATCATAAGTTTTTTGTAAAAATCAGCAAGCTTTGGATCTTTCAGTTGTTCGGAAAGCAATCGAAACCGTTCGCAACTCCGCGCTTCAATCAAAGCAGCGTAGAGCAGCTTGTGTACCAAAAAATCGGTGCGACTGCCTCCTTTGGGAAAAAACTGCATCACCGTATTGACATAAGCATCTTTACGGTCGCGCCCCAGGGTTTCGCCGCGTTCTATGATAAGATCATGTACCATCTTAAAATGGCTCATTTCTTCCTTTGCCAAGGCAATCATAGCCCGAACCAGTTCGGTGTGTTCAGGGAACAATACAATAAACGACAAAGCTGTACTGGCTGCTTTTTGTTCACAAAAGGCGTGATCTACAAGTATTTCGTGAATGTTTTTTTCAACAATATTGACCCAGCGCGGGTCCGTGGGAAGTTTAAGGCCTAACATTACAAATCGAGTTTAAATTCTTTGCGTATTTTCTCAATCACAGGATTGATGGCTTTGAACTGTTCGTACTTTTCCATAGGAGTAAATACGTATTTCTTTTCTTGGGTTTCATTGACCTCAATATGCAAGGCAATGGCGTGGTTGTTCAATTCATTTTTGATAAAAGGCATAAACAGTTGCTGTGCACGTTCCAGTTCCAGTTTGTTGGTATGGTTGGGAAATGACAAATGAATTTCAGTTTCGTTAACTAAACTAGGCGTATCAAGTTCCATAAGGGTAGCCAAATTGCGTTCGCCTTGTTCAACGAGTTGTTGTGTGGATTTTTTCCAAACTTCCAAAAACTGCACTTCGCTAAAAGCGTTTTGGGGTTGTTCGCTGTCTTTGGGGATGTTTTGTTGTTGGTGTTCCAAATGGGCTTTTTTCTTTTGAACACTCGATATAGAAAGTCCCGATACGACCTTTCGGTCGGTGGGAATGGAAATTTCAACCTTGGGAGCAGGGGTTTCTTCGACAGGCTTGGGAGTAGGAGTGGGAGCAACTTCAACAACCTGTGCATCAGTAACGGTACTTTCAACGGCTTTTTGGGGCAGTTTTACCTTTTGGGCGGGAATTATAAAGGGTTTAGACTTTTTTTTTTCGTCCTCAGAAAGGATAGAAGCTAACTGCATAAGACAAAGCTCGACAAGAAGCCGTTGATTTTTACTGGTTTTGTAGTTCAAATCGCATTGGTTTGCCAATTCAATGCCTTGTTGCAAAAACGCTTCGGGAGTTTTTTGGGCTTGCAACAAATACTTTTCGCGGGTGTTGGTTCCTACTTCCAACAACGACACGGTAGCCGGATTTTTGGCGACCCACAAATCCCGAAAATGAGATGCCAATCCGGTAATAAAATGATGTCCGTCGAATCCTTTTTTTAGAACTTCATCGAACAACAACAACGCCTTAGGAATATCTTGTTGGAGTAAAAAATCAGTCGCTGAAAAATAGGTGTCATAATCCAATACGTTCAAGTTTTCAGCGACTTGCTGTACGGTAATATCGTTCCCAGAAAAGCTTACAATACGGTCAAAAATTGACAAGGCATCTCGCATGGCGCCGTCCGCTTTTTGAGCAATTAAATACAAGGCATCGTCTTCTATTTGAATGGATTCTTTGTCTGCAATATATTTTAAGTATTGCTTCGCATCTTCTATTCCAATACGCTTAAAATCATATATTTGACATCTAGATAAAATAGTCGGAATGATCTTGTGTTTTTCGGTGGTTGCCAAAATAAAGATGGCGTGTTTGGGCGGTTCTTCCAGGGTCTTTAAAAAAGCATTGAAGGCCGCTTGAGAGAGCATGTGCACCTCATCAATAATATAGACTTTATACTGCCCAGTTTGGGGGGGAATGCGCACTTGATCAATGACATTTCGGATGTCTTCCACAGAGTTGTTGGAAGCCGCATCGAGCTCAAAAATATTGAAAGCAAAATCTTCGTTGGGATCGTGCGATTCGTCTTGATTTATTTTTTTGGCAAGGATCCGTGCACAGGTAGTTTTTCCCACTCCACGAGGTCCACAAAACAACAAGGCTTGTGCCAAATGATTCTGATCGATAGCGTTCAGAAGTGTTTGTGTAATAGAACGCTGCCCCACAACATCCTCAAATGTTTGTGGGCGGTATTTCAATGCTGATACGACAAAGTGTTCCATCTCTACAAATATAAAAAATTGAGCTGTAGATTGGAATGCTTCCTACTTTCAAAAAGTAGCTAGTTATTAACAATAGCGACCAAAAATGGTGTATTTTTGTACCGCAGGCCTTCTTATCGCTGTTCGCTTTGTGCGAAGAGAGGAAAGTCCGGACACCATAGGGCAGTATAGCGGGTAACACCCGTCGTTTTGAGCAATCAAAATAGGACCAGTGCAACAGAAAGCAAGTACAGTTCGGCTGTAGTGAAACCAGGTAAACTCTATACGGTGCAACGCCACGTAAACCAATGCTTGAGAGCGGCTCGCTCGATGTTGGAGGGTAGGCGGTTCGAGTTCACGAGCAATTGTGAACCTAGATAAATGATAAGACACGACAGAATCCGGCTTATGGCCTGCTTTTTTTTAAATACGAAACCGCATTGGGCCCTTCGTTAAAAATCAAATCCAAAATACTTAGATTGGCCAAAAAGCCATTTTTCTCCGAAAAAACTTGAATGTAGGGATCGAGCCCAATGGGCTGATTTCCTTTTGCATGAATCCAGTCCCTACCATCGGTGTGTTCTGAAGGAAGTGTTTTCTGGTAGTTTGTTGTTGTGAATTCAGGCGCGTTCAACTGCAAACTTTCGCATACCCACCGTATGCATCGCATATTGAAGTCGAGCAGTGTAAGGGCAGGAGTTGTGTATAAAACATTTAGATCATCTTCGTAAAATTCAAAAAAGGGAGACGAACGATAGGCACTTTCAAGCGACTTCCAGTGTTGCTGCTGCCATGGAAAATCGTTTTCAATTCGAACTTCTTGATATTTTTGATGCGTTCCTTTTTGCGTGTGTTTGACAGGAATATTGAGCATCAGCTTTCCATTGGCGGTCGCAATATAGGCACGATTTCTATAGGTTTGTTTTTGGTAATGATCCTGAGTCTCCCACACAATAGGAGTGGAGTGTGCCAAAGGAACCCAATGTGCAATAGGGGCAAAATAAGCCGGACATAGCACTAAGGTTTTCACGCCTTTTTTCGGTTTCTATAGTAACTGATTCCCCACCAAAGCAATACCAAAATCGCAAAAGGCCAACGGTACGAAACGCGTTCACCCTCCAATCCTACGGTGCTAAATACGCGATCCCATCGGATTTTCCAGTTTTTGATACCGTCATTGATACCATCAATACTCATCCAAATGAACACGGGCTTTCCTACAATGTGGTCTTCGGGTACAAATCCCCAAAAACGACTGTCTTCCGAACGGTGACGATTATCTCCCATCATCCAATAGTAATCTTGTTGAAAGGTATAAGTATCTGTGGGAGTTCCATTAATTATCACGGTTCCGTTGGTTATTTCCACCGAGTTTTTTTCATAATCCCGAATGATTTTTTTGTAAAGCGGTAGGTTTTCAGGAGTAATTGTTACTGTGCTTCCTGCACTCGGAATGTCTATGGGTCCAAAATTGTCCTCATTCCAGTTGTAGCGTATATCGTTTGGAAAGAGGTTGGTGTTGTACGTTTTTTGGGTGTTTACGACTTGCTTGACGCTATCTACCCAGGGCAGTTTTTTAAGTGCTTCGGCTTGCTTAACGGTAAGCAGCAAATTTTTTCGAGTTTCTAATAATTCTGTTGCGGATATGCGGTGTTTTTGAATCAGCTTGGTTGGAATGCCTCGAGCACCTGTCAGGATTTGATAACTAGCCGGATTGTTGTTGGAAATATTTAAAATATAAGGACGTAGCGCATCAAACATGGTTTGTGAGATGTTACTGATTTCATACTTTCGTGACAAATCGGTAATACCCATTTCGATAAGTTTTCGAGAAGATATTCCTTTGCTTCCGAATACTTGGTGGCTATACAAAGGACGCGCACGATCGGGCAAAACGGTTTGCTCACCGTTGATATGAATAAATCCGTCAATGATTTCCAATCGGTCGCCTGCCACTCCAACACAGCGTTTTACATAGTTGGATTTTTTATCAATGGGCTTTTTTACTCCTTGTTCTTTAATAAAAAATTGACGAACCGTATCGGCAGGCCAACTAAAAACCACGATATCGTTGCGCTTGATTTCTTGAATGCCGGGCAGTCGAAAATAAGGGATTTGCGGTTTGTTTAGGTAAGAGCGAATCCCTGTTCCTACAATTGTATCGTGTACCATCGGAAAAGCAACGGCTGTTTGTGGAGTGCGAGCTCCGTAATGAAACTTACTGACAAACAAAAAATCCCCAATCAACAACGATTTCTCAAGCGATCCGGTAGGGATGATATAGGGTTGAATGAAATAGGTGTGTACCAATGTTGCTAAAACAACAGCAAACAATATAGAACTGAACCAATCGCCAAAGGCTGTTCTGGGTTTGAGGCTTCGGTCTTTGATGTGTTCAACTTTTAAAAAATAATTGACATAGTACAGATAAAAGCCCAAAGTGAGTAAAACAAGTAGCGTATCTTCGGTTTTATTTTTCCCAAAACTGCGAATGGATTCCACCCATATCACAGGAATCATAATCAAATTGATAATAGGAACAAAGAGAAACAATACCCACCAACTAGGTCGGTTGATGATTTTCATTAAAATAACGGCATTGTATATAGGAACCAGTGCCTGCCAAGGTTGGTATCCGGCTATTTTGTATAGTTTCCAAGTTCCAAGAAAGTGAACGAGTTGAACAAGTCCGATAAATAATAACCATTCAATACCTGTCATAAGCTTTAAATTTTTTAGTGAAAATAGCCATTCGCATTAATTTACTAAGGCACATTAACCAATGTTTAACACATCATTCATTCCAAAAACACCTTGTTTACCTACAATCCATTCCGCAGCCACCACGGCTCCAAGTGCAAAACCGGTTCGGTTGTGTGCCGTATGTTTGATTTCAATCGTATCGACTTCGGATTTGTAATATACCGTGTGTGTTCCTGGAACATCGTCGATGCGCTGTGCAGTAATTTTCAATTGATTGTCTTCTTCAGCATCCAATTTCCAATTGTTGTAAGTGCTGTTTTCAATCAATCCTTCCGCCAACGTAATGGCTGTTCCGCTAGGAGCATCGAGTTTTTGGGTATGATGAATTTCATCAATCATCGCTTTGTAATGAGGTTGTGTGTGCATGAGTTTGGCTAGTTTTTTATTCAGCTCAAAAAACAAATTCACTCCCAAGCTAAAATTGGAAGCATACAGAAACGCACTGTTTTTTTCTACACAAAGTTGCTTAATATCTTCTAATTTTTCTAGCCAACCTGTTGTTCCGCAAACAACGGGCACCGATCGATTGAGCGCTTCGCTAATATTGCCAACAGCTGCATCGGGGATGCTAAAATTAATAGCAACATCGGCAGTTTCTAGACCTTCTAAGCCCGTGTCTTTGTCTATTTTTGCAACAATTACATGTCCTCTGTCAATCGCAATTTTTTCAATTGCTTTGCCCATGCGTCCGTATCCTAATAATGCAATCTTCATTGTTCTAAAAATTATATTTTAACGCCAGTCCTACTGTAGCACCGTTTTCGAAATAGTTATTTTCCATAACAGGCTCAAAAGTCAATTGATCGTTTACGTTGTATTGATTCAAATGTGCATCGACATTAGCATCAAGAATGTTGAGTAAATAGAGCCCCACAATCAGAACCATGGATAAATCACGGTTTCTTTTATGAAAATCTTGTCCATCCAGTAGGCGATCGTCTTCGGAGATAATATCAAAAAATTCATCGTTGGTATATCCAGCCATTCTGCTTTTGTATGCATTTCTGTAACGGTCGTATCGTTTGTTATTAAAGTCAAACGAATAAATAGCAGCACCCAATCCGCCATAGAACAGCGGGAGTTTCCAGTATTTTTTGTTGTGAATTTGTCCCAGTCCAGGAAGAACGGCAGAATAAAACGCAGCCTTTGCTGGCGAAAGCGGATCAATGATTTTGGGTGCTTTGACTTGCAAGCTGTCTTGCGCTTGTCCCCAAAACATACCTAGAAGGCATAGAATAATCCCCAATGATTTTGGAAGCATCATTTTTTCAATTGTTTTTGCAACTTTTTAAAATCGGCTTCCGAACCAAAGGAAAGGATGATTTTTCCTGACGTTTGAGTTTCCATGCTTACGCTTACCCCAGTTTGTAAACTCTTTTTCAATCCGTCAATCCCTTTTTGAATGTTTTCAGTCGGAGTAACAATTCTTTTTTTAATGGTTTTGGGTGCCTTTAACTCTTTTACCAACTGTTCAGTGGCACGTACGGAAAGTCCTTTGGCAAGTATTTTTTCATAGATTCCCAGCTGATCGGTTTTGGACTCAACATTGACCAACGCCCGGCCGTGACCCATGCTCAAAAACCCATCTCGCATTCCTGTTTGAATAATGGGATCTAGCTTTAAAAGTCGCAGGTAATTGGCAATCGTAGAACGTTTTTTACCTACACGTGAACTCATTTGTTCTTGTGTGAGTTGAATGTCTTCAATCAATCGTTGGTAAGACAAAGCAATTTCAATAGGGTCCAAATCGCGCCGTTGGATGTTTTCTACCAGCGCCATTTCCAACGATTCTTGGTCGTTGGCTATACGAATGAAAGCGGGAATGCTTTCCATTTCGAGTTGTTTGACTGCACGAAATCTTCGCTCACCCGAAATCAGTTGGTAGGATTGAAATCCAATTTTTCGAACGGTAATGGGCTGAATGATTCCTAATTCCTTAATGGATTTGGCCAATTCAGAAATACCTTCTTCATCAAAATGGGTTCTTGGCTGAAAAGGATTGATGGCTATTTGATCCAAAGGCAACTCAATAACATTTCCAACGACCTGATCTGCATTTTTGTCGTCAGCAGACTGGATGTCGTTTTTTGGATCGTTAAGAAGCGCAGACAAACCGCGTCCTAGCGCTTGTTTTTGTGTTGCTTTGGCCATTAGTTTTTATTTTTTTTAATCAGTTCTTGTGCGAGTTTTAAATAACTCGCAGCTCCTTTGCTACTAGCGTCGTATTTGATAATGCTTTCACCATGGCTAGGAGCTTCTCCCAGTTTTACATTTCGTTGAATGATGGTTTTAAACACCATTTCATTGAAATGGGATTGCACTTCACTCACAACTTGATTGGAAAGGCGTAAGCGAGAATCATACATTGTTAACAACAGCCCTTCGATACTCAGTGAAGGATTGTGAATTTTTTGAACACTTTTGATGGTGTTTAATAATTTACCCAATCCCTCCAATGCAAAATATTCGCATTGAATAGGAATGATAACAGCATCGGCAGCGGTTAAAGCATTTAGCGTTAACAGGCCCAAGGAAGGTGCACAATCGATAATGATGTAATCGTAATCTTCCTTGATGGGGGCAATTGCCTTTTTCATCATCAGCTCACGCTCGTCCAAATTTACCAATTCGATTTCAATAGCTACCAAATCGATGTGAGCGGGAATGATGTCAAGATTGGGAGAACTGGTGGTTTGAATCGTTTCTTGGACAGGAGCGCTGTGCTCAATCATACGGTAGGTTCCTGTTTCCACTTGGTCAACATCAATTCCAATTCCTGATGTTGCATTGGCTTGGGGGTCTGCGTCAATAAGGAGCACTTTGTTTTCTAAAACGCCTAAACTTGCAGCTAAATTTACGGCCGTGGTGGTTTTGCCAACGCCGCCTTTTTGGTTTGCAATAGCAATGATTTTGCTCATTTAATTTGGTATAAGTAAGCAGTAAAAATACAATTTTTATGCGTTCCTAAAAACATATTTTACGAAAAGCGTAGTAGGTTTTTAACAATCTGTCAAAAAACAAAGAGCGCTATTTTGAAGATGCAATTTGAATCTTAATTTTTGGAGGTTAAGAGACTATCATTAATTTCAATTAAAAAAATCTCTTCCCCTTCTTTTTTCATAAAGTAGTTTTCGCGGGCATATTTCTCTAACTTTTCCAGATCTTGTAGTTCTTCTAAGGCTTTTTTGTCCGAAGCTATTTCTTTTTTAAGTTGCATTTTTTGCGCTTCCAACGTTTGAATTTCAGTGTTGAGTTGGTAGTGAATTATGAGCGAATTGGCATCCAAAAAAACCATCCACACCAAAAAACCCATTCCAACCAAAACATATAGGTTGGTGACTAAGGAAAACCATTTTTTTGAGCGAATTTTTTTAAACATTTTAGTCAATCAGTTGTGTGATGATTTTTTCAAATAGTAAAACTGCAGTGGGGTTGTGCTGGTTGTGCGGAATGATAAGGTCAGCATAGGATTTTGAAGGTTCAATAAAGGCTTCGTGCATGGGTTTCATGGTGTTTTGATAGCGATCCAATACTTCTGTTACAGTACGTCCGCGCTCGGCTACATCTCTTTTCAATCTTCGTATCAATCGTTCGTCTGAATCGGCATCTACAAAAATTTTGGCGTCCATCAACGATCGAACGTTGGAGTTCGCCAAGACAAGAATACCTTCCAATAAAATCACTTTTTTTGGACTGATAGTTAGGGTTTCTTTCATGCGAGTGTGCTCGATAAACGAATAAACGGGTTGCTCGATGTTTTGTCCTTTTTTCAATGCATTGAGGTGTTGAAACAAAAGTTCGAAATCCAGTGCATTGGGATGGTCAAAATTAATTGTACAGCGTTCCTCGTATGACAAATGCGCATTGTCTTTGTAGTAAGAGTCTTGAGAAATGACGAGTACTTCTTGTGACATTTTTTCTGCAATTTTTGCAACCAAGGTTGTTTTTCCTGAACCGGTTCCTCCCGCAATCCCTATAATCATTTCTTTTACTTATTTTGTAGGAACAATTTTAAATATTCCTTTGTTTTCAACGGCAATATACAAGTAGCCTTGGGCATCCTGAAAGACATCGCGAACGCGCCCAATGTCTGCTGCAATTTTTTCTCGAAGAACTACCTTGTTGCCCTTCATTTTCAAACGCTCTAAATAACTAAATTTTAACGAACCTACAAAGAGACTTCCTCCCCATTTTGGATATACATCTCCTTCTAAAAATACCATTCCACTAGGGGCAATGGATGGAATCCAATAATAAAGAGGTTGCTCGAGTCCAGGAAGCGACTTGTTTTTGGTGATATTGGTTCCAGAGTAGTTGATTCCGTAAGTGATTTTCGGCCACCCATAATTCAACCCTTTTTCGATTGCATTGATTTCGTCGCCGCCTCGAGGTCCGTGTTCGTGAATCCAAATTTTTCCGTTAGGGTGAAGAATCATTCCTTGGGGATTTCGATGTCCGTAGGAGTAAATGGCTTTTTTGGCGGTTTCGTCGTTTGCAAATGGGTTGTCGTTTGGTATGCGACCGTCGTCATGAAGGCGGTAAATTTTTCCTCCGTCTTTGGTAATGTTTTGTGGATTGACATCGCGATTCCCCCGGTCTCCAATGGAAAAATATAAGTAGTTGTCTTTGTCAAAGACAATACGCGAACCAAAGTGTCTACCGCTTTTTGTGTTGGGTGCTCCTTTGTAGAGGGTTTCAAAATCTATGAGCTTGTTGTTATTGAGTTTTCCTCTTCCAATAGCCGTATGACCGCCTTTTTCGTTACCATCTTCACTGGCATACGAAAAATAAATCCATCCGTTTTCTTTATAGTGGGGGTGAAGCTCAATATCCATCAAACCGCCTTGCCCTCGTTGATAAATTTCTGGCAATCCCACAATCGTATCTTTTTGTCCGTTGCGGACTTTTATCAATGTTCCACTCTTTTCATTAATCAAAAGACTTTCATCGGGAAGAAAAACCGTTCCCCACGGAATTTCAAGCCCTTCAACAATGGGTTGTAATTCGTAATTGATTTCTGTAGGTGTCTGAATTGTTACATCTGTTTGAGAACAGGAGGTTAAGATGCCAAATAGCATACAAACAATGATGGGTAATAGTGTCTTCACATTTATTTTTTTGTGAAATTACGAAAATGTTATAGAATTGAAGAAATGTAAGCTCATAAAAAAACCAACTTCTCACGAAGTCAGGCCTCTACTTGTCGGGATGACAGGATTTATAGAATCCTATTACATCGCTAGAGGAGCAAATAAGGCCTGATGCTTTCGCATTCATGTTTTTTTATCGTTACTTTCACACAAGCAAGCTTGGTTCAGTACCCAAAAAAAACCTAACTTCTTACGAAGTCAGGCCTCTACTTGTCGGGATGACAGGATTTACAGAATCCTAATAAACCCTCGTTGCAAATAAAGCTTTGCTTTATTTAAAAAAAAGCCTTAATTCTTTTAATAAAACAAGCTTTCTACAAGAATTAAAGCTTCTATTTTGTCGGGATGACAGGATTTGAACCTGCGACCCCACGCACCCCATGCGTGTGCGCTACCAGGCTGCGCCACATCCCGAAAAAATGTTAGATGCATTTGAACGAGATTTATATCCCATACCCATCCATACAAACAGGGGCAAATATAATTAAAAGACAATAAAATACTACGGAAAATAACAGAACATTTTAGCTGATTGTATGTCTTGTTTTTAGAAAAAGAGGCTTCGTTATCCCTGACTTTTACTCTTACCAATATGTTGTGAAGCAATAAACGCACCTGTCCACGCATTTTGAAAATTAAAGCCCCCTGTAACGGCATCAATATTAAGGACTTCCCCTGCAAAAAATAAATTTTTATGAAGCTTGCTCTCAAAGGTCTTGAAGTTGATTTCTTTTAGTTCTACACCACCCGCAGTGACAAATTCTTCTTTGAAAGTGCTTTTTCCTGTTACTTTGAACACCGCCGAGGTCAATTGCATAGCAAGTTTTTCCAGTTGTTTTTTATTCATGTCTGCCCATCGCATTTCTGGAGGGAGTTCTGCACCAATCACCAACTGTTCCCACAGTCGTTTTGGGAGGTCGAACAAAGCTGTTTTGAGAATGCGTTTTTTTGGAAAATGACCTTTGCAAACCTCTAAATCCTCTATACATTGAATATGTTCCTTGGCAATAAAATTGACATACAAATCAAACGTATAATTTCGTTTTGCCAATTCAAGCGCACCGTGAGCAGATAGTTTGAGTACAGCAGGAGCACTGACTCCAGTATGTGTTACCAATAGCGGTCCGGAAGATTGTAACGAGCTATCTTTTACAGACAATTCTACGTGTTTGGCAACCACCCCAGGAATGGATTCGAGTCGAGGATCTGAAATAGTAAAGGTAAATAAGGATGGAACCGCTTCCACAATGCGATGTCCCAGCTGCTTCAATAGATTCCAAATTTTAGAATTGCTACCTGTTGCAATCATTATTTTTTCGGAACAAAACAATCCTTGTGTGGTTGTTAATTTCCACGAGTTTTGATGCGATTCTATGTTTTGAACAGAGTGGTTCATCAAAACTTCTACTTGATGTTTTTTGGATTCCGAAAGAAGGCAGTCAATAATTGTTTGAGAGGAGTTGGATTTGGGGAAAACGCGTCCGTCTTCTTCGATTTTTAGAGCGACCCCACGATCTTCAAACCATTGCATGGTGTCACCTGTCATAAAGGTATGGAACGGTCCTAATAATTCTTTTTGACCTCTGGGATAATGAAGCGAAAGTGGTTTGGGTTCAAACTCGGCATGAGTCACATTGCAACGCCCTCCTCCCGAAATTTTTACTTTGATTAAAACAGCATTTCTGCGTTCCAAAATTGCGATTTTTAGAGAAGGATTGGCTTCTGCTATGTTGATTGCCGAAAAGAAACCGGCAGCTCCTCCGCCAACAATAAGAACGTCGTAATTTTTCACGAATTAAATGTAAGAAAAAACACCATGAATCATTTGCTTTAATTAAGCATTTAAGCTGAACGCAAAAAAAAACACTGTATTTCACAGTGTTTTTTTTTAATGAAGTCGGGGTGGCAGGATTCGAACCTGCGACCTCCGCGTCCCAAACGCGGCGCGATAACCGGGCTACGCTACACCCCGTAAAAA
>JAURCF010000073.1 GCA_030828565.1 Flavobacteriaceae bacterium
GAGTCTGCCAGTTCGGTTGTAAGTTTTGTTTTGTTTCCGCCTGTAACAGGAGTAATTTCGCAGCCCTATGATGTTTCCCAAAAGCATTTTGCGGTAGATATTGCCGTATCACAAAAGGCTCCGATAAAAGCTGTTGCTGATGGCACCGTAATTTTTGCCGAATGGACTTTAGAAACGGGGTATGTAGTCATCTTAGAGCACCAAAACACGCTCTTGTCAGTATATAAACACAATGCCACAATCAATGTATCACAAGGAGATTTGGTCAAATCAGGAGAAGTAATTGCCACGGCAGGAAACACAGGAGAGTTTTCAACAGGTCCTCATCTACATTTTGAACTCTGGAGCAATGGTTACCCCGTAAACCCCGTTGAATTTATTGATTTTGAATAACAAATATGTCCATTAAGTCATCACTCGCTAAGGTTTATGCGTTTATTGTAAAAAAGAAAATAAACCATTGGTCAAGACGCCCTCATCAAACACAACAAAAAGTATTTAAAAATTTACTTACAAAAGGCACTCACACTGTTTTTGGCAAGGATCATCAGTTCGATAAAATAACAACTTACGAAGAGTTTGTAAATCGGGTTCCCGTTCGGGATTATGAAGGCCTGCGTTCGTATGTGGATAGAGTCGTTGCAGGGGAAAAAAACATTTTATGGCCTGGAAAACCGCTATATTTTGCTAAAACTTCAGGAACTACATCGGGGGCAAAATATATTCCTATTACAGCAGAGTCTATGCCCACTCATATTGCTGCCGCCAAAAACGCAATCTTGTGTTATATAGCAGAAACAGGAAATACAGATTTTGTTAATGGAAAAATGATTTTTCTTCAAGGAAGCCCTGTATTGGAGGAAAAAAACGGAATTAAAATAGGAAGGCTATCAGGTATTGTAGCTCATTTTGTTCCCAGCTATCTTCAAACAAATAGAATGCCCAGTTGGAATACCAATCTTATTGAAGACTGGGAACAAAAAGTAGACGCTATTGTAGAAGAAACTTTTCAAGATAACATGCAAGTAATTAGCGGGATTCCTCCGTGGGTTCAAATGTATTTTGAGAAATTGATCCAAAAAACAGGAAAAAAAATCAGCGAATTATTTCCTGGATTTTCATTGTTTATTTATGGAGGAGTTAACTATGAGCCGTACCGAGCTTCTTTTGAAAAATTGATAGGACGAAGTGTTCCCAGCATTGAATTATATCCCGCCTCAGAGGGATTCTTTGCGTTTCAGGATTCCCAAACCGAAAAAGGAATGCTTTTACAACTCGATTCGGGAATTTTTTATGAGTTCATACGTTCGGACACGTTTTTTGATAAAAATCCGAAACGCATTCTTTTAGATGAGGTGGAAAAAGGCGTAAACTACGTTATGATTATTTCTACTACGGCGGGTTTGTGGGGATATAATATTGGAGACACTATTTCTTTTGTTTCCACAGCGCCATACCGAGTAATAGTAACGGGAAGAATTAAGCATTTTATTTCTGCTTTTGGGGAGCATGTTATTGGAAAAGAAGTTGAAGAATCGCTTCGAATAGCTACCTACAATACTCATATTCGGGTTAATGAATTTACGGTGGCCCCTCAGGTCAATCCTAAAGAAGGTCTTCCTTATCACGAATGGTTCATTGAGTTTGATGAAGAGCCCCAAAACATGGAGCAATTCATCCAGTCTTTGGATCAAGCGTTGCAAAATCAAAATACCTATTACAAAGACTTGGTTCAAGGAAAAGTACTGTCTCCTCTCCGAATTTCAAAAGTTAAGAAAAAAGGATTTCAAGACTATATGAGAAGCATAGGGAAGCTGGGAGGACAGAACAAAACCCCGCGCTTATCAGACAATCGAAAAATAGCAGATGCGCTCCAGCCGTTTACCATTCTCTAAAATCAGTATATTTATAAAAACTTTGATTTAACAAGGATTCCTAATTTTAAACGAGGGGGAGAAGTCAGAAGAAGACTTGTCCGACCTTGAAAAAACACAAAACACCTAACAGATGAAAACAGCTTCATCAAGAACCAAAGCTCAAGAGTCATCGACCGCAATAGGACGCATGTATATTACAATGCGGCATTTGTTCAATCGAGGATTTTACAAACCAATGGGAATATCGGGAGAATCCTTACGACAGGGATTGTTGTCTTTAGAACCCGAAATTTACGGTACAATCTCAGAATCAAAATCAGAAATTAACGGATTGGAATACGTGATTGACCGATTGCCAGAAGGTATTGCAGAGTGTCGCTTTGTCAATCTTACTTCCGAAGAAGGGTATGGTGGAGCACATTTTACACCCATCATTCCTCCCAAAAGAAGGCGCAATTGCTATCGCATAGACGCTGAGCAAATGAACATTGAAATTACACGCGGTAGATCGGAAATATATGATATTTTAACTCACGTTACTTTTTTGTATATCGAGGCCGATAAGATATGCGACCGTGTATTGATTAGCAAAACAGGAAGAACAACGCGGGACTTTGAAAAACTAGAAGAAGCGGTGCTTGCCTCCAAAAAACTAACCACAGCAAATCAAGAAATAGCCATTACCCATACAGCCAATATTTTAGGACGATCATTTTCTGAAATCAAGGAGGCATATGACCGCTTTTCGACCCCTAAAAATCCCAAACGATTTTTGCAGATTATTTATTTTATGGGCAAGCTAGCCATTAATGAGCGTATTGATCAGGAAAAAAGGACCATTACTTTTAGCCCATTGCTTCGCGAACGTATAGGACACCACATACACGGCGAAATTTGGGCCAATAAAGTAAAACAAACCCTCGAAAAACAAGGCTGGTTAAACAAGCCCCTTCACCTAATTAGCTCTAACATGCACAGTGTTTTAAACACGCTATACGCTCCTCTTGTTGCTCCTAAACTTTTTGCCAACAAAGATTCTTTCTCGGGATTTGAGACATTAAGCAAGCCTGAAGCCAAAAAACAACAAGAGGCCATATTCAAATATGCTCAGAAACAAGGAATGGTTTTTATTGAGGACACTTCAGGGGCGAACGTAAACGTACAATTGTTTGATCTAAGTAAAATAAATTGGGCGCAACTTCCGTTTGAACCTCCAACAGGAGAACTGCCCATTATTATTGTTATGGATTATGCATTTGGAGAACAGGCATACGAAACAGTTGATGAGCTTTTAAAACCCTATCAAACCAAAGAAGGAAATACGGCATATTTGTCGATGAAATCAATTTCTATTATGGGAAAAGCGGGAATATTAGAGGGAGATAAGGGAGATATTATGATTCCGTCTGCTCATATTTTTGAAGGAACTTCTGATAACTATCCGTTTTACAACGATTTAACAAAGGAAGATATGGACGGATTTGGACTTTCCGTTTTTGAAGGATCCATGGTTACTGTTTTAGGGACATCTCTCCAAAACAAAGATATTTTGTTGTATTTTCGCAACTCCACTTGGAATGCAATTGGTATAGAAATGGAAGGAGCTCATTATCAAAAAGCCATACAATCGGCCTCAAAAATTCGTAAAAGTATTTCAAGCGATGTTGTGGTGCGCTATGCATATTATGCCTCGGACAATCCTTTAAAAACAGGAAGTACACTAGCTTCAGGAGGATTGGGTACTACAGGAGTCAAGCCCACCTATTTGATTACACACAAAATGATTCAAAAAATTATTAATTCAAAATAACATGAGCAATTCAACCAACCCCGCCCCATCCTCTCAAAACGAAGAAGTTGATTTAGGACAATTATTTACTCTTATAGGCAACGCTTTTAATCGGCTTTTTAGTTTTATAGGGTCAATATTTATAGGTCTTTTTACGATATTAATAAATCTCCTTATTGTTGTTCGAAAAAACCTTGTTGGGTTTGGAATAGCAGCTGTTATTGGAGGATCCATTGGTTTTGTAAAACAGATGTATTCACCGGCAGTTTACCTAGGAACAATGGTTGTAGCTCCGAATTTTGAAAGCTCCCGACAACTCTATAACAATATTGCCTACTACAATACCTTGGTGGAGCAGCAGGATTCAATACAGTTATCCAAAGTCTTAAAAATTAGTTCCCGACAAGCATCGTTATTAGTGACTTTTGAAGTAGAGCCTGTAATTTCTGAATCGGCGAAATTACAGCAGTATAACAATTTAATCCAAAGTTTAGACTCAACATCTAGAGTAGAGATTGATTATAAAAAGTTCTTAAACACTTTGGGTCCGATTGATTATAAGCAACACCAAATTACAGTTGGTTCCAAAGATCGACTTGTATACCCTGCCCTTCGAAAGCCTATTTTGGCTTCCATTTCAGAAAACGCTTACTTTAAGGACAAACAAACAATGACTCTTAAAAACATTGCTCTCAATGATTCGCTAACGTTGGTTTCTTTAAAAGAAACCGATTCGTTGCGGTCTGTTTATGAAAAAGTAATGATAGAAGAGGCTAAAAAGCAAAATGCCTCGACCTCAATTGTTATGGAGCAGCAAGGGCAAAACAACAAAGAATTGTTGTTACTCGATCGAAAACTTAGGCTTCAAAGTCAATTGGAATCAAACAACGAACAACGATTGGAGGGGCAAGAAATTTTAAAGGTAATTTCAGATTTTCCAGAAGTGGGTTATGTAAAATCAGTAATTTTGTACAATTTCGTTTTTTCAGGTGCTTTTGCAGGCGTTTTGTTATTTGCTTTGTGGCTTGTTTTAAGAGCCTTTGACGCATTTTTACTGAAACGTATAAAGGACTAATTGGCACGGCAAAAACCAATATTGGCTATTGTGGGTTTGGGCTATGTTGGGTTGCCATTAGCGGCAGCATTCAGTAGAGCGGGCTATAAAGTCATAGGGTTTGACACATCTCAAAATAGAATTCAGGAGCTTCAATCGGGAATAGATACTACGCAAGAACTATCGCCCAAAGAAGTTCAAAGCCTAACGGACATTGATTTTACAGCACAAGAAACCGCTTTGCAAAACGCTGAAATCTATATTATTACCGTTCCAACCCCCATAGACTGTCATAAAAAGCCCGATTTAACTCCTTTATTGACCGCTTCCCAAACAGTGGGAACCTATCTTCAAAAGAACAATCTGGTGATTTATGAATCTACGGTGTATCCGGGCTGTACCGAAGAAGATTGTGTGCCCGTTTTGGAAAAAGCAAGCGGACTCCAATTCAACAAAGATTTTTATTGCGGATATTCCCCAGAACGGGTAAATCCTGGAGACAAAACCCGAAATGTAACCAATATTCGAAAAGTAACTTCGGGGAGTACGCCAAAAATTGCGGATCAAGTAGATGTGCTTTACCAATCCATTTTATCGGTTCCTACCCACAAGGCATCTAGTATCAAAATAGCGGAAGCTTCCAAAATTATTGAAAATACCCAGCGCGATTTAAACATTTCTTTGATCAATGAATTGGCATTGATTTTTGAAAAAATGAACATAGACACTCTAGAAGTTCTTGAGGCAGCCGAAACCAAATGGAATTTTTTACCCTTTCGTCCGGGGCTTGTTGGAGGCCATTGTATCGGCGTAGATCCGTATTATTTGACCTACAAATCAGAGCAATTGGGATACGCTCCTGATGTGATTCTTTCTGGAAGAAAAGTAAACGACACCATGGGAACGCATATTGCCCAACGAATACTTTCTCTTTTGAAAAAAAAACAGCAATCTATTGAGCAAAGCAAAGCGCTCGTATTGGGGATTACGTTCAAGGAAAACTGTCCGGACATTCGAAATTCACGAGTGATTGATGTAGTAAGGGAGCTTCAAAAAGAAGGTGTTCAAGTGGATGTGTATGATCCTCAAGCCCAACCCGATGAGGTTCAAAAAACGTTTGGGATTTCTTTAATAGAAAGCATTCAGCACACCTACCAGGCGATTGTTTTGGCGGTGGGGCATGACGAATTTAAGACGCTTGATATTTCTTCTATTTGCAACGATTCAAAAAGTGTTATTTTTGATGTGAAAGGTTTTTTACCCAAACAATTGGTAACCGACCGATTATAAAGCATAGCAATGAACATACTCATAACAGGTGGCGCCGGATTTATAGGATCTCATACGGTTCGTCTTTTTGTTGAAACGTATCCGCATTACCAAATTTTCAATTTGGATGCATTGACCTATGCAGGAAACCTTGAAAATGTAAAAGACCTAGAATCTAGGCAAAACTACCATTTTATTAAAGGCGACATTACCGACGAAATGCTCGTTGACTCGCTGTTTCAAACGCATCGATTTGAGGGAGTGATTCATTTGGCTGCCGAATCCCACGTTGACCGCTCCATTGAAAGCCCTCTTGACTTTTTAAAAACCAACATTTTAGGAACGCTCCACTTACTCAATGCATTTAAAAAGCTATGGGGTTCCGATTTTGACGCAAAGCGTTTTTATCACATCAGCACGGATGAGGTATATGGAAGTCTTGGTGAGTTGGGATTGTTTACCGAAACCACAGCTTACGCTCCCAATTCTCCGTATTCGGCTTCCAAAGCCAGTTCCGA
>JAURCF010000026.1 GCA_030828565.1 Flavobacteriaceae bacterium
GTATGTCAAGTTCGGAAGGCGAAATAGAGTTGTTTTCTAGTGCATGTTCCAACAAGCAATGATAATCGCTTAGTGTGTGTAGTGAGATTTGGTGTTTTTTAAAATTTTCGTTAGCTATTGGAAATCCATAGGTAAAAATAGCAATCATCCCCAATACATTGACTTCGGCAAGTCTTAATGCATCAACCGCATGAAGGCTACTTTTCCCTGTGCTTATTAAATCTTCAATAACAACCACATTTTGACCGGGTTTAACAGTTCCCTCAATTTGATTTTGACGCCCGTGCTTTTTTGCTTCTGGACGAACATAAACAAATGGCAAGTCCAGATAATCAGCTACCAAAGCTCCCAATCCAATGGCTCCAGTTGCTACTCCAGCAATTACATCGGGTTTTCCATAAAGTTCCAACACTTGTTCGGAAAGTTGCTTTTTTAAATACGTTCGAATTGAAGGATATGATAGGGTAATTCGGTTATCACAATAAATTGGAGATTTCCATCCGCTAGCCCATGTAAAGGGATTTTTTGGATTCAATTTAATTGCATTAATTTGTAAGAGATGATCGGCTGTTTTTTTGGCTGTGTGTTTGTTCAATATCATAACGCAAATGTATAAAGTTTTTGTCAATCAGAATGTAATAATTCTTACAGATCAACTCGATTTTGAAGATGATTTGTTTTTTTTTCCGATAAAAAAAATCAAGCTTCACCATATTTTAAAATTATTCAGCAAAGGAATTACAAATCGCGTTTATTTACACCATTCCAAACCTAAAAAATTACTCAAGCATTTTAAGAAAAAACTTGATGTAGTTCAAGCCGGTGGCGGAATTGTTTGGCACGAGAACGGAAATTTGCTATTTATTTTGAGAAAAGGAAAATGGGATTTACCCAAGGGAAAAGTAGATAAACAAGAAACTATAGAAGCAGCTGCTCTTCGTGAAGTTGAAGAAGAAACAGGCGTTCAAAATCTTAAATTAGGATCCTTTATACAAGTAACATATCATATTTTCAAACGAGGTTTAAAATACAGGCTTAAAGAAACTTTTTGGTACGAAATGCACACCGATTTTTCAAAAGAATTGGTTCCACAAACTAAGGAAAACATCACAAAAGCAGTTTGGAAAACTCCACAAGAGACAGAAAAAGCGCTTCAAAACACCTATCCAAACATTAAATTATTGTTAAAAAATTCAAAAAAAGTCGAATCTTAGATTCTTACTGATGGGGGAACTAGTTGTTTGTAATCTCCTTGGTTGTTTATGAGTTCGCGAACAATACTACTGCTGATAAAGGAAGTTTCCGCAGAAGTTAACATAAAAACGGTTTCAATTTTGGAAAGTTTTCGATTGGTTCTTGCAATAGCCTTTTCAAACTCAAAATCACCATGGTTTCGAATGCCTCTTACAATGAATTGAGCCTCTATTTTTTTGCAAAAATCCATAGTCAATCCTTCAAAACTTTTGACAACAACCTTTCGATTTCCTTGAAACGTTTCCTCAATAAATCGAATACGATCTTTCAAAGAAAACAAATGTTTTTTGGAAGCGTTGACCCCAATACCAATGACTATTTCATCGAATAATTTGAGACTACGCTCTGTAATATCCAAATGCCCCAAAGTAAAGGGATCAAAAGTTCCAGGAAAAAGTGCGCGCTTCATCGTGTATAATTGTTGGGTGTAAAGATACTTATTTTTTGATCAGTGTCCTTTTTACCATATCTTCGAACAATGCCTTTAATGAAATGCCCGCTATTTTTAGTTGTTGTGGCAACAAGCTTTCACCTGTCAGTCCTGGAATCGTATTTATTTCAATAAAATGAGGAATATTACCTACAAAAATAAATTCGCTTCTGCTGAATCCCTCAATTCGCAACGATTCATAAACTTTTTTTGCTAAATCATTCAAGTTATTCAGCTGAGCCGGAGTAAGTCGAGCAGGGGTAATTTCTTCGGATTTCCCTAAATATTTTGCCTCATAATCAAAAAAATCGTTTTCAGAAACAATTTCTGTTGCAGGCAAAACCATCACCCTGTCCTGATAGCGAACAACTCCAATGGAAACCTCAATACCATCTAAAAAAGATTCGATAATCACTTCAGGTCCTTCTTCGAAAGCCACTTCAATTGCAGCAATCATATCGCTTGATTTGTGGACTTTAGAAACTCCAAAACTACTGCCCGAACAATTCGCCTTTACAAAACAAGGCAGTCCCACAGTATCTATAATTGCATTTACATCAATAGGATCTCCTTGGTTGAGATAATACGAAGTAGCCGAAGGAATATCAAAAGGTTTTAGGGCAGCAATACAATCTCTTTTGTTGAAAGTAAGTGCAGAAGTATAAGAACTGCAACCCATGAAGGGCATTCCAATCAAATCAAAATAGGATTGTAACTGACCGTTTTCTCCAGGAGCCCCATGAATGGCATTGAAAACCGCATCAAATGTTAACTTGCCCGCAGGGAGTCCAACCGAAAAATCATTTTTATCAACTACAAACAATTTCCCGTCTCTAGACTGATAAGTCCATTCGTTTTGAGAGATAACCACTTTATGAGTATGAAAATGGTCACCATTTAAGTGTTCCATAACGACACTTCCACTTTTAAGTGAAATGTCACTTTCTGAGGAAAACCCTCCCATCACTACAGCAATATGTTTTTTCATGCACGTTGATTTTAATCAAAAGCCTGTTTAGGCAGTGTCTAACAATGAAACACGCTTTTGTAAGCATCACAAAAATATCATTTATTTTTTGCACTGTCCTTACACGTTTAGATTTTATATCTTTACACCTCAATTAATAGATTATGGGTTTGCTCCGGTTTTTATTTAGTAAAACTTTCTTACGTCAATTTATTCTTACAATTCCCGTTAGTATTGGAATTATTTATGGAACCTTGTATTTATTAAAAATATCCACCCATCATAATGAGTTTATTGAAGTCCCCGACCTCAATCGATTGAGCTTGGAGGAGGTTTCTAAGGTGTTGGAAGAAGCAACTCTTCGCTATGAAATTATAGACTCTGCTCATTACAATCCCAATTACAAACCCTTTTCTGTGATTGAACAAACTCCCGTTGCTGGAAGTCAAGTTAAAGAAGATCGTAAAATTTATCTTACAGTAAACCCTTCCAACTATCGAAAAGTAACCCTCCCCAATGTGATTCAGATTACCTATCGAAGTGCAGCTGCTACTTTGAAAGCCGTTGGATTGGAAGTAGGCCAAATAACCTATCGTGATAATATTGGAAAAGACATGGTTTTACAACTTCGTCATAATAACAAACCCATTGTTCCTGGAACCATGATTCCCAAAATGACCTCAATTGACCTAGTGCTTGGCAACGGAATCCGAACTCCTTAAATTCAAATTTTTGAAAGAAATTACTCCCTTTACAGAAGAAGATCAAGACGATTTATACGAACATTATTCTTTTTCGGCAGATTCAGGTCAAGAACCGCTTCGTGTTGATAAATTTTTAATGAATCGAATTGAAAATGCTACCCGAAACAAAATCCAACTAGCCGCAAAGGAGGGGTGTATTTTTGCTAACAATTTGGCTGTTAAGTCCAATTATAAAGTAAAAGGCGGAGACATTATCAAAGTGATGTTGGCTCATCCTCCTCACGAACATTTGCTAGTGGGTGAAAAAATGTCCCTTGATATTGTTTATGAAGACGATGATTTATTGGTGGTTGATAAGCCTGCAGGCATTGTTGTTCATCCGGGACATGGAAATTATAGCGGAACACTTATAAATGGATTGATTTATCATTTGGAAAACCTCCCAAAAAACAGCAACGGCCGTCCAGGATTGGTTCATAGAATTGATAAAGATACAAGTGGCCTATTGGTAGTCGCCAAAACAGAAGAAGCTATGACGCACTTGGCCAAACAGTTTCATGATAAAACCTCAGAACGAAAATATTTGGCTTTGGTATGGGGAGAGCCTAAAGAGCCCGAAGGAACTGTCGAAGGCAATTTATCTCGTGATCCAAAAAATCGTTTGTTAATGAAAGTTTTCCCAGAGGGCGATGCCGGAAGATCTGCCGTAACCCATTATAAAATTGAGGAGCGATTTGGCTATATAACATTGGTTTCTTGTCAATTGGAAACAGGTCGTACACACCAAATCCGAGCGCACATGAAATATTTGGGACACACCCTCTTTAATGACGAGCGATACGGTGGAGATAAAATTTTAAAAGGAACTACCTTTACCAAATACAAGCAATTTGTTGATAATTGTTTTAAAATATTACCGCGTCAAGCTTTACATGCTCACACTTTAGGATTTGTTCATCCACGAACAGGAAAAATGATGCGTTTTACCAGTGAATTGCCAGCAGACATCAAAGCCTGTATTGAAAAATGGCGACAATATGCGCAGCATCAAACTATGTGACACCTTGCAAAAGTAGTCTCGGAACACTATTTTTGATAAAAAATACAAATTATGAAAATTGTGATTTCACCTGCCAAGTCGCTTAACTTTGAAAAACCACTTCCAACAAACCAATGCTCACAGCCTTGTTTTTTGGAACATACAACTCGTATTAATACCCTTTTAAAAGAAAAATCTCCCAAAGAACTTTCATCGCTTATGGGAATTTCTGAAAAGTTAGCTGATTTGAATTGGAATCGCAATCAGTCGTTTTCTGTTCCATTTTCTCCTAAAAATGCCCGACAAGCCATTTACGCTTTCGATGGCGATGTGTATACAGGTCTCGACGCCTATTCGCTCACTGAAAAACAACTCAAACCCATGCAACAACAACTTCGTATTTTATCAGGATTGTATGGAATGCTAAAACCTTTGGATTTGATGCAGCCTTATCGATTGGAAATGGGAACGCGATTTGCCGTTGGGGATAGTAAAAATCTACATACTTTTTGGAAACCTTTGATTACAAAACAATTGAATGATGAATTGAATGAAAACGAGCCTTTTGTCAATCTAGCAAGCAATGAATATTTCAGTGCGGTGGACTCCAAAGCACTTAATACGTCAATAATTACCCCTGTTTTTAAGGATTATAAAAACGGAAAACTTAAAGTGATTTCATTTTTTGCCAAAAAAGCACGCGGACTCATGGTTCGATATATTTTGGATCACAACTCCCAAACTCTCAACGATTTGCTAGGGTTTGATTCAGACGGATATGCCTACAGCCAGTCCGATACCGTCGATCCTCTTCAACCTGTTTTTGTTCGTTAGCGCGTAGTTGCTTTTTTTCGTGCTTTTACTTTTTTACGACTTCGGCGAACTCCAAATGTTTTGTTTACGATTTTGCCTCGACGGGTTTTTTTGTCTCCTTTGCCCATAGATTTAGGTTTTAAGTATCACTTGTATTTGAGTTTGCATACAAGCAAATAGCGGGTTTTACATTGGTTATATAGAAAAAACAACCCAACAATTAAACACAAACGGATGAATGGTAATAGAACGATTGGGGTCTTTCTAAGTACTAATTTACAAAAAAATCTTTCGAACTACCGAATGGTCTTTACAAAATCGGCAACACTATGGGCTCCGTATTGATCCAAATGCTTAATAAAAGCTGAACCTATAATAGCACCGCGTATATATTGAGTAGCGGCTTGGAAAGTTTGCGCATTGCTAATTCCAAATCCAACAATTTGAGGAGTTGTAAGCTGCATGGTTTCAATGCGCTTAAAATACGCTGATTGTGTATCACCAAAAGTATTCTTTGCTCCGGTTACGCTTGCGCTGCTTACCATGTAGATAAACCCTTCGGAAACCTTATCAATAAATCGGATTCGATTGTCAGGTGTTTGCGGAGTAATTAAAAACATATTTAACAATCCATAAGATTCAAAGGTTTTTTGATACCGCTCGTGATATACGTTTACAGGCAAATCAGGAATGATAAGCCCATCAATCCCGACTTCTTGACATCGCTGACAAAACTTCTCAATTCCGTATTGCATCATTGGATTGAAGTAGCCCATTAAAACCAACGGAATGTGAATTGTCTCCCGTATGTCTTTGAGCTGATTAAAAAGAAGATCGGTTGTCATCCCATTGTTTAAGGCACGGGTTGAGCTATCTTGTATGGTAGGCCCATCTGCTAAGGGGTCGCTAAAGGGCAATCCAATTTCAATCATATCCACACCCGATGCTTGAAGTTGTTCCAATACAGGTACCGTGTCATTTAGCTGAGGAAAGCCTGCTGTAAAATAAATAGAGAGCAATTTTTTGTCTTGCTCGAAAGCTTGTGTAATTCGATTCATTATAACTTAAAATAATCAATGTATGTGTTCAAATCTTTGTCACCTCGTCCCGATAAATTAAAGACAACAATTTCTTCAGGCCCAAATTTCCTATGATCCAAAACCGCAAAGGCATGAGATGTTTCAATAGCTGGAATAATTCCTTCCAATTGAGAAAGAATGATGCCCCAATCCATTGCATCTTGGTCAGTAATAGAAATGAATTCCGCCCGCCCACTTCGGAACAAATGCGCGTGCATGGGTCCAACTCCAGGATAATCGAGTCCTGCTGAAATTGAATAAGGCTCGGTAATTTGCCCGTCAGGAGTTTGCATCAATAAGGTGCGACTGCCATGAATCACTCCTTCTTTTCCAAGCGCCGAAGTGGCTGCACTTTCACCGCTATCAATTCCTTTTCCTGCAGCTTCAACGGCAATGATATTGACATCGGGATTGTTTAAATAATGATAATAAGCTCCTGCAGCATTACTACCTCCACCCACACATGCGATAACATGGTCTGGATTTTCTCGCCCTTCTTTTTCGAGCAATTGCCATTTTATTTCTTCACTGATAACGGATTGAAAACGGGCTACCATATCGGGATAGGGATGCGGACCAACTACAGAACCAATAATATAGTGGGTATCTACAGGGTTGTTGATCCAATCTCGAATGGCTTCGTTAGTAGCATCTTTTAGGGTTTTGCTTCCTGAGGTTGCTGGGCGCACTTCAGCTCCAAGCATTTTCATGCGCGCAACATTGGGGGCTTGGCGTTTAATGTCAACTTCTCCCATATACACTATACATTCTATTCCCATTAGAGCACAAACCGTAGCTGTTGCTACACCGTGTTGACCAGCCCCAGTTTCAGCAATGATTCGATTTTTACCAAGTCGTTTGGCTACCAAAATTTGTCCAATTGTGTTGTTGACCTTGTGAGCCCCTGTATGGCACAAATCCTCTCGCTTTAGATAAATTTTTGTGTTGTATTTCTCAGACAACCGCTTTGCAAAATACAAAGGGGTTGGACGCCCTACAAAATCTTTAAGCAATTGATCAAACTCTTTTTTAAAGGAAGGTTCGGAAGTAATTTTTAAATAGTTCTGACGCAATTCCTCAACATTGGGAAACAGCATTTCTGGAATGTATGCACCTCCAAAGTCACCGTAATATCCTTTTTCATCAACATTGTAATTTACTTTCATAGCGCTATACTTTCTTTAAACTTTTTTAGTTTTTCTTCGTTTTTTATTCCTGAATCGATTTCAAATTTACTATTTACATCCAGCGCGTAAACAGGTAGATTGGTTTGACAAATTTCGTGAATCTTTTCGACACTTTCGAGTCCAATGCCTCCACTTAAAAAAAACGGTTTTTGAGAAGGGTAGGAGCGGAGCACTTCCCAATCAAATTCTTCTCCATTGCCTCCCGGCAGTTTTCCTTTTGTATCAAATAAATAGTAATCACAAGCCGCTTCGTAGGGGGATAGTTCTGAAAAATCAAAGCGATCTTTGATAGAAAAAACTTTAATTACAGTTGTTAATAATTTCAGTTTCGCACAAATTTTTGGAGCTTCTTGCCCATGAAGTTGTACTGCCTGTAAATCAAATGTTTTTATTTTTTCTAAAATAAAATCGAATGATGCATTGACAAAAACGCCTACTTTTTGAATATTCTTTGGAATGTTTTTGGGAACTTCCACACAAAATCGAGGTGATTTCTCCCAAAAAATAAACCCCAAAAAATCAGGTTGCAATTTTGCTATCAATTGAACATTGTTAGCTTCTTTCATCCCGCAGATTTTTAGTTTCATAATTGCTGAATGAATTGTTGAGCGCTGAGCCCAGGATTTTCTGTTTTCATAAAATGCTCTCCCATTAAAAACCCCTCAAAACCCACGTTTTTTAATTCTTTAACCGCGCTTATATTACTGATTCCACTTTCAGAGATTTTCACAAACTCATTGGGAATTTGGTCAACTAACTGTTTGCTCGTTTCTAGACTTACCTGAAAGCTTTTTAGGTTGCGATTATTAACACCAAGCAAATTCAATGATGGCATGAGAGCTTTTTCCAATTCTTCTTGGTTGTGAACCTCCAACAATACCTCAAGCCCCAGTTTTTGGGCTGTTTCAGAAAAGCGTTTAATTTCTTCTCTTGACAAGCATGCGGCAATGAGTAGAATTGCATCAGCCCCATAAGCTTTGGCTTCGATAATTTGATATTCGTCTATGATAAATTCTTTTCGCAACAAGGGCAATTGACTTGCTACTCGTGCTAAGATTAAGTCATCCAATGATCCACCAAAATATTTGGTGTTGGTTAGTACAGACATTCCACTTACACCTGCTTTTTCGTAGCCTTGTGCAACTTCGTGTACCAAAGTGCTGAGATTGATATTGGGCTTGGAAGGAGAACGGCGTTTGTGTTCTGCAATGATTCCCGATGAACTGTTTCGAATTCGATCACTTAACGAATATGGAGTTCGCTCAAACAATACTGATTGTTCCAATTGTGAAACAGGAATGCATTGTTTTTTATACTTCAATTCTTTGTACAAATCCGATACGATACTTTCTAAAATAGTCATTGGGCACTGATTTTTTGAAGTTTTTTAAGAGCCTTAAAGGCTTTTCCACTGAGCAGTGATTCGTTGGCTTTGTCGAATCCTTCTATGGGGGTTATTTGCAATGCTGTAGCAATGGCCATTCCAGCGTTTGCGCATACAACTTGATGTTGTGATTGTGTCCCTTTTCCTTGTATAACATTCATGAAAATATTGGCAGAAGCTTCTACACTATCACCTCCTCCAATGGAGGATGCGGTAAGTTTTTGTACACCAAAATCTTCAGGGTCTAAGGTGGTTTCCCCACGATTTGTAACGAGTTTGGTCGTTCCTGTTAGTGAAATTTCATCGTATCCATCCAAGGCATGTATAACACTAAAGTTTTTGGACGTTTTTTGATACAAAAAGCCATACAGTCGCAACAACTCCAAACTAAATACGCCTACCAATTGATTGTTAGGAAATGCAGGATTTACCATGGGTCCCAACATATTAAAGAATGTTTTTACACCCAATTCACGGCGAATTGGCGCTACGTGTTTCATGGCTGGGTGGAACAAGGGTGCATGTAGCACACAAATTCCTGTTTCTTCAACACATCGCTTTAAGAAGTCTGCTTCGTTGGAAAATTTTATACCCAGATATTCCATTACATTGCTGGACCCACAAGAAGAAGAAACACCATAATTGCCATGTTTTGTAACATGAATCCCTGCGCCAGCAGTTACGAATGAAGAAAGCGTAGAAATATTAAAGGTATCTTTTCCATCACCTCCTGTACCGCAAAGGTCAATAGGATTGTATTCAGACAAATCAACGGCTACACAAAGTTCCAACAGCGCATCTCGAAATCCCTCGAGTTCATCAATGGTGATACTTCGCATCATGAATACAGTCAAAAAAGAAGCGATTTGCCCAGGATTATAAGATCCGTTGGCAATATTGACCAATATTTGTTTGGCCTCTTCTTTTTCAAGCGTTTCGTGTTGAATGAGTCTGTTCAGAATATCTTTCATTGTTAGGCTTTTAACCAGTTTTTTAATAAATGTTTTCCTTCGGGGGTTAATACCGATTCGGGATGAAACTGAACACCTCTAACATTATACGTTTTGTGACGAATTGCCATCACTTGACCGTTGTCGTCTTTAGCCAATACCTCAATGGTGTCGGGAAGTGCTCCTTCGATTACCCAAGAGTGATACCTGCCTACCATCATTGGGTTTGGAAGTCCTTCAAAAAGGATGTCTTCAGAGGTGATATTTACAGGAGTCGCTACTCCATGATACACTTTTTCAAGATTGGTAAGCGTTCCTCCAAATACTTCGCCAATAGCTTGTTGTCCGAGGCACACCCCCAAAATACTTTTTGTAGGAGCATATTTTTCAATAATAGCCTTTAGCAGTCCAGCTTCTTCCGGAATTCCAGGGCCAGGAGAAAGCACTATTTTTTCGTAGGCGTCTACTTCTTTAAGTGTTAACTGGTCGTTTCGTTTGACAGTCACATCGCAGTTGAGCTCTTCCAAATAGTGAACTAAATTATAAGTAAATGAGTCGTAATTATCTATGACGAGTACTTTCATAACTAAATGTTTTCTGCAATTTCGAGTGCTGAAGTCAAGGCACTGGTTTTGTTAAATACTTCTTGCAATTCACTTTCAGGAACAGACTCTGATACAATTCCTGCTCCTGCTTGTAAATGAAGCTGTTGGTCTTTTGATAAAAATGAGCGAATGATTATTGCATGATTAAAATTACCATTAAACCCCATATACCCAATGGCACCTCCATAAAAGGCACGACTTGTTTTTTCGTATTCTTCAATCAGTTGCATGGCGCGGTGTTTGGGTGCTCCGCTAAGCGTTCCTGCGGGGAAAGTATCTGCTACAATTCGAGTGGTTGGAATTTCGGGCTTCTTTTTTCCGGTAACTTTAGATACCAAATGAATGACATGAGAGTAAAACTGAACTTCGCGATAGTTCACTACTTTTACATTGGATCCGTTTCGACTTAAATCGTTTCGCGCCAAATCAACGAGCATAACATGTTCGCTATTTTCTTTTTGATCTGCAGAAAGTTTTAAGGCAAGTGCTTTGTCTTGCTCATCGTCTCCAGTTCTTCGGAATGTTCCTGCAATGGGATGAATTTCAGCAATTTCATTTTTAACTACAATTTGAGCTTCGGGAGAACTTCCAAAAATTTTGAAATTACCGTAGTCGAAATAAAACAAATAGGGAGATGGATTGATTGATCGAAGCGCGCGGTATAGATTAAAATCGTCTCCTTTAAATTGCTGTGAAAATCTTCTGGAAAGCACAATCTGAAAAACATCTCCACGCTGACAGTGTTTTTTACCGAGTTTTACCAAATCCATAAAATCCTCATCGGTCATATTAGAGCTAAGAGCTCCTTCTTTTTGAAAGGCGTATGTCGCAAAATTTTTAGCAGTGATGATTTTTAATACTTCTTTCAAATTGCTTTGAGACTCATAGTTGTGAGAAAACACATAGGCTTCGTTGTTAAACAAGTTGATGGCGATAATATTTTGATAAACAGCATAATAGATATCAGGGATATCCAAATCTCCTTCTTTTTTATGCAATGCAATATCTTCAAAATAGCGAACCGCTTCGTAAGAAATATATCCAAACAATCCATTGTTAATGAATTGATGCGGGCTTTTTTCGGAATCAAATTGTTGTGCAAAATTGTGAATTTCATCTGCAACATCAACTCCATCAGAAATGACAATAGTTTCTTGGCTCCCGTCAGGAAGATTTTTCACAATATTTTCGTGTTGTACCTTAATGTCAGCAATAGGGTTGAAGCAGATGTAAGAAAAACTATTGTCACTTGCTCCATATTCACTGCTTTCTAGAAAAATAGCATTAGAAAATCGATCTCTGATTTTGAGGTAGATCGAGACAGGTGTCAAGGTATCTGCTAAGATCCTTTTGTGATGTGTCTTTAAAGAGTATTTATTTTTCATACAATCAAAAAAAGGCTTGTCGCAATTGACAAGCCTTTTATATTTTTAGATACACAAAGGAATGTTATTGCGACAAAGCGTTTCGCAAGTTCCACCACCATGTATGTGTATTGTTATTTTTCATTTTGAATTGTCAAAGATAAACATGAGAATTGAAATTTTCAAATTTTTCTTATGAGAATTGCACTATGAATTTAATTTAGTTGCGTTGGCATGAGATCCGTCGCAGTATCCTTCCGCATTTTGTGTGTTACCACATCCGCATTTTGGTCTGGTTGTTCGCATTGATTATAGTTTTAATGTTACTGTTAATTTAAAATCATCACTAATGGCTTTGTTACCAAGGTTGTCAAAAAAGCTTCCCGATCCGTAACGCACATTGTGTTTGCTACGATCAATCGTAACATCTGCAACAAAAGTGTCTGCTGTTGATTTTATTGTAAATGGAACACTTTGTGTAATTCCTTTAATAGTAAAGTCTCCAACAACAGAGTAGTTTCCGTTGTCTTGGGCGTTGATTTCTTTAATTGTTAGTGTCGCTTCAGGATACGATGCTACTCCAAAAAAATCATCGGACTTAAGATGTTTTTCTAATTTTTTCTTGGAGCTTCCTTCCAAATCTGTGCACGCCATAGAGGTCATATCCACTACAAATTCACCAGCTGTCAATACATTGTTTTCGAATGTCAACGATCCGCTTGAAAAGTTTAGTGTTCCTTCGTGTGAGTCGGGAACTATTTTTGTCCCTACCCACTTAATGTAACTTTCTGCTAGGTCGATTGACTGTGTTTGTGCGGTTAACGTACTTGCTGCTATGGTAATGAATATCAGCATTGCATTTTTCATTGTTGTTTTCATTTTAGGATTTAATTTTAATTAATAAATTGAGTAAAGTGTTTTTTTCTTTTTCGCTTAATAAACGTATAATTTCTTTTTCAAATTCTTGAATCACTGAGTCAATTTGAGATAATATTTCCAAGCCTTTTTCAGTAATCGAAATATTCACTCGCCGTCTATTTTCGGGACAAATTACCCTTTCAACTAACGATTTGTCAATTAACTTGTCTACCAGGCGTGTGGTATTGCTCATTTTATGAATCATTCTGTGGGTAATTTCATTAAGATTCAACATATTGCCTTTTTGGCCCCGCAAAATCCTTAATACATTGAACTGCTGAACGGATAAACCGAAAGGCTTCAAAGCATGTGCCAATTTTTCCATTACAGAATTATTGGCTTGCATGATACTAACAATAATGTCTTTGTTCAACGATACATCATTCACGGTTGTATATACTAATATTGTATATACAAATGTAATACTATTTTTAGAACCACCAAAAAAAAAGTATATTTGTTTTTATAAAAACTATGCAATGTTAAATCTATCGCAAGAAAAATGGACGGCTCAAAAAGCCAATGATTCACAACCTAAAATCTTAGATGTCCGAACTCCAGAAGAATATGAGGAGGGTTATATTCCCGATGCTCAAAACATAGATATTCGAATGGGTCAAGGTTTTTTGGACGCCCTTAAAGAATTAGACACTTCGGTACCGTATTATGTATATTGTCGGTCTGGAGCTCGAAGCAATCAAGCGTGCCAATTGATGTCGCAACTGGGCTTTGAAAAAGTCTATAATTTAGAAGGAGGTATTTTGGATTGGGAAGGAGAAGTTGTGAGCTGATTTACTTGCCCCCAAAATCAACCTACTTGCATCATGAAAGAAGAGTTTCTTCATTACCTGTTGCTACACAAAAAGTTTTCGTCGGATTTGCTGACCACATCGGATGGTTTGAAAATTGAAATTATTCGAACAGGAACGCACAACCTCAATTCCGGACCTGATTTTTTCAATGCGCAACTTTCAATAGGCGGTCAATTTTGGGCAGGAACCCTTGAGGTGCATTGCAAATCATCGGATTGGTATGCGCATTATCACGAAACAGATACTGCATATGACAATGTCATCCTACATGTAGTTTGGGAACACGACGTAGAGGTATTTCGATCGGATCGTACTAAAATTCCTGTTTTGGAACTGAAAAAATTTGTTGAGCCCAGCCTTTGGAGTCAATACAAGGGGTTGATTCAGGCAAATGGACTCTGGATACCGTGTGAAGATCAATTTCCAAAAAACAATTCTTTTTCAACAAAACATTTTCTGGAACGCTTGTATGTTGAACGTTTGGAGCGTAAAACCGAATTGTTTTATAAATTACTCGAATGCTCCAACAACAATTGGGAAGCAGTTTTATTTCAATCTTTGGTTAAAGGATTTGGACTAAATTTAAATGGTGATTCTTTTTTGGCTACTGCAGAGTCCATTCCGTTTTCGTTGGTTAGAAAAGTTCAAGGAAAGTCATTGGTTTTGGAAGCCATACTGATGGGGCAATCGGGCTTGTTAGATAGTGAGAATGAAGCTGGTTATTTCCAAAAGTTGAAAGCAATTTATACTACCTACACACAAAATTACTCATTAGCTGCAATAGGAATTCCCAAGCCGCATTTTTTTAGACTTCGACCGAGTAATTTTCCAACAATACGAATTTCACAAATAGCAAATTTGTATAAAAACCAACCTTCTTTATTTGCTAAAATCATTGAAGCCAGTACTTTAAAGGAATTTTATGAAATTTTAAAAACAAAAACCAGTGAGTATTGGGAAACGCACTACACCTTTGATAAATGTTCAAAAAAACGAGTGAAATCCATTTCTCAAGCGTTTATGAATTTGTTAATTATTAATGTCATAATCCCTTTGCGGTTTTGTTACAATCAATATGTAGGAAACGACGCTACAGATCAACTTTTTTCGATAGCGAGGGATGTGTCAGCCGAGAAAAACAGTATTGTCCAAAAATTCAATACTTTGGGATTGACGGCAACGGATGCTTTGGAGTCACAATCACTCATTCAGTTGAAGCAACAGTATTGTCAAAACAAACGATGTTTGGAATGTGCTATAGGCAATTCGTTGTTACAAGCTTAATTCGTATATTAGCCCTATGTCCATGATTCATGAAATTCGACATTATTCAGAGCGGCGTGGTTTTGAGGTTTGTTCACGGTTGGGAGATCGCCTCGGGATGAAAGCAAAAAATGTTCGGCTGTTTTTTATTTATATCAGCTTCTTTTCTTTGGGAGCTTGGTTTGCTATCTATTTGATTTTGGCATTTTGGTTGCGCCTCAAAGATCTTATTTATTCTAAACGCAGTTCTGTTTTTGATTTATAACCTATGCAAAACCTACTTAAAAATCAATTATTATTTGCCCTACTGCTTTTAATGTTGCTTGTATTAGTGGGCAGCTTGGGTTTTAAACTCATCTCAGACCTTTCTTGGCTCAATGCACTGTATATGACACTTATCACTGTCACCACTGTAGGTTTTGGTGAAATTGGAACCGTGTCCGATGCTTCAAAATTATGGACAATTGTCCTTATTGTTTCAAGCATTTTTGTTTACGCATATTCTATAAAAATTATTTCAGAATACCTGCTTATAAGAAGTACTTCAGAACGTTTAAATCAAAGATTTGTGAAAAAAAAAGATTGATAAATTATCCGATCATGTAATTGTTTGCGGCTATGGTAGAAACGGCCGTCAGGCAGTTCAAAAACTTCAAGAACACAAGCAACCCTTTGTTGTTGTTGAGACAAATTCAGAGCTCATCGATTTTGACCAAAACAACCTGTTGTTTTATCATGGCGATGCCAAGGAAGAGTCCTCACTTCTGGCAGTGGGAATCCAAAAAGCACGTTGTTTGATGTGCTGCTTACCAGACGATTCCGACAATTTGTTTGTGGTCTTGTCAGCTCGACAAATGAATTCTAAGATGTTAATCATAAGCCGAGCTTCGAATGAAAATTCAGTTTCCAAACTCGAGTTTGCAGGAGCAGACCATATAGTGATGCCGGATAAAATTGGAGGCGGGTATATGGCCAGTTTATTGGTTTCTCCAGATTTAATTCATTTTGTCGGACAACTTTCAAATTTTGAAATTTCCAAAACGCATTTGGAAGAGCTTTCTATTAGTGAGTTGTCTCAAAACTATATCAATAAATCGATCAAAGATTTACAAATAAGAGAAAAAACCGGTTGCACTGTCATTGGCTGTAAGTCAGGAGATTTGGATTATGTTATCAATCCAACCTCCGATACCGTTTTGACGGCTTCAACCAAGCTTTTATTGTTAGGACAAAAGAGTCAAATACAAAACTTTAACAACCTATTTTTAGACAACTAAAAAGAAAATTATTCAAAAAATTTGAATTCCCTATTTTTAATTGCATCTTCGAAATGTGATTTTTTTAACAATCTGCTATCTATTATGAAACAATTATTAAATGCCCTATTCATCCTTTTTTCACCCGTTTTTTTGTTTGCACAAGAAACACAAAAAGGCTTAGACGATAAAATTAATGAGGCTTTTACACCCATTGCCGATTGGTGGGGTGGAGTCGTTTTGCATAATTTTCCAGGTACCGAAATCCCAACTATTATTTTCTTACTTGTTGGGGGTGCACTATTTTTTACAATATATTTTGGCTTCATCAATGTGGTAAAGTTTCCGCTTTCAATTTCAGTAGTTAGAGGAAAATATGATGATTTGGAAGGTCACGGAATAGTTGAAAACGCAGCCATTAATGTTGTCGATGGAGATATACCCGACACCATTAAAGATGAAAGTAAAGAAGGAGAAGTTAGCCATTTTCAAGCATTGGCAACTGCAGTATCAGGAACTGTAGGGAATGGAAATATTGCAGGAGTCGCCCTAGCAATTGCTATTGGAGGACCAGGAGCAACGTTTTGGATGATACTCTGCGGACTTATTGGAATGTCAACTAAGTTCGTTGAATGTACATTAGGAGTAAAATACAGAGACGTTGGAGAAGATGGCACTGTCTACGGAGGCCCCATGTATTATCTTTCCAAAGGTTTGAAAGAAAAAGGATTTGCCAAATTGGGTAAGTTTTTGGCAGTTGTATTTGCCATTCTATGTATTGGAGCTTCTTTTGGAGGTGGAAATGCCGCGCAATCTAATCAAGCAGCCATGCAGTTGGTGGAGTCTTTTGGAATGACCGGCGGAAGCGCACGAACCATTATCGGTTTTATCATGATGGTATTTGTAGGAATTATTATAATTGGAGGAATCAAGCGAATAGCTTCTGTAACTGAAAAAATAGTACCCTTTATGGCACTTATGTATGTTGCAGCGTGCCTGTATATCATCCTAACAAATTTTAGTTTTGTTGACGATGCTTTTGGACAAATTTTCACTCAAGCATTTAGTCCTCAAGCGGGATTGGGAGGACTGTTAGGAGTTTTAATTACTGGATTTCGTAGAGCTGCTTTTTCTAACGAAGCAGGTGCTGGGTCGGCCTCTATTGCTCACTCAGCAGTTAAAACAAAGTACGCCGCTTCTGAAGGGTTAGTTGCTTTGCTTGAACCGTTTATTGACACTGTAGTTATTTGTACCATGACCGCTTTGGTAATCATTATTTTCAATGGTGATGGATCTGCATTTGCTTACGGTGGAGAAGGAGGAAAAGTTCTTATTGATGGTGTATACCAAGAGGGAGCTGGAATCACTGCAGCTGCTTTTGCGGAATATATTTCTTTTTCAGGACCGTTCCTTACTCTTGCTGTTGTATTATTTGCTATTTCAACAATGATTTCTTGGTCATATTACGGACTTCAATCGTGGATGTTTGTGTTTGGAAAAAGCAAAATTTCCGATTTGACTTACAAAGTCTTATTTTTAGTTTTTATAGTTATTGGAGCTGCTGGAGATATGTCTGCCGTTTGGACTTTCTCGGACGCTATGATCCTTGCCTTGGTTTTCCCTAATATGATAGGATTATTTTTCTTATTTCCTAAAGTAAAAGAAGAATTAAGTCGCTATTTGAAAGCAATCAAAACCGCATAACATATGAATGAAACCACGCCCCAACTTTTTTAGGATTTCAAAAACACAACAACGAGGATTGATACTGCTTATACTTATTGTATTAGTAGTAGAAATCCTTTTGCTTTATAAGTCAAAATCCGATCCAAGTCAGACAAATGACACCTCCCAAGATTGGAAAGTGTTTCAAGCCCAAATAGATTCCCTTAAAAGCATACAGGCCCAAAAAGAGGCGATTACAATTTACCCTTTCAATCCAAATTTCCTTACTAAATACCGTGGATATGTTTTGGGAATGTCGCCCCAGGAGGTTCAGCGGATGATTGATTTTAGAAAGCAAAAAAAGTTCGTAAATACGGCAAAAGAATTCCAAAGAATAACTCAAATTAGCGATTCTTTATTGGCGCATATTTCACCCTATTTGAAATTTCCAAAGTGGGTTAAAGCATCCAAACAAAAGTTTGTGGCCAAACCGTTGATTAAAAAACCCCTAAATACAGCAACCGCCGAAGACCTTAAAAAAGTATATGGTGTTGGCAATGTATTGGCAGATAGAATTATACAATTTAGAAATGTAATAGGAGGTTTTGTGATAGCGGATCAACTTCAGGATGTTTTTGGCTTGGAAGACGCCACGATTATCAATATCTTATCAAAGTTTGAGGTTAAAAATCCACCCAATCTTCCAAAAATAAACATCAACACAGCCTCTATTAATGAGCTCAATGAAGTTCCGTATATTACCTATTCCATGGCGCGAGAAATTGTAGTTTACAGGTCACAACATGGAAACATCAATAGTTTTGAAGAAATTGAACAGCTGGAAGGTTTTTCTTCTAAAAAAACAAAAAGAATTGCCTTATATTTGTACTTGGAAAATAGTGATAGAGAGGATGAATATTGATACCCAGAATTCTTTATGTTTTGATTTAAGTGAAACTCAGCAAATGGTAGCTTCTTCTGCCAAAGATTTTGCTGAGCAATACATACGTCCGTACGTAATGGAATGGGACGAAAAACAAGAGTTTCCTGTTCACATCATGCGAAAAGCGGGAGAGTACGGATTTATGGGAATTTTAGTTCCAGAAATGTATGGAGGCTCAGGCCTAGGATATCATGAGTATGTTGAAATAATCACAGAAATTTCCAAAGTAGACCCTTCAATGGGGCTTTCTATTGCAGCTCACAATTCATTGTGTACCAATCATATATTGGAATTTGGCGACCAAGATCAAAAGCAGCGTTGGTTACCCAAGTTGGCTTCTGGAGAATGGATTGGCGCTTGGGGACTTACCGAGCACAATACAGGATCCGATGCTGGAGGAATGAATTCAACAGCGGTTCGAGAGGGAGACAGTTGGATTCTGAATGGAACCAAAAATTTTATCACTCACGGTAAAAGCGGTGACTTAGCAGTTGTGATAATGCGAACCGGTGAAAAAGGGGATAACCACGGAATGACAGCTTTTGCTATAGAACGAGGAACTCCCGGATTTTCATCAGGAAAAAAAGAAAATAAACTGGGAATGCGAGCTTCTGAAACAGCCGAATTGGTATTCGATCAATGTAGAATTTCAGACGACAATCGATTGGGAGAAGTTGGCAATGGCTTCATTCAATCATTGAAAATACTAGACGGCGGTCGGATTTCTATAGGCGCCTTGTCTTTAGGAATTGCCAAAGGCGCTTACCAAGCATCTTTAGCCTACTCCAAAGAACGTGTGCAGTTTGGAAAGCCCATCAGTCATTTTCAAGGAATTTCATTCAAACTCGCCGAAATGGCTACTGAAATTGAAGCTGCAGAACTCCTTGTACACAAAGCTAGTTTTGAAAAAAATGCAGGACGCAAAATGACCAAACTAAGCGCTATGTGTAAAATGTACGCCTCCGAAATGTGTGTTCGAGTTGCCAATGAATCTGTTCAAATTCATGGAGGATACGGCTATTCTAAAGAGTTTCCCGTTGAAAAATTTTACAGAGACTCCAAACTTTGCACTATAGGCGAAGGAACTACTGAAATTCAAAAAGTAGTGATTGCAAGAAATATTCTAAAATAACTTCTCAGAATAAAAAATTCGATTATATTTGCGCTTCTAAATGAGAGGAGGTTAAGGACTATGTTAATTATACCCATAAAAGAAGGAGAAAATATTGATAGAGCGCTAAAGCGATTTAAGCGAAAGTTTGATCGTACTGGCACCATGCGTCAATTGCGTTCCCGTCAAGCATTTATCAAACCCTCTGTCAAACAACGTGCTCAACTGCAAAAAGCACAATATATTCAGAATTTGAGAGATCAAGAAGATCTATAAAGATCATTTTTTCAAGATACATTTAACATCGATTCAAAAAGTTTTAGTAACTTAGAGTCGATGTTTTTTTATATCAAAACCCAAAACGAAATTTTTTGAAAAAATTCTTTGACTACTTAACGTTTGAAAAAAAGCTCTCTCCCAATACCATTATTGCTTACCGAAATGATTTGGAGACTTGCTTTGATTTTTGCAAAACGGAGTTTGAAATCAAAAGCCTTAAAGAAGCGGAATATTCAATGATTCGCAAGTGGATTGTTAAACTTTCTAATGAAGGAATCTCTGAATTAAGCATCAATCGAAAAGCGTCTGCATTAAAGTTATATTATAAAATTTTAATCCAAATTGGAGACATAAAAGTTTCTCCGATGCAAGCCCATAAAAAATTAAAAGTTGAGAAAAAACTCATTGTACCATTTACTGAGGAAGAAGTAAATCGAGTCATCGATGAAGCCTTTGACGACACTTTTGAAGGCCAACGCGATTCGTTGATGATTGAAATGTTTTATTCAACCGGGATAAGAAGATCCGAATTGATAAAACTTACGGTTGATGACGTTTATTTTTCAAAAAAATTGATAAAAGTTCAAGGAAAAAGAAATAAAGACCGATTGATTCCTATGCTTCCAGGATTGATGAAAAAAATACAATCGTTTTTGGAGTTTCGCGATAAAATTGTCACTGATAAAACACAAACCGAGTTGTTTGTGACCTCCAAAGGAAAACGAATGAATCCCACTTTGGTGTATAGAAGAATTAGAGCCTATTTTAGCGTAGCCTCAAGCAAAGTAAGGAAGAGTCCACATATTCTTCGTCACACATTTGCTACCCATTTACTTAATAAGGGAGCAGATATCAATACCATCAAAGAAATATTAGGACATTTTAGTTTGGCATCTACTCAAGAATACGCTAAAGTTAGGCTTCCTAAAATCGTTCAGGACTACCAACAAGCCCATCCTAGGGAACTAAGCCATGGAAAGGAAACTACCCCTGTTCAAAAAGAAAAAGCCGTAAAACGCAACTGGTATTAAAATCTCCATTAAAATTTAAAAATTATGATGATACAATTTCAAGCCGTCAATTTTTCACTTAAGTCCAATGTCTCAGCTTTTATTAGTAAACGGTTGCAAAAGCTAGAAAACTACCACGATCATCTCATAAAAGTAGATGTGTATTTAAAAGTTGAAAACACTTCTGAGAAAGAAAATAAAATGGTAGAACTACGCGTTCATGTTCCTGGCGAGGAGTTTTTGGTAAAAAAAGTTTGCAAGTCTTTTGAGGAGTCAATAGACGCCGCGGCCAAAGCTATTGATCGCCTGTTAATTAAGAGTAAAGAAAAAAACCGAGCCTATTAAAAAAAATGCATGATTTTTATTTGAAACAAAAAGAATAAATTGATACATTTGCAGTCCGTTTTAAAAAGCGGACTTTTTTTTGCAGAAAAGCCGATGTAGCTCAGCTGGCTAGAGCAGCTGATTTGTAATCAGCAGGTCGTGGGTTCGAGTCCCTCCATCGGCTCAAAAAAAGGAACGTTCATTATCATATTACACCTTTGGGGGAGATACTCAAGCGGCCAACGAGGACAGACTGTAAATCTGTTGGTTTTACCTTCGCAGGTTCGAATCCTGCTCTCCCCACAAAACGATGCAAATCAATGCGAGAGTAGCTCAGTTGGTAGAGCGTCAGCCTTCCAAGCTGA
>JAURCF010000012.1 GCA_030828565.1 Flavobacteriaceae bacterium
AAGGCTTTGATTCGAATTAAAAAATCTTTTTCCAACGCCAATCCTTCTTGATTTCTATACGATAGGACTTGGTTCAATGCGTTTTGAATCGTATCAACCAAAACATTCAGTTCCGATAAATCTACTTCCGAACGCTGTGAGCTAATTGCATCGGGCATTCGGACAGCCATTTTCAACAGCTCTATATCTTCCCCGTCTGAGATTTCTTTCAATTGTTTGATATAACCTTTTACAATTGGCTGATTGACTTCAGAAGAAGTTTCTTCTCCTGTGTAGTCCATATAAACGGATAAATCAATTTTCCCACGCTCCAAAAGCTTTGCCGTCAATTTTCGGATTTCCATTTCTTTTTGGCGATACTGCGAAGAAAGTCTAACGTTTAGGTCTAGGTTCTTGCTATTGAGACTTTTAATCTCAACGGTAATTTTTTTGTTTGGCGTTTGAGAAACCGCTTTCCCAAAGCCAGTCATTGACTGAATCATTCGATTAAATATAAGCCGACAAGGTACAAAAAATGTAAATGGGTTGGAGTCAATTTTGATAAAAACCAGCTAGTTTGAATCCTTTTTGGTTACCAAATAAACACCAACACAAACAATGATGGCAGCCACAAATTTTGTAACAGTAAGCGAATCGCTCCCCATCCAAATAGCAAATAGAATCCCCAACAAAGGCTGAACATAGGCAAATATACTAACCGATGATGCAGTCAAAGTTCGAAGCGCGTACATGTTTAGCAAATAGGTCATGCAGGTAGTTCCAACAATGACATAAATAATAGGGAAAATAGCTTCATTAAAAGGCAGCGTTGACCATGAAATTGCAGCTACTTCTTGGTAAGTTATGGGGATGTTTAAAAATGTTCCTAACAAAAACAACCATTTGAGCACTGTTATTAAGTGATACTTTTGTGTCAACGGACGAATTAAAATCAAGTAAAGACCGTAACTTGTTGCATTTACCAAAAACAGGAAGTTTCCTAAAGGAATGTCTGGAGCATCTGTTCGAATTTCCTTTCCAAATAAGACCAAAAATAGAGCCCCAATCAATCCCAAAACTACTCCAACTTTTTTACGCATACTTGCCTTTTCTTTAAGTAAAAAAGCCGAAAAAGTAAAGACAAGGATAGGTGTTGCTGTAATGATAACAGAACTGTTGATAGGCGTTGAAAGCTCCAATCCTTTAAAAAAAGAGAGCATATTAATTCCTGCGCCAAATAGGGTGCAAACTAAAAATCGAGCCCAATCAGAACGGTCGATTTTTTCTTTAGGTAAAAAAATGCTAAAACTCCAAAATAAAATAGCAGCACCTGTTACCCGAAGTTGAATAAACCCAAAAGGTTGGACGTATGTTGGCATTACCCCTTTCGCTATGGTGTGATTGAGCGCATATATCGTTGTTGCGCCCAAGGCTGCCAATAAAGCCCACATCCGTTTATTCATTGAGTGCTGATTTAACGGCGTCTATTGTTTTTTTTGAGTTTCCAATAAAAATTTGTTTGTCTAAAACGAATACAGGCCGCTTCAAATACGTGTAATGCTCCAGTAATAAATGTTTAAAAGCAGACTCATTAGGTTGAAAACCTTCTTTTTTTTGGGCTAAAAACAAACGTGCTCTTTTGTTAAAAAGAGCCTCATAATTCCCCGAAAGTTGCACCAATTCCTGAAGCTGTTCTTTCGTAATAGGCGTGTTTTTAATGTCTTGCTGCTCAATCCCAGACGGCAAATTCAAGTCATTGATGATTCGTTGGCAAGTAGAACAAGTGGATAAGTGGTACAGTTTTTTCACAATGACAAGGAGGTAAAAGTTTACACAAATTTGCAAGAATTTTTAAGAACCTACAATGTATAATTTAAGAAAGTTGAAGTACCTTTGTTTGAATTAAAGAATATCGGTATGAGTAGTAAAAAAATGAAGTTCAATACCAAGACCATTCACGGCGGTCAAATCCCTGAAAAAGGGTACGGTTCGGTGATGCCACCGATATACCAAACATCTACCTACGCGCAAAGCAGTCCAGGAGATCACAAAGGTTTTGAATATTCTAGAACTCACAACCCAACCCGACATGCTTTGGAACAATCTTTCGCTAGCATAGAAAATGGACAATTTGGACTGGCTTTTGGCTCTGGATTGGCTGCCATTGATGCTGTGATTAAATTGCTTCAACCGGGGGATGAAGTCATTTCTACCAACGATTTGTATGGAGGAACATATCGTCTTTTTACAAAAATATTTGAGCAATTTGGTATAAAATTTCACTTTGTTGGAATGACAAGCATCTCTGAAATTGAAAAGCGAATTACTACGAATACAAAATTGGTATGGGTTGAAACACCCACCAATCCGATGATGAATGTTATTGATATTGAAGCGGTTGCTCAACTATCAAAAAAACACCATCTTTTATTGGCTGTTGATAATACATTTGCAACTCCATATTTGCAACAACCCCTTGATTTGGGTGCAGATATCGTTATGCATTCTGCAACAAAATATTTGGGAGGACACAGCGATGTTGTGCTTGGAGCCCTTGTTGTAAAAGATGCTGAGCTTGCCGAAAAACTATATTTTATTCAAAACGCTAGCGGAGCTGTTTGCGGGCCTATGGACAGTTTTTTAACCCTTAGAGGTATTAAAACTTTACACGTAAGAATGCAACGACATTGTGAAAACGGAAAAGCAGTTGCGCATTATTTAAAGCAGCATCCAAAAATTGAGAAGGTATATTGGCCCGGGTTTGAAGACCATCCCAACCACGATATCGCCAAAAAACAAATGAGTGATTTTGGTGGAATGATTTCTTTTGTAACCAAAGGAAACGACTATCAACAAGCCATTCGAATTGTAGAATCATTACAAGTTTTTACGCTAGCCGAATCGTTGGGGGGTGTTGAAAGTTTAGCAGGACATCCTGCTAGTATGACGCACGCATCAATTCCGAAAGAGGAACGCGAAAAAACTGGCGTTGTAGATTCTTTAATTCGACTTAGCGTAGGGATTGAAGACGCAGAAGACCTTATTAATGACTTAAAACAAGCCATCGGATAGGTTTGAATTTTATCCCTATTTTTGATTGGCATTAATCCTACCTGATATGAAACAAACTATTGAATCTTTTCTCTCTGAAGTTGAGTCCAAAAACAGAAACGAGCCCGAATTCATGCAAGCTGTTCAAGAAGTAGCTGAGACAGTAATCCCTTACATTGTTCAACATGACATTTACCATGGGAAAAATATTTTACTCCGAATGGCAGAGCCTGAACGCGTTCTAATGTTTCGGGTAAGTTGGGTTGATGATCAAGGAGAAATTCGAGTAAACCGAGGCTACAGAATTGAAATGAATTCTGCCATTGGACCCTACAAAGGGGGCTTGCGGTTTCATCCTAGTGTAGATTTGAGTGTTTTAAAATTTCTTGCTTTTGAACAAGTTTTCAAAAACAGTCTTACTACGCTTCCTATGGGCGGTGGTAAAGGAGGTTCTGATTTTGATCCCAAAGGAAAATCAGACGGAGAAGTCATGCGTTTTTGCCAAAGTTTTATGACTGAGTTGTTTCGTCACATAGGCCCAAACAAGGACATTCCTGCCGGAGATATTGGCGTTGGAGGGCGTGAAATTGGCTATATGTTTGGGCAATACAAACGATTAAAAAACGAATTTACAGGAGTCCTAACTGGAAAAGGAATTACATGGGGAGGATCCCTCATTCGACCCGAAGCCACGGGTTATGGAAATGTATATTTTGCAGAAAATATGCTCCATAAAAATAACAAAACGTTTGAAGGCAAGTCTGTTGTTATTTCGGGTTCTGGAAACGTAGCGCAATACGCCGCTGAAAAATGTATCCAACTCGGCGCCAAAGTCATTACACTTTCTGATTCTTCAGGATATATTTATGACGCCGAAGGAATTGACGAAAAAAAGCTAGCCTTTGTTATGGAGTTGAAAAACAACCGAAGAGGAAGAATCAGTGAATATGTAAAAGACTATCCTTCAGCACAATTTTTTGCAGGAAAACGACCCTGGGAAACTCCGTGTGATATTGCACTACCCTCTGCAACTCAAAACGAATTGGACGAAAAAGATGCACTTGCTTTGGTTAAAAATGGCTGTGTGTGCGTGAGTGAAGGAGCCAACATGCCCTCAACCCATAAAGCCATTGCTGTTTTTCATAAACACAAAATTTTATTTGCTCCCGGAAAAGCTTCCAATGCAGGAGGAGTAGCCGTATCGGGTCTTGAAATGGCGCAAAATTCACTTCGTTACAATTGGACGCGAGACGAAGTAGATGCCAAATTAAAGGGGATTATGCATGATATTCACAAATCTTGCATTCAGTATGGAGAAGAAAGTAATGGGTATATCAACTACGTGAAAGGAGCTAATATTGCTGGTTTCGTAAAAGTTGCTGATGCTATGTTGGCGCAAGGTGTCGTGTAATTTTTCCTTTGGAATAACATCCGCACTATAATTGCGTTCACTTAAATACCTTAGTATCGATACGATGAGAAAAATTTTGTTGGGATTGTTGTTAATGGGTTGGGGAGCGCAAAGCCAATCCTTATCTAAGAAATGGGAAAGTTACTTTTCGTATCAATACATTTCAGCAATTGTCTCTACCGAAAACACCCTCATTACAGCTGCAGACAATGCTATTTTTTTATACGATACCGAAACACACCAACGAACAACGCTTACTACCATTGGTGGGCTTACTGGAGAGTCCATCAGCAGTTTATACTACGACAATACTAACGACCAACTTATCATAGGATATGAAAATGGAATGCTCAGTATTTATTCATTTAATGATGCTTCTATTTTTACGGATGTCTCGATTTTTAACAAATCATCGATTTCCAATTCTAAAAAAAGAATCAACGCTTTTGAGGTATTTGAAGACCGACTGATTCTTTCGGGCGATTATGGAATTTCCATTTACAATCCGACTCAAAAAGAGTTTGGAGACACCTACTATTTTGGTCCTAATGGAAATCCATTGGCTGTTCGTCAAACAATGGTTTTTGAAGAATATATCTATGCCGCAACAGATATTGGAATTTATCGGGCTTTTAAAAGTGCAAGTGACCTCATTTCCTACACTAATTGGGAATTGGTTACAGCTGGGAATTGGAACGGATTGGCAATGTTTGAAGGAAAACTCATAGCTACTCACACAGGCAATCGAGGTGTTTATGAGTTTGATGGAAATAGTTTTGTAAAAAAAATTACGTTGCTTTCCAATATAAAAAGTGTAGAAGCGCATGCATCGCAATTGATTGTTGCAACAGAAAATACCATTGAACTTATCAATACTGATTTTATTATCGCCCAAACATTATCGTATGATGAACAAAAATATAGATGTGCTCTGCGCATAAACAATTATGTGTATGCAGGAACAGAAAAGGACGGTCTAATCAAAATCAATTTTCAGGCAGCGAATGATGCTGAAATCATTTCCCCCGAAGGACCATTGTCTAATTTTGCATTTAACATTACCGTAATTCCCAATGAAATATGGGTCGTTTACGGAGATTACTCCATTTACTTCAATCCCTTTCCAGAAAAGCGTGAAGGATATAGCCACTTCAAAGAAAATACTTGGATCAATGTCCCTTACTCAGACGTTTTGGGAGCCTCCAATTTAGTACATGTCAACCCTCATCCCGAAGATTCATCCAAAGTCTACATGGGTTCTTTTCAATCGGGTTTGTTGTATGTAGAAGACGATGTTCCGCAAGTTTTATACAATCAATACAATAGCGGTTTGGAATCCATTAGTTTTGTTGACTACAGCAGCATTCGAATTAAAAGCACTTATTTTGATGAAAACGGAGACCTTTGGGTCTTAACAGCATTTTTGGAAGAGGGTTTGAAGAAATTAGGCGCCAATGGTTCTTGGACTAGCTATAGTATTCAAACCGCCGTTCCTGATCACACGCTTATTTCAGCCTATTCAAACATTGTAAAAGACAAACAAAACACTCTGTTTTTTGGAAGTTCACACAACGGAATTGTCGGCTTTACTCAGCAAGGAGGCAGCCCCATTTCAAAAAGTATTTTTGGTGAAGAAAATAATTTTCCGCACAATGGTGTGCGAACCGTTGCCTTGGATTTAGACGGATATTTATGGATGGGTACTACCAAGGGGCTTCGTGTAATTTATGACACAGCGAGTTTTTTTTCGGAAGAATCTCCCAAAGTTCATGAAATCATTATTGACGATCAAGGCAACGCTAGCGAACTACTATACCAACAATTTATTACCAATATAAAAGTTGACGGAAACAATCGAAAGTGGGTGGCTACGGCAGACTCTGGCGTGTTTTTATTTTCTCCTAATGGCCAAGAAACCTTACAACATTTTACCAAAGAAAATAGCCCACTTCCTTCCAATACAGTAAATGCTATTGGGCTCGATGCGGCTACTGGAAAAGTTTATTTTGCAACCGCCAAAGGACTCATTTCATTTCAGGGAAATGCATTTTTACCTCAAGAAGAATACAACAATGTGGAAGTGTATCCAAACCCCGTACGGCCCAATTTTCAGGGCGATGTAACCATCCGCGGATTGATTCAAAACAGCCATGTTAAAATTACAGATATTGAAGGCAACTTAGTTTTCGAAGGGCAGTCCGATGGGGGAAGTGTTGTATGGAATCAGGAAGCCTTTGGGCGACATAAAGTATCTTCTGGCGTTTATTTGATTTTTATTTCAAATGCTGATAGTACAAAAACCAAAATCGCCAAACTAATGATCATTCGATAATGGTAATTACAACTCCCGCTATAGTTTTAAAAGCCATTAAGTATGGGGAAACCAGTCTTATTGTAAAGTGTTATACTGCAACAAATGGCCCTATAAGTTACATGGTAAAAGGAGTGCGTTCTTCGCAAAAAAAAGGCATGAAAATGGCTTATTTTCAGCCATTAACCCTGTTAGAAATAAACTCAAACCACAAAAACAAGGGAGGATTGGAGATTATGCAATCGGCTAAAATTTTACACCCTTATTCCTCAATTCCAGTAAATATTCTTAAGAGTTCCATCGCACTCTTTTTATCAGAAGTTCTTTATACAACCCTTGTGGAAGAAGAGGCAAATAAGGAACTCTATAATTTTATTGAAAGCGCTATGAACTGGTTAGATGGCCAAGATCAAATCGCCAATTTTCATTTACTCTTTTTAATTACGCTCTCAAAATATTTGGGTTTTTATCCAGACACTTCTCAGATGGAATATCCCTATTTTAATTTAGAAGAAGGGGGATTTTCTTATGCAAAAACTAATTCTTTATCCGTAAAGGGACCGACTGTAGAAATCTTTAAATTACTTTTAGGCACAAATTTTGATAGCGATAGCTCGCATTCTATTAACTCAAATCAGCGGCAGTCTGTTATTGAATTGCTGATGAACTATTTTAAACTACATTTGCATGGTTTTGAAAAACCAAAATCACTGCATGTTCTACATGAAATTTTTGAACAAAAATAACCCTTTTCTATCCCTTTTTGTAGGGTTAATGAGCGTTCTTGTTTTTTCACAGAATATCCAGATAAAAGATAGCGAATCGTATGAACCCATTCCTGGTGTTGTCATTTTTAATAACGACCAATCCATCAGTGTGTTCACAGACTTTCAAGGGCAAGCCTCGTTAGCTGCTTTTCAGCCTTCCGATTCGCTTAGTATTATGCATATCGGATATGTTTCCTATATAGATTTGTATCCAAATATCCTTTCCAAGAAAAATATTTTTTTAATGCCCAATACCCAACAATTGGAGGAAATTGTGCTTTCGGTAGCACGCACCAAAGAAGGAAAAGAGCGAATTGCCAAAAAAGTATCGATCATCACTCGAAAAAATATTGAGAACAACATTCCGCAAACAAGTGCTGATATTCTAAGAAATACTGGTGGTGTTCGGATTCAAAAATCACAAGGAGGAGGCGGAAGTCCTGTAATTCGAGGGTTTGAAGCAAACCGAGTACTTTTGGTTATAGACGGAGTACGAATGAACAACGCTATTTATCGATCGGGGCATCTTCAAAACGCTATTACCATTGACCCCAATTCTTTGGAACGAACCGAAGTTATTTTTGGTCCTGCCTCAGTAGGGTACGGATCGGATGCATTGGGAGGCGTGGTACATTACTATACTCGGGAAGCTAAAATCAATGGTCAAAAAAAATGGAAATTGGGAGGAAGTTCTTCTTATAATGCTAGTCAAAAAACAAATACTCACAATATCAACGCTCATTTTAGCCAAAAAAAATGGGGAAGTTTTACCAGTATTTCGTTTGCAAACTTCGGCGACGTTGTAATGGGCAAAAAAAGGTCACACGGCTTTCAAGATTGGGGGTTGGTAAAAGAATATTCAAACAATACCAAAAATTTTTATTCGGAAAATCCCATTCAAAATGATGATCTATCGGTTCAGAAAAATTCGGGCTACCATCAATTGGACATCCTTCAGAAATGGGGATATCAAATTCATGAGTCCATGCGATTGAATATGAATGCCCAATATTCTCAATCTTCAAATGTTCCAAGGTTTGATAAACTTGCCGAATACCGCAATGAAAAACTTCGTTTTGCTGAATGGAATTATGGCCCTCAAAAACGATTGCTTTTATCTCCTCAATTAAAATTTGCTAGCAACAAAAAATGGCTCGCTAAAGGAACAATCACTGGAGGATTCCAACATATTGAAGAATCCAGAATTACAAGAAAGTTTGAAAGTCTAATGCGTTGCACTCAAAAAGAATCTGTAGATGTTTATAGCGTCAATGCAGACTTTTTTGCTGCTGTTAAGGACAAGCGTTCCCTCTCTTACGGCTTTGAATTTACCCACAATGAAGTTCGATCCAAAGCCTATTCTCAAGATTTGATTGTAAGCGGAAATACTGTTACAGGCTATGAAAACGTTCAAAACATTCCAACTCGATACCCTAGCGCAGGTGGACAATACAGCACAGGAGCATTTTATACAGATTACCGACAAGATATTTCTCAAAAAAGCACTTTCAATATGGGCGGTCGTTTTACCTACACTCGTTTGAAGGCCATATGGAATGAGGCGGCATTAATTGACGCCAATTTATCGAGTGTGTCTTCCAAAAACACTTCCGTTACAGCAACGATTGGCTATGTTTTTCGACCCAATAAAAATTGGCAATTAAACTCAACGGTTTCAAGTGGTTTTCGTTCTCCCAATATCGATGATCTTGGTAAAATAAGAGAAAGCAACGGTAGCTTATCCGTTCCTAATCCACATTTGAAATCAGAATATGCTTACAATACAGAATTGGGTATTGTCCGGTTTTTAAACAATAAAAAAAATTCCATTTCGATCAATGCGTATCATTCTTGGATACGGGATTACATCGGAAGAGCTTCCTATGAAGTATTACGAGACAAATCGTCCAGCAGTCCAAATACCATCATCTACAACGAAGAAGAAGTTCAAACCATTGCCAATGTCAACCTTGGAAATGCTTCGATGTATGGAGGAACAATTGATGTAAAATCCAAGCTTTCAAACGCACTGACTCTCACAAGCAATCTGACTTATACTATGGGATCTGCATTGGAAGATAAATATCCGCTTCCTTCAGTGTCCCCTCTTTTTGGAAACTTTTTATTGCAATGGAATCGCAAAGGTTGGAATGCACACATTAACTTTCAATTTTCAGAAGCCAAATCTCCTGAAGACTACAGTTTGGGTGGAGAAGATGGTCTTGAAGAAACCCCTATTGTAGATTCTGAAGCCGATTCTGAAGAACTTCACTACAACGGAACTCCAGCCTGGAACACCTTCCAACTTGGACTTGGATTTCAGATAACCCCTCAAATAAAAGTTCAAGGATTTATCGAAAATTTATTCGACGTTCATTATCGAGAGTTTGCTTCTGGAATTTCTGCTCCAGGAAGAAGTTTTACCATTGTAGGGCGTTTTAATTTATAAAGATTTTTTAAAAAAAGACCCTTTAAAAAGAAGTTCGATTTTACTTTTAAAAAATTTCCTCGAAAATGGTTACTTTCGCATCTTAATATCTATAGGATAGATTGGATGAAATTTACAGAATATAACGGCCTTGATTTGCCTGGAGTAGCGGAGGCGTTGATTGAATACTGGGATCAAAACAATACTTTTGAACAAAGCATTTCTTCTCGAGAGGGTAATGATGCATTTGTGTTTTACGAAGGTCCTCCTTCTGCCAATGGTCAGCCGGGAATTCATCATGTGATGGCTCGGGCTATCAAAGATATTTTTTGTCGGTACAAAACTCAAAAAGGATATCAAGTCAAACGTAAGGCAGGCTGGGACACTCACGGACTTCCAGTGGAATTGGGTGTAGAAAAAGAGCTCGGAATTACCAAAGAAGATATAGGAACCAAAATATCCGTTTCAGAGTACAACGAAGCTTGCAAAAAAGCAGTCATGCGCTATACCGATGTTTGGAATGCGCTCACCAAAAAAATGGGATACTGGGTCAATATGGAAGACCCTTACATTACCTACGAATCAAAATACATGGAATCTGTATGGTGGTTGCTCAAACAACTGTATGATAAAAACTTGCTTTATAAAGGATACACCATTCAGCCCTATTCTCCCAAAGCAGGAACTGGATTGAGTTCGCACGAATTGAATCAACCCGGAACCTATCAAGATGTTACAGACACTACAGTTACCGCTCAGTTCAAAGCATTAACAAATACACTTCCTGATTTTTTAACCCAAGAGAAGGATGCCATATATTTTTTAGCATGGACTACGACCCCTTGGACTTTGCCTTCCAACACAGCACTGACAGTAGGTCCAAAAATTGAATACGCATTGGTACGCAGTTACAATCAATATACTTTTGAGCCCATTCGCGTAATTCTTGCTACTTCATTGATTTCCAAACAATTTTCAGGAAAATATCAGCAAGTATCTGAAAAAAATGACCTTACTCCTTTCACCTCATTGGATAAAAAAATTCCGTTTTGGATTGAAAAAAACTTTTTAGGAAAAGAGTTGGTAAACAGTCAATACGAACAACTTTGGAAAGGAGCTCCTTTGCCCTATCAAAATCCAGAAAATGCTTTTCGAGTAATTGCAGGTGATTTTGTAACCACAGAAGACGGAACAGGAATTGTTCATACAGCCCCTACATTTGGGGCAGATGACGCCCGTGTTGCCCAAGAAGCCACGCCTGCTGTACCTCCGCTTTTGGTGTTGGATGAAAATCAACAACCTGTGCCATTGGTAGATCTTCAAGGGAAGTTTCGACCCGAATTGGGTGATCTTGGTGGTAAGTATGTAAAAAATGAATACTACGCTGACGATTCCATTCCCGAACGATCGGTTGATGTGGAAATTGCCATTCAACTGAAAGAAGAAAACAAGGCATTTAAAGTCGAAAAATACGTGCACAGTTACCCCAATTGTTGGCGAACTGACAAGCCTGTTTTGTATTATCCATTGGATTCTTGGTTTGTAAAAGTAACCGACAAAAAAGAGCGTATGGTGGAGCTCAATCAGTCCATCAATTGGAAGCCCAAATCGACTGGAGAAGGGCGTTTTGGAAACTGGCTTTCCAATGCAAACGACTGGAACTTATCTCGATCTCGGTTTTGGGGAATTCCGTTGCCTATTTGGCGAACTGAAGACGGAAAGGAAGAAACAATCATCGGATCCATTTCGGAGCTTAAAGAAGCCATTCGTTTCGCTGTTTCAAAAGGAATCATGGACAACGATCCGTTTGAGGATTTTGAAGTTGGAAACATGAGTGATGAAAACTATGCCCTTGTAGATCTTCATAAAAATACGGTCGATAATATCGTGCTCTGTTCAAGTTCAGGGAAAGCGATGTATCGTGAATCTGATCTTATTGATGTCTGGTTCGATTCGGGGTCAATGCCTTATGCACAATGGCATTACCCATTTGAAAACAAAGAAAAAATTGATGCAGGAACTACCTATCCTGCGGACTATATTGCCGAAGGAGTTGATCAAACACGGGGGTGGTTTTACACCCTTCACGCCATAGCAACCTTGGTTTTTGACTCTATTGCGTATAAAAATGTTGTGTCTAACGGTTTGGTTCTTGACAAAAACGGTCAAAAAATGTCAAAACGTCTTGGCAATGCAGCAGATCCATTTAAAACACTAGACCAATACGGTCCCGATGCAACTCGATGGTATATGATTAGCAATGCCAACCCTTGGGACAATCTTAAATTTGATTTAGAAGGAATTGCAGAGGTTAGGCGAAAGTTTTTTGGAACGCTTTACAACACCTATTCCTTTTTTAGCTTATATGCCAATATTGATGGATTTACGTATAATGAAAAGGATATTGCGTTTGAAAATCGTCCCGAAATTGACCGCTGGATTTTGTCAGAACTCAACACCCTTACACAAGAGGTTGATGCATACTACGCCGATTATGAACCTACACGAGCTACACGGGCAATTTCGGAATTTGTTCAGGAAACATTGAGCAATTGGTATGTTCGTTTGTGTAGAAGAAGATTTTGGAAAGGCGCCTATGAAGAGGATAAAATATCTGCTTACCAAACCCTATACACTTGTTTGGTAACCGTAGCTAAGTTGGGTGCTCCCGTAGCTCCTTTTTATATGGATCGACTTTATATCGACCTCAACCGCTCAACCAAATTGGAAGCCTTTCATTCTGTACACCTATCAGATTTTCCAAAAAGCAATACTTCGCTTATTGACAAAAAATTGGAGTTGAAAATGCAAAAAGCCAAGACCATTTGTTCATTGGTACTTTCACTGCGAAAGAAAGAAATGATCAAAGTTCGCCAACCGCTCCAAAAAGTAATGATTCCTGTAACAAATGAAACTGAGAAAAAGGAAATTTCAGCAGTTTCTGACTTAATCTGTTCAGAAGTTAATGTAAAGGAAGTTGTTTTTATTGATGACGCTTCCTCGATGCTTGTTAAAGAAATTAAGCCCAATTTTAAGACTTTAGGTCCTCGTTTTGGAAAAGATATGAAAGCTGTGGTTCAAGCCATCAATGTTATGGGGCGTGAGGAAATCATAAAAATTGAGCAATCTGGAAATCTTTCTGTTGCTATTAATGAGAAAAGTATTATTTTAGATGCTTCTGATGTGGTCATCACCTCCAAAGATATCGAAGGATGGTTGGTCGCTTCAGAAAACGGAGTAACTGTTGCGTTGGATATTACGCTAACAGCATCTTTACAATCCGAGGGAATTGCAAGAGAATTAATTAATCGGATTCAAAATGCAAGAAAAGATGCTGGATTGGAAGTAACAGACACCATTGATTTGAGTATTCAAAAAAATGAGCTGCTAAACCAAGCTGTTTTAGACAACCAAACATACATCCAAAGTGAAACTCTCGCTACCCAACTTAATTTGGTTGAAAACGTTGAAGGCGGTGAAGCAATTGAGTTTGATAATATTAAAACCCAATTAGGAATTAAAAAAAATTGAAATCCTATGAGCACACAAAGTTTATCACGATATTCTGATGCTGATTTAGAAGAGTTCAGAATTTTAATAGAAGAAAAAATCAACAAGGCGAAAAGCGATTTGGAGCTTATTAGAAGCGCATATATGAACGACGGAAATAACGGGACCGATGATACTTCCCCTACGTTCAAAGCTTTTGAAGAAGGCTCAGAGACTATGTCAAAAGAAGCCAACACTCAGTTAGCAATTCGTCAAGAAAAGTTTATTCGAGACCTAAAAAACGCTTTAATTCGTATTGAAAATAAAACCTACGGCGTTTGTAGAGTTACTGGCAAATTGATTAACAAAGAGCGCTTGAAGTTAGTTCCTCATGCTACTTTGAGCATTGAAGCGAAAAACATGCAGTAGCAGAACCCTTTGGGTAAAAAAATTTTCCTAAATCATGAAATGGCAACTCTTCTGTGTCGGAATGTTTGCATGTCTTATCAACGGACAACACCGCGTCGAAAAAACATTCTCATCTGAGGGGATTCGCGATGTAGAAGTTATTGGAAATGAAGTTTTTTCTATAGAAATTGTCAATTCAAATTCCCAAGAAATAAAACTCATTTCCCGCTCAGAAGGAGAATATGCGGATGCTATTAAGCTGCATACGGAGGTAATTCAAAACACCCTTAAGGTTCGGGCATCTATTCGAGAAGGTTTTCATATTCCCAATGACAAGCTGTCGGCACATAAAGTATTCGCAACTCAACTTTCACTTATTCTCCCCAAAAACCTTCATGTTCGAATAGAAAGTCACTTGTCAAACCTAAAAATTGAGGGGTCATTTCCTTTTTTATCCGCGCTTCTTTATGAAGGAAATTGCTACTTTGAAAAGTTTAAAGGAACCGCAACGATTACGTCCAATAAGGGTTCTATTTATGGTAAAACCGCAGCAGCAATCCTTCAAGTTGATTCAAAAAACGGGACGGTTGTATTACCAAAAAAATTACCCAAAGGCAATCCTTTAATTTTAAAGACAGTGCAGGGCAATATCGAAATTTTTCAAACCAAATTTTAATCTTATTTTTGAGCGACTTTAAACACCTTTCATGACATTAAAAAAATCCATTTTTATCGTTATCGCTGTTTTGCTAACTGATCAGATTTTTAAATTCTATATCAAACTGAATTACCCATTGACCCTATATGGAAGTGATGCCATTGTTGATTGGGGCTGGTTTCGGTTGTTATTTGTAGAAAATAAAGGAATGGCATGGGGAACAAAAATCAACGATTTCCTTCCTTTTGTTAATGAGCGATATGGGAAATTGTTTTTAACTGTGTTCAGAATTATTGCTGTTACGGCAATTGGATATTGGCTGTTGGATGCTATTAAAAAGCTGCGCCCTTCGCTGTTGATTGTTTCTTTATCTTTAATATTTGCTGGAGCAGTAGGCAATATCATCGATTCGATTTTTTATGGATATATGTTTACCGATAGCTACGGTCAAGTCGCCACTTTTGAATGGGGCGCGGGATATGAAAGTTTTTTATACGGTCATGTAGTGGATATGCTTCAGTTCCCTCTAGTGACATGGACGTGGCCCAGCTGGATTCCAGGAATAGGCGGTGATTCGTTTACATTTTTTGATCCTATTTTTAATATTGCCGACGTTGCTATTAGTACAGGTGTGGGAATACTGTTGGTCTTCAACAAAAAGATATTTCCCAAAAATTAAAAACGATACACTTGTTTTGGACTAATGACGAAATCCAACGGAACGTCGTTGGAATGAACATCAATCAGCCTGTTTGTTGGAGGGAAAAAAGAAAGCCCAATTTTAATGGTTTTCGGCATACATTTCGATAAAAATCGGTCGTAAAACCCTTTACCATACCCCAATCTGTTCCCTTTTTTGTCGTAAGCCAGTAGTGGAACAAACACAACTTCGATTTCTTGGTCTTTTACTGCAATCCCATCCGAAGGCTCAGGAATTCCATACGCATTCTTTGTAATTTGAGTCGTTTTAGACCACAAAAAATGTTCCATGGAGTGCGTTTCAAAGTTGCTTTTAGAGACAACCAGCTTTTTGTTTTTTTGAAGAATTTTTGAAAATAAAAATTCGGTATTGACCTCTTTTTGGGATTCGATGGGTAGAAAAAGATGATAATAGTGAACGTCCCAAATAGGCAATTGCATGCATTGGTCGGTAATTTGGCGACTCATTGTTGCAATTTCTTCAGTAGACAAGGAGTTCCTCAATTGCTTATAGTACGTTCGTAACTCTTTTTTTAACATTCTTTTTCTATATAGATAAGACAAAGAAAATAATTATTTTCGTCTAATGAATAACGATGCCTTAAAACTTCAAGTTAAAACGCTTCCCAACGAGCCAGGAGTCTATCAATATTACAATGATGAGGGCTCCATTATTTATGTAGGGAAAGCCAAAAATTTGCGCAAACGTGTGGCTTCTTATTTTCAAAAAAACATTCCTTCTAAAAAAACCCGTAATCTGGTTAGCAACATCCATACGATCAAACACGTAGTAGTTGCAACAGAATCGGATGCTCTTCTACTCGAAAACACCTTAATCAAAGAGCACCAGCCCAAATACAATATCTTATTGCGAGATGACAAAACCTACCCCTGGATTTGTATTAAAAAAGAACGCTTTTCGAGAGTGTTTGTCACTCGTAAACTTATCAAGGATGGCTCCGAATATTTTGGTCCATTTACAAATTTCAAAACGGTGCGCATGTTGATGGATCTTATTTCAGAATTGTATCCTTTGCGAGCCTGTCATTACGATCTGAGTCCAGACAAAATAGAAAACAACAAATACAAAGTCTGTTTGGAATACCACATCGGCAACTGTCTTGGCGGTTGTATAGGCAATCAGTCGGCAGAAGATTACCAACAACAAATCAATCATATTAGAGAACTGCTTCGTGGAAATTTTAAAAATGCTAAACAAGATTTTAAACAAAAAATGCAGCATTTTTCGGAACAACTGCATTTTGAAAACGCACAAAAAATAAAAGAAAAAATAACACTTTTGGATCAATACCAGCACAAATCAACAGTGGTCAATGCAACGATCAACAACGTGGATGTGTTTTCGATTGTTTCTGACCAAACCACGGCTTATGTGAACTTTCTTCAGGTCGCATTTGGGTCTATTGTGCGATTTCACACGCTGGAAATACGAAAAAAAATGGATGAATCAGACGAAGCTATTCTGGGGTTGGCAGCTGTAGAATTGCGACAGCGTTTTAACTCAGATTCCCAAGAAGTCTTAGCGCCGTTCAAGGTAGATTTGGGTTCGGCTATTAAAGTTATTATCCCTAAAATTGGTGATAAAAAACAACTACTTGATCTATCGATACGCAATGCAAAAATGGCGCGTTTGGAACAGCTCAAACAAATGAAAATTACAGATCCCAACCGTCATTCCGAACGAATTATGGCACAAATGCAAAAGGACTTGCGTCTTTCAGACCCGCCACATCATATAGAATGTTTTGACAATTCCAACATTCAAGGAACCCACCCGGTAGCTGCCTGCGTAGTTTTTAAAGACGGAAAACCTGAAAAAAAATCCTACCGACACTATCACATAAAAACAGTTGAAGGTCCGGATGACTTTGCTTCTATGGAAGAGGTTGTTTTTCGACGCTATAAAAGGCTTTTAAATGAAGATGCATCATTGCCCCAATTGATTGTAGTTGATGGCGGAAAAGGGCAGTTGTCTTCTGCTCTCAAAAGCTTGGAAGTATTGGGTCTTCGAGGCAAAATTGCTATTATTGGTATTGCCAAACGTTTGGAAGAACTGTATTATCCTGATGATCCTGTTCCGTTGTATTTGGATAAAAAATCGGAAACCCTAAAAATTATTCAACAGCTCCGAAACGAAGCCCATCGATTTGGAATTGCATTGCATCGAAACAAAAGAAGTCAGTCGGCATTGAACTCTTCCCTAGAAAAAATTGAAGGAATTGGAGAAAAAACCATAATTTCACTTCTGAAAAGTTTTAAATCTGTAAAGCGTATCCAATCTGCTTCTTTTGATGAATTAGAAAAACACATTGGAAGCCACAAAGCACAGATTTTAATCAATCATTTTAAATCCAACTCTTAATAATGCAGCGATTATATTTTCTTCTCGTTTTTTGTTTTTCGCTATCTCTTTGGGCGCAAGAGCAAAAAGATGATGATCTGAAAATAGGCGTTTTATTGAGCGGTGGAGGTGCAAGAGGATTGGCTCATATCGGAGTGCTAAAGGAAATTGAAAAAGCAGGTATCAAAATTGATTATATAGCAGGAACAAGTATGGGAGCTGTTATTGGAGGACTCTATGCTTCGGGTTATTCCGCCGATCAAATTGAAGAGATTGTTTTAGCTTTTGACTTAAACGATTTGATTACAGATAATTTTCCGAGGAGAAGCAAATCTTTTTACGAAAAAGAAGCCGCTGAACGCTATGTGCTAACCATTCCTTTTGACAAGTTTAAATTTCAGTTTCCGTCTTCAATATCCAAAGGTGTCAATCTATACGACGAGTTTGTCCAAAAACTCGCACATGTTCAATCGGTTACTGATTTTAGTCAATTACCGACTCCTTTTTTTTGTATGGCTACCGATATTGAAACCGGTGAATCTGTATTACTGGAAAACGGATTTTTACCGCTTGCTTTGAATGCTAGTAGTGCCCTTCCCACATTGTTTGATCCTATTGAAATTGATGGAAAACTTTATGTAGATGGAGGTGTAACCAACAATTATCCCATTGACGAATTAAAAGCTAAGGGAGTTGATTACGTTATTGGAGTGGATGTCCAATCAACGCTTTCAGATCGATCAAAACTCATTAGTGCAGCCAATATTTTGTTGCAAATCAATCAAATTTCTATCACCAATGATATCGAACGAAAACGAATAAAAACAGATTTGTACATTCAACCTGCATTAAACGACTACAGTATCATTTCGTTCAGTGAAGCCAAAAATATTATTGACGCTGGTAAAATTACTGCCAAAACATTTGCTCCCATTTTAAAAACACTTGCTGCTAGTCAAAATGCCAAAGCAACTCCAAGAAAACATATCCCGGCAGCTACAGAAATTGCGTTGTCAAGCATTGATTTTATGGGAGATTCTAAATACGGACGGAACTATCTTAATGGTAAACTGCGTTTGAAAACACCTGAGGTATATACTTATGAAAAAATTCAAGACGGAATCAATAATATTGCCGCTACCAAAAACTTCAGACAGTTTCGATATACTTTTGAAAAAGACACTGAAGATTTTTATAAAATGACTCTAAATCTAGAAGATCAACCCTTTGATACAACTATTGGAGTCGGTATTCATTACGACGATCTATACAAAAGTGCTGCGCTAATTAACATTTCACAAAAACAAATGCTTTTTCAAAACGACTTGGCTTCCTTTGACTTTATTTTAGGGGATAATTTGCGATATAAATTCAATTATTATATCGACAAAGGGTTTTATTGGAGTATTGGAGTTGAATCAGAATTTAATCAATTTAGTGCCGACTTAGACAAAAAAGCCTCTTTGATTGAGAGTCAAGATGGCCTTGATTTTCAATCCTCACGGTTTTTTATCTCTGATTTATCCAATCGTTTTTTTGTAGAAACCTTGTTTAGGGAAGAATTTGTTTTTCGATTGGGAGTTGAACATAAAAAAATATTGATGCGTTCTTCAACTGCATTCAACAGTTCTGAACCCTATCATTACTTGGATGACAGTCACTATTATAGCGCATATGGGGTATTAAAATTGGATACCCGCGACGATCTTCATTATCCTACAAGCGGCGTTTTCTTTCGAGGCGATTTTAATCTGTCTTTTGACAGTTCATCAAATCGTTTTGAAGAAAATCACAAGGTTTTTTCCATTGCAAAAGCAATGATGGGTTATACTGTGTCCATTGGCGAACGCTACTCCTTTAGTCTTACTGCTAGTGGAGGATTTACGATAGATTCGCCCGCTAGAAAGAGTTTTAATTTTATGCTAGGAGGATATGGAAATCAATTTATAAACAACATTCAACCCTTTTTGGGATATCTGCCGCTTCATACAAACAGCAACAGCTATTTGAAAAGTAGTTTTTTGGTTGATTATAAAATTGGGAAAAGTCAGCATTTAAAATTAACTGCAAATATCGCCACAACGGGAAACAATGTGTTTCAATCCGACGAATGGAGAACCATACAACATACGGGGTACGCTCTTGGATATGGAATCGATTCATTTTTGGGGCCTCTGGAGTTAACGTATTCTTTTTCTCCTGAAATCGAAAAAGGGATTTGGTACATTAATTTGGGTTGGTGGTTCTAATAGCAACGTAAAAGATTTATGTTGTTGGAACGATATTTGTCTTACAAAAAATAAGTCAGTTGAAAATCTATTTAGTATTTTTGTTAAGGATATGAATTATTGTATAAATGTTTTTATGTGGTTGCTATTGTTTGGCGTTCTAGCCTATGGACAACCCAAAGATGTTGTAAAGGAGACCCCTGAAATTTTTCTTATCGAAGAATCAAACGATGCTTTTGCTGGTGGAGAATGGTTTCAGTTTCGAATTCATTACGGTTTTATCAACGCCAGCTATGCCTCTCTCTCATTAGAAGAAAAAGAATATAACGGAGAACCTGTTTTTCATGCAATTGGAATTGGAAGAACGGTGGGGTTTGCTAGGTGGTTTTTTAAGGTAGAAGATCGGTACGAAAGTTTTTTTAAAAAAGATGTCATAAGCCCGGTTCATTTTATTCGCGATATTGATGAAGGTGGTTATACTAAAGATGTTACGATTGATTTTGACGAATCCAATCAAACAGCCAACGTTCACGATAAAAAAAGAAATACGCGTGCTAGCTTTAATACAAAACCCAATGTCCAAGATTTAATTTCAGCCTTTTATTACCTAAGAAATCATTTTGATACAACAGGCATAAAAGAGGGAGAGTTTGTATCGATTAACATGTTTTTTGATAACGAAAACTTCAAATTCAAACTTAAATTTTTAGGCCATGAAACCATCAATAGCAAGTTTGGAAAAATAAAATGTCTCAAATTACGCCCTTACGTCCAATCGGGTAGAGTATTTAGAGAAAGTGAGAGCCTTACTCTGTGGGTAAGTAACGATAAAAACAAATTGCCTGTAAAAGTGAGGGCCGATTTGGCTGTCGGATCTATAGATGCCGACTTAAACGCTTTTAAAGGCTTAAAACACTCGTTTAGAATTGAAATTGATGAATAAAAAATGGGTTTTTTTTCCAATTCTTATATTGGGTTTCATAGTTAGTTTGAGCTCTTGCGGAAGCAACGAATCAAAACCCGAAGAGAAGACACTGCAAAAGCCGAAAATCATAAAAGAATTTGGGTTTACCCTAAACGATTATGAAGTAGTTCGTGACACGGTTCAAAGAGGAGATACTTTTGGAACATTGCTCGAAAAAAACAATCTCTACTACCCCCTAATTTTTGAAATAGCCACTGCTGCCAAAAAGGCATTCAATATTCGCAAAATTCAAGTTGGCAAACAGCTTACCATTCTAAGGTCGCCAGATTCTACAAAAACGCCCAAAGCCATTATTTATCAACCCAACACTGTCGAATATTTAGTAATTCATTTGGAAGATTCTATTTGGGCAGAAAAAAAACAAAAATCCGTGAGGCTTGTCGAATTTGAAGCCGAAGGAATTATCAACAGCTCCCTTTCTCAAACCCTCGATGAACAAGGACTGAGCCAGTTAATTTCGCTCGATTTGTCTGATATCTACGCGTGGTCTATCGACTTTTTTAGACTCGAAAAAGGAGATCGTTTCAAAATTATTTATACTCAAAAATATGTAGATGATTCCATATTTGTTGGATATAACCGAATTCATGCCGCTTATTTTGAGCACCGAAATACGCCTTACTATGCTATTGAGTTTGAGTCAAATCCTGAAAAAGGAATTACAGAGTATTTTGATGAAGAGGGGAAAAATTTAAGACGTGCTTTTTTACAAGCTCCCGTTCAATTCAGTCGAATTTCCTCTCGATATAACAAGCGAAGAAAAATTGCCTACTACGGCAGGGTACGCCCTCATTATGGAACCGATTTTGCAGCCCCTGTAGGAACCCCCATTCGAACAACAGCAAACGGAACAGTCGTTAAATCAGGATATACACGTGGAAACGGAAATTATGTGACCGTAAAGCACAACGCAACCTACAGCACTCAGTATTTGCATATGAAAAAAAGAAAAGTTCGTTTGGGTGATTATGTTAGTCAAGGCGATATTATTGGAACTGTTGGAATGACTGGAAACACTTCTGGACCTCATGTGTGTTACCGTTTTTGGAAAAATGGAAAACAAGTCGATCCTTTTCGACAAAAATTGCCTGAAGCCAAACCCATATCTTCTAATCTTAAGGAGAAATACTTTACCTATATGAAACCCTATAAAGAGGCTTTGGACTGTATTGAGTTTCAATATCCAATAATGTATGATACCTTTGCGGTCAATAATTAAAAATCAATAATGGCATTACCAAATGTAAATCCCACAACCACCAAGGCTTGGAAAGCTTTACAACAGCATTTTTCAGAAATAAAATCGGTTCATATGACTGATTTGTTTGAAAAAAATCCAGGAAGAGCTGACCAATTCAGTTTAAGGTGGAATGATTTTTATGTAGATTATTCCAAAAACAGAATCAACAATACCACCTTTAATTTGTTAATGGAACTTACCAAAGAATGTCTACTGGAAGAAGCTATAAAAAAATATTTTGAAGGAGACGCCATCAATGCAACCGAAGGTCGGGCGGTACTTCATACAGCCCTCCGGGAATCCAAAAGCAGCGCTATTGTTGTGGAAGGTAAAAATGTAGTCCCAGATGTTTATGCTGTAAAAGCAGCGATGAGATCATTTAGCGAAGGTATTATTTCGGGAGCAACCAAAGGGCACACAGGCAAAGCATTTACGGATGTTGTCAATATTGGAATTGGCGGCTCTGACCTAGGTCCTGCCATGGTTACGGAAGCCCTTGCCTACTATAAAAATCACTTAAATGTTCATTTTGTGTCCAATGTAGATGGAGACCATGTTCATGAAGTATTAAAAAAAATAAATCCAGAAACTACACTTTTTGTTGTTGTTTCTAAAACTTTTACAACCCAAGAAACACTATCCAATGCTACAACCATCAAAAAATGGTTGGTTAATCAATTGGGAAATGAGGCAGTAGCATCGCATTTCGCAGCGGTTTCTACCAATTTACCCAACATTGAAGCCTTTGGCATTCATTTAGACAATGTATTTCCAATGAATGACTGGGTGGGAGGACGATTTTCATTGTGGAGTGCCGTTGGACTTTCTATTTGCTTATCGGTAGGGCCCGACAATTTTGAAGCATTACTAGAAGGTGCCCACCAAATGGACCTTCACTTTAAAAACAGCCCTTTCGAAGAAAATATACCTGTAATTTTGGCAATGATCAGTATTTGGTATAACAATTTTTTTGATGCCGAAAGCGAAGCTGTTATCCCCTACACGCAATACCTACACCGATTTGCTGCATATCTTCAACAGGGGATTATGGAAAGTAATGGGAAAAGTGTTGACAGAAACGGAAACCCAGTAAATTATCAAACAGGAACGTTGATTTGGGGAGAGCCTGGAACCAATTCGCAACACGCTTTTTTTCAATTGATTCACCAAGGAACAAAGCTCATCCCTGCCGACTTTATTGGCTACAAAAAATCACTTCACGGAGATATTGATCATCATCAAAAACTCATGGCAAATTTCTTTGCACAAACAGAAGCCTTGATGACCGGAAAATCGGAAGATCAGGTTCGAAAAGAACTTACCGATAAATTGTCATCCCAAGAAATCGATGCATTGACTCCTTTCAAAGTTTTTGAAGGTAACAAACCCACCAACACCCTTTTGATCGATCAACTTACTCCATCGTCTTTAGGCGCTTTGATTGCGCTTTATGAGCATAAGATTTTTGTACAAGGAGTTGTTTGGAATATCTATAGTTACGACCAGTGGGGCGTCGAATTGGGCAAGCAACTTGCGGCAACAATTCTTTCTGATATTTCTTCTTCTGAAATTCAAAAACACGACACTTCTACCACTACACTTCTAAATGATTTTAAAAAAAGGCAATAGTTTCGTTTGAAAAAGTAGGCGTTAAATTAATTTCAAGGCTAGTTTTAAAAAAGCGGATTCATTATCTTTGATGAATGAACAAGGTCGTTTTTTTAATTCTAGGGGTTTTTCTTATCAGGTGTGGTTCTGAAGACGGAAATTCAGATAACCAAATCATTCCTAAAGCTAAAAATGATTTTGTGTCAATTGTTGAAGATACTCCCACAAAGCTCGACAATTTGCTTTCTAATGATGAGCTCTCTAGCGACACATCCGTAACATCATTTGATGCCTCATCAGAAAAAGATGGAAGTTTGACAAAACAGTCGGACAATAGTTTTACCTACACTCCGGCAAACTCTTTTGTGGGTAACGATACGTTTAATTATACCTTGTGTGATACAAAAAATCCGCCTAATTGCTCCACTGCTTCCGTTACTCTAGAGGTTACTGACCAAGGAAGTCCTACTGTCAAAAATGATGCTGTTTTGGCAATAAAAAATAAGCAAACTGTTTTTAAAAAATTGTTGCTAAACGACACCCTAACCGACGATGCGGAAGTGGTTTCCGTTGACAGTTCTTCGTCTTTAGGTATGGTAATCTTAAATGATGACAAAACAGTATCGTACACTCCATTGACTAACTTTGAGGGAGCAGATTCCTTTACGTACACAGTCTGTGATGACGATTTGCCCAATCCAACTTGTGTAACGGCTTCAGTAGCTATCACTGTTGTCGACGCAATTGCATTCAACATTCCTGACAATTTACAATATTATTATGGAGATGCTATTTTTACTTCAAATCCATCTAATAACTTATCGGTTTTGAGTGATTTAACCCGTTCGAATCACACAACCATTCTGACATACACACAACGGCACAACTATTTATACGATGCTGATGAAGACCCTTCAAACCCCAACAATGTAGTTTTAATATATTCTGGAGAAAGTCGGTTTTGGAAAGAATACACTTCTCCAACCAATTCCTATACAACACAAACATTTAATACCGAACATGTATATCCAAAGTCGTTGCTTTCAAATGAATTGGCTGAAACCGATTTGCACCACCTTCGAACCTGTGATTCGGGCATAAACTCAGACAGAAGCAATCGAAAATTTGTTAACGGTTCTGGAGGTTATAAAAAATCGGGAAGCGGATGGTATCCTGGCGATGAATGGAAAGGAGATGTTGCTAGAATGGTATTCTACCTTTCCATTCGATATGGTGAACTCATTAATGGCGTTGGTAATATGGATGTCTTGCTGCAATGGAATGTGGAAGATCCCGTTTCTGATATTGAAAACACCAGAAACAATGTTATCGAAACCGCACAAGGAAATCGAAATCCTTTTATTGACAATCCCTATTTAGCAACGCTCACTTGGGGCGGAATCTCTGCTGAAAATCGCTGGAATTAATCCTAATTTAGGGCGAGATATTTTAAAATTGATAAAAATATCAAGTTGTGTTAATGTTATGTTAAAAAAAATTATACGATATTTGTATTATTGAAATTTTAACAAAACTAAACTAATGAAAATCAAACATTTTACTAAAGTTGCATTGATGTTGGTTGCCAGCGTTGTATTTGCACAAGAAAAAGAGAAAGATTCCATTCTTTCAGTAGATCTTAACGAAGTGGTACTTACTGCTTCTGGGGTAATTGATTTAGCCGACAATCGAGTAACACCGATTGCAGTCACTAAATTCACTGCCGAAGAAATTCAATCAAGAGTTGGAGCCTTTGACATTGTAGAGTCCATGCGTTTCAGTCCTTCCATTCAATTGAATAGAGGCTCTGGATTTGGAGATGCTCAAATGTTTTTGAGAGGGTTCGATCAAACCAACACCGCTTTCCTTATTAATGGACAACCCATTAATGGAGTGGAAGACGGAAAAATGTATTGGTCTAACTGGTCAGGATTGGCTGATATTGCAAACAGCGTTGAAGTTCAACGAGGTTTGGGATCTTCAAAGCTCGCTATTTCTTCGGTTGGAGGAACTGTAAACTTTGTTACCAAATCAGTAGATCTTAAAGAAGGTGGATTTGTAAACACCATGATGGGTAACGACAATTATTACAAAGCGTCTGCTTATTTGTCAACCGGTCTCATGGAAAACGGTTTTGCTTTTTCTATGCTCTTCGGACACTGGGAAGGTGATGGATACCATGCAGGAACACAAGGACAAGGACAAAATTATTTTTTCTCCGTGGGTTACAAACCCAACAATGAGCACATTTTCAATCTTATGATCACAGGAGCGCCTCAGTGGCACGGTGGTGCTAGAGAAGAAAAGCTTTCAACGTTTCTAGATAATGGTAAAAAATACGGTGACAACTGGGGATACCTCAACGGAGAGTTTGAATCTGCTGGAAGAAACTTTTATCACAAACCGTTATTTAACCTAAGCTGGGATTATAACATCAGCAGCACACGATCGCTTTCAACGGTACTTTACGGTTCGTTCGGTCGCGGTGGATTTGCTTACGGAGAAGGTGATTTCTTTAGTGATTTTACGGAAGATGGTCTTTTTGATTTTGATGCCATGGTTGCTAGAAACGAAGCCGGTGACGGTGAACGTATAATTAAATCTTCTGTAAACAGTCACAACTGGTACGGTATTGTATCGAACTACAGTTCGGAACTCAATGACAACCTTTCTTACAATATAGGTTTTGATGTTCGTATGTACAACGGTATTCACTTTAGAACACCCACCAACCTATTAGGTCTTGATTCTTACAGAGGAATATCTTCTACCTATGGATACAATCCTTGGGATGCCGTTTTTGATTTTCCTAACGAAACTGAAGACCGCGCTATTTCTTATGATTATGAAGAAGACATTAATTATTACGGGTTCTTCGGGCAGTTAGAATACGCTACTGACGAGTTCAGTGCGTTTGTTCAAAGTTCTGTATCTTCTCAATCTCACGTTAAAAAAGATCTCTTTTTTGATCTAGGAGAAGCAGACAAAATTACCAACTCTGGATTTAACGTAAAAGGAGGGGGTTCGTATGTTGTTAGTGAAAACTCTCGCGTGTATGCCAACGCTGGTTTTTATTCCAGACAACCTTTCCACGATGACTTATATGCTAATGTTCGTTATTCAAATGATATCAACGTGGCTGGAAATGTAAATCAGGAAATTACAGGTTTTGAATTGGGATATATTTACGAAAACAACAACCTTTCTGCCAATATTGACTTGTACCATACCACTTGGGGAAATCGTGTAGATTCTTCCTCAAATTATGAAGACAATCAATTGGTTAGTTACACCGAAACCAATCCTTTCTCTCAACTTCACAAAGGTATTGAGGCTCAAGTTCAATACAGACTGTCCGATGCGGTTCTTGTAAAAGCATACGCTTCCCTTGGAGACTGGACCTATCAAGACAATGTTGAGACTACAACCTTTGATGACGAAGGAAATCTATTAAGCTCTGATGGTGTTGTTTATTTAGAGGGACTCAAAGTAGGACAAGCCGCTCAAACTTCATACGGTTTCCAAATGTTTGCTGAAGTTACCGATGATCTTGGGTTTGATATCACAGGAAATCACTACAGCGATCAGTATGCCGAAGTTGATTTTGGATCTTCCGATCTTGCCGTTGCTAATAACGATGGTGTATTGAAGACTCCTTCTGTTTTCTTATTGGACTTTGGAATGAACTATTCCCTTGATCTAAAAAACAATACTTCAATGAAGTTTCGATTGAATATCAACAATGCTTTCGATGAATTATACATTGAAAACATGACAAGTAACACCCCTGCTACGGATGGATCAGCTACTTGGAGAGGTATTGACACAAGTAACAACGTTAGAATCGGATACGGAAGAACTTGGAACCTAGGAGTTCGTTACAATTTCTAAGAACGTTCTTTTCTTATAAAACAAAAAACCCTTGCAATGCAAGGGTTTTTTTTATTGTATATCTTTTAGTTTCAGTTGAAGACTTATGCGGTTGTTCCACTCATTTTCATCCACACTATAGGCCATTGAAAAAGTATTTCGGTTGGTTACTAATGGCAATCGATCTCCCAAACCGAAACCAATTCCCGTTATAGGTTTCCCCTTTTCTTGTAACGCCGTAATTCGCAAATGAGTTTCGTCTTTCCCCACTCGTTTGGCATATCCGGTATCTTGAACATTGTGCGTTGCGAAAACAGGAGTCATATTTCCTGGGCCAAAAGGAGCAAATTGTTTTAAAATTCTATAAAATTTTGAAGTAAGCTGATGCAAAGAAAGTTCGCAATCGATAGGAACTTGTTGAATCAACATATCGGGATCAATGGTTTCAGAAACGACTTTTTCAAACTTTGCCTTAAAGGAATCATACTGCTCAGGAAGCATAGTCATTCCTGCAGCATACTTGTGGCCTCCAAACTGCAACAAGTGTTCAGAACAAGCTTCCAGTGCCTTATACAGGTCAAATCCTTTTACCGAACGTGCAGAAGCTGCCAATACATCCCCCGATTGAGTAAAAACTACCGTCGGACGGTAATAATTTTCAATCAATCTGGAAGCGACAATTCCTATAACCCCTTTGTGCCAATCTTTGTCGTAAACGACAGTAGTCGTTCTGTTTTCTTCTTTCAATTCTTTGAGCTGTGCTAACGCTTCTTGTGTTATTGAACGATCGAGTTCTTTGCGACTAGCGTTAAATGTTTCAATAGCCGCTGCCTGACTCCGAGCCGTTTCGTAGGTTTTTTCCAGTAAAATTTCCACCGCATAGCCTCCGTGTTTCATTCTTCCTGCGGCATTGATTCTAGGTGCGATTACAAAAACTACATCCGAAATCGTCCAATCTTTTTTCTTTAAAGTTGCGCCCAATGCTTGAATTCCTGGGCGCGGATTATTATTAATTACCTGCAAACCTAAATAAGCCAATACGCGATTTTCGCCCGTTATTGGAACAATATCAGCGCCAATAGCCGTAACTACCAAATCCAAATAAGGCACCAAATCTAATGCAGTACCTCCTCGGTGGAGAGTTAATGCTTGAATCAATTTGAATCCAACACCACAACCACACAACTCTTTGTAGGGATAGGAGCAATCTTTTTGTTTGGGGTTTAAAACGGCTATGGCTTCAGGAATTGTGTCACCTGGCTGGTGATGATCGCAAATAATAAAATCAATTCCTTTTTTCTTTGCATAGGCAACTTGATCGATTGCCTTAATGCCGCAATCCAAAGCAATAATCAACGAAATTTGTTCTGCTGCTGCGGTATCAATTCCTTGTAAAGAAACACCATATCCCTCTGCATAACGATCGGGAATATAGGGTGTAATCTTGGCTCCTAGTGTTTGCAAATACGAAGTGACGAGTGCTACCGAGGTTGTTCCATCAACATCGTAATCTCCAAAAACCATAATGGGGGCACTGGCTTTTAGTGCGACTTCTATTCGATCAACAGCCTTTTGCATGTCTTTCATCAAAAATGGATCGTGCAGATCTTCTATTTTGGGGCGAAAAAACTGTTTTGCACTCTCAAAATCTGTAATTCCTCGCTGGACCAAAAGCGTTGCCAAGGTCGAATCAATCCCCAAATCATGAGACAAAGCATTGACTATAGTGGCATCTTGTTTTGATTGAAAAACCCAACGCATAGCTATTCTTTTTTAGTTCCTGAAACAACAATCACAAATTCCCCTTTTGGAGGTTGGTTTTGAAAGTGCTGAATGGATTCAGCCAATGTACCTCGAACCGTTTCTTCATACAATTTGGTAATTTCTCGGGAAACAGAAGCCAAACGATCGGCTCCGAAATAGGTTTCAAAATGAGACAATGTTTTCAAAAGCTTGTGTGGAGATTCGTAAAACACCATGGTTTTGGTCTCTTTTGAAAGCTCCTCTAAACGGGTTTTTCTTCCTTTTTTAACAGGCAAAAATCCTTCAAAAACAAAACGATCGCAAGGCAAACCACTAATGACCAAAGCCGGAACAAAAGCTGTTGGACCAGGCAAACATTCTACTTGAATTTGAGCATCAATACAGGCGCGGGTCAACAAAAATCCAGGATCTGAAATGCCCGGAGTTCCCGCATCTGAAATGAGTGCTACCGTTTCTCCATTGGCAATTCGTTGCACCAAACGCTCTACCTCCCGATGTTCGTTGTGCATATGATGCGCCTTCATACGAGTTTCAATGTCAAAATGTTTGAGGAGTTTTCCACTAGTCCGAGTGTCCTCTGTTAAAATTAAATCAGCCTCCTTTAGGATTCGCAAAGCACGAAGCGTAATGTCTTCAAGGTTTCCAATGGGAGTGGGTATTAAATACAACATAGACATTGTTCGAATGGATTAGGATTCAAAATGTTGGGAGATTACTTTCACAAACTGCGATTCGTAAACCTCTTTGTCCTTCCAATGATCGTAATCGGGTTTTACCACAGTTTCAATAAAATCCAACGCTTGATCCTTTGTTTCTTTGGTGTTAAGCATCGACAAAACACGCAAATAATCTTCTTGGCTTCCCGAAAAAAGGTGATTCACAAAAGTCAACCGGTGGTTATTATCTATTTGAATGCCTTGTGGTGTTATTTTGTCTGCATCCTGTTTTTCAAAAGTCGGAATGGGTGCTTCCTCAAACAACACATCTTCTAACCTTGGTTGAGAGGAAAGCGTGTTTTCTTCCTGAACAGAGCCATCTTCTTGATCATTTAACTGGGCAAGAACCGCCTGCTGAGTTAGCAAAGAATCGTCTTCTCCAAAATGTTTTTCTGTAAAATGCAAAACACTCAAGGATTCGTATGCACTCTTAGCTAATTCTTTAAGTTCTTGAGTGTCAGCCTTATCTTTTCGGCGAAGGATTTGGTGAGCCAAACTCATTAATTGGGCTTCTAATTCTTTTTTCATAACTATTTTTAGAGTCTTTAAATGGAGTCTTTTGTTTTTAACTAAAATTGTATGACCTTTAGACTGTTCGATTTTTATTCGTTAACGACTTGAAAATTACAAAATGTTTCTGGAAAATACAGTAAATCAGAGTGAGCAATTTGGCTGGATTGAAGTTATTTGTGGATCCATGTTCTCCGGCAAAACCGAAGAACTCATCAGGCGTCTCAAAAGAGCTCAAATTGCTAAGCAAAAAGTGGAAATCTTTAAACCCCAGGTTGATGTTCGCTACGACGATGATAAAGTAGTTTCACACGATTCCAATGAAATTGTTTCTACACCTGTTCCTGCTGCTGCAAATATTCAAATTTTAGCTGACGGATGTGATGTCGTTGGAATTGATGAAGCCCAGTTTTTTGATGATGAAATCGTAACCGTCTGTAACAATTTGGCTAACAAAGGCATTCGTGTTATTGTCGCTGGACTAGACATGGATTTCAAAGGCAATCCCTTTGGACCTATGCCTGCTTTAATGGCTACAGCAGAATATGTGACCAAAGTGCATGCTGTTTGTACTCGAACCGGTAATTTGGCGCAATACAGTTTTCGAAAATCAGAAAATGATGCCTTGGTCATGTTGGGAGAAACCGAGGAATACGAGCCTCTTAGTCGGGCTGCCTTCTTTGAAGCCATGCTGGAAGAAAAAATCAACTTAAAGCTTCGTAGTGGGAAAGACTAAGGAAACTGTTTTGGAAATTCACCTACCCAACTTGCTGGACAATTTTCAAGTTATCAAATCAAAAATTAGTTCAAGTACCAAAGTATTGGCAGTAGTAAAGGCTGTTGCCTATGGAAGCAATGCCGTAGCAATTGCCAAATGCCTAGAACTGGCTGGAGTTGATTATTTTGCCGTTGCCTATGTCTCTGAGGGAATTGCTTTGCGCAAAGAGGGAATCAAAACACCCATATTGGTCTTACACCCACAAATAGAAAACCTTGAAAAAGCCATTCGATATGACCTAGAGCCGAGTATGTACTCCTTTCGCATTCTGAACGCTTTTTCAAAAGTTGTGCAACAAAATAGTATTAGAAAATATCCTGTCCATCTGAAGTTTAACACAGGCTTAAATCGGTTAGGATTTAACGAAATGGACATAAAAGCTCTCAAAAAAACTTTCAATCAAGAATCCTTAAAACTCGTTTCTATTTTCTCCCATCTTGCTGCCACAGAAGATCCCAGCGAGACGGAATTTACAAAAACCCAATTGGCGGTTTTTGCTAGAATTTCCCAACATTTTGATGCCGCTCCTCTACGACACGTTCTAAACACCTCCGGTATTTTAAACTACCCCGAAGCCCACTACGATATGGTGCGAACGGGAATTGGTTTGTACGGATTTGGCAACGATCCCCAATTCGACAAAGAATTCAAACCCGTTCTACATTTAAAAACAGTCATTTCTCAAATTCATACTCTCAATAAAGGTGAGAGTTTGGGGTATAACCGTGCTTTTATTGCCACTAATACAACGAAAATAGCAACACTCCCTATCGGTCATGCCGACGGAATTAGTCGACAGTATGGAAATGGAAACGGGCAAGTTTATATAAAATCCATGCCTGCTAAAATTATTGGAAATGTATGTATGGATATGCTCATGGTCGATGTATCAACTATTGATTGTGAGGAGGGAGAAGAAGTCATCATTATAGACGACAAAACTCAAACAGCGGATTCATTGGCAAAACAAGCCAATACCATTTCCTATGAAATCCTAACCGCCCTGTCTGAACGAATACAACGAAAATTAATTGTTAAACCCTAAATACTTAAAATTATGAAAATTGTTAGTGAATTCAAAGCCTTTTTGATGAAAGGCGAAATTGTGAGTCTTGCTACTGCTGTAATTATTGGCGGTGCATTTGGGAAAATTGTTTCCTCATTTACCAACGATGTTTTGATGCCTCCCATTGGGTTGTTGCTTGGAAAAATTAATTTTTCCGAACTGTCCATACCCCTTGTTAATGAAGTAAAAAATCAGGCGGGTGAAATTACACAGGCTGCCGTTGCTATTCACTACGGAAACTTTATCCAAACCATTGTTGACTTTGTAATTATCGGTGCTTGTATTTTTTTGGTACTTAAAGCCTACCAAAAAACCAAAAAACAAGAAGAAAAACCAGCCGCTCCCAAAGGACCTTCACAAGTCGACTTGTTGATAGAAATTCGTGATTTGTTAAAAAAATAACTTCTTGTTATATTTTTGATATTTTTACACTTTTAACTTGGTGAGTTAAAAGGTTTGGCTATTTTTGTACCCTTAATTTTTGAAAAATGAAAGTAGCTGTTGTAGGCGCCACCGGAATGGTTGGCGAAGTAATGTTAAAAGTGTTAGCGGAAAGAAATCTTCCCATTAGCGAACTTGTATTAGTAGCTTCGGAACGGTCTGTTGGTAAAAAAATGTTGTTTCAAGGAGCCTCTCATACTGTAGTTGGGCTTCAAACCGCAGTAGACATGGCTCCTGATATTGCCTTATTCTCTGCAGGTGGAGACACCTCGTTGGAGTGGGCTCCGAAGTTTGCTGCTGTGGGGACAACGGTTATTGATAATTCATCCGCATGGAGAATGGATGCTACCAAAAAATTGGTGGTTCCTGAAATCAATGCCCATGAGCTTTCTAAAGAGGACAAAATTATTGCCAATCCAAACTGTTCCACCATTCAGTTGGTAATGGCTTTAGCGCCACTTCACAAAGCCTTTGGAATAGAAAGAGTGGTAGTTTCTACCTATCAGTCTATTACTGGAACAGGAGTTAAGGCAGTTCAACAGCTCGAAAACGAGTACAAAAATGTTGAAGGTGAGAAGGCGTATCCTTATCAAATTCATCGAAATGCATTGCCTCACTGTGATGTGTTTCAAGAAAATGGATACACTAAGGAAGAAATGAAATTGACAAATGAAACCAAGAAAATCCTTGGGGATGATTCTATTGCATTGACTGCTACTGCCATTCGAATTCCTGTAGTGGGCGGTCATAGTGAGTCTGTAAACCTTACATTTACAAGGCCATTTTCGCTTGAACAGGTTCGGGAATTGCTTGATCAAACCGAAGGAATAACCCTTCAAGACAACCCCGCTAACAACGAATATCCTATGCCACTATATGCTCATGGAAAAGACGATGTATTTGTGGGTCGTATTCGAAAAGATGAATCTCAGGCCAACGGAATTAACCTTTGGATTGTCGCCGACAATCTTCGAAAAGGAGCCGCAACCAATGCCATTCAAATTGCCGAACACTTGATTAAAAATCAGTTGGTGTAATTTTAATTCCTCAAAAACCAATAAAAAAAAGCCGCCTTAATTAGTCGGCTTTTGTTTTATGCTTTCATCTCAAAAGATTCCATAAACTTCGTGGTATAATTTCCAGAAATATAGTCGGGATCATCCATAAGCTGACGATGAAAAGGAATGGTTGTTTTTATTCCTTCAATTACAAACTCATCCAAAGCGCGTCTCATTTTGTTGATAGCTTCTTCACGTGTTTGCGCAGTCGTTATCAACTTAGCAATCATGGAGTCGTAGTTTGGTACAATCGTATAGCCGCTATACACATGAGTGTCTAAACGAACTCCGTGACCTCCTGGCATGTGAAGGGTGGTTATTTTTCCTGGAGAAGGTCTAAAATCATTGTACGGATCTTCGGCATTGATTCTACATTCAATAGAGTGCAATTCGGGAAGGTAATTTTTTCCTGTAATAGGTATCCCTGATGCAACTTTTATTTGTTCCCGTATCAAGTCATAATTAATCACTTGTTCGGTAATCGGATGTTCTACCTGAATTCGAGTATTCATCTCCATAAAGTAGAAATTGCGGTGTTTATCAACTAAGAATTCTACCGTACCTGCTCCCTCGTATTTGATGTATTCTGCAGCTAAAACTGCAGCGTCACCCATCTTTTTACGCAGTGCTGTGGTCATAAACGGAGAGGGTGTTTCTTCTGTTAGCTTTTGGTGACGACGTTGAACAGAACAATCTCTTTCTGATAAATGACAGGCTTTTCCAAAAGAATCTCCAACAATTTGAATTTCAATATGTCTCGGTTCTTCAATGAGTTTTTCCATATACATTCCGTCATTTCCGAACGATGCTTTCGCTTCTTGTCGAGCGCCATCCCAACCTTTTTGCAAATCTTCGGGCTTCCAAACTGCACGCATTCCTTTTCCACCACCACCGGCAGTGGCTTTTAGCATAACCGGGTAGCCTATTTTTTTTGCTAATTTTTTAGCCGTTTCAAAGGTGTCTATTAATCCTTCCGAACCAGGAATAGTAGGAACTCCAGCCGCTTTCATTGTTGCTTTTGCTGTTGCTTTATCTCCCATTTGGCCAATCATTGAGCACGAAGCACCAATAAATTTTATTTTGTGTTCTTCACAAATTTTTGAAAATTTAGCGTTTTCAGACAAAAATCCATATCCAGG
>JAURCF010000090.1 GCA_030828565.1 Flavobacteriaceae bacterium
ACATTCCAAAACATTCTCCTTGTTCTTTATCCAAATGTTTGTGATGCATTTTATGAGCTCTTCGAATTCCTCGAGCATATCTATTGTTGGCATTCCTAAAAAGTTTGAACCTTTGGTGGATAAAAATATCATGTACAAAAAAATACGTCAGGCCGTACAAGAAAATACCCAATGCAATTGGAAACCCTGGCCAAAAATTATACTCTCCCCAAAGCACCATAAATCCCGCACTTACTAGAGCATAAAAAATAAAGAAGAAGTCGTTGCGTTCAAACCAGGACTTGTGATCCTTTTTGTGGTGATCTTTGTGAAGACTCCACAATAATCCATGCATGATGTATTTGTGAGAAAACCATGCCATTCCTTCCATTACTACAAATGTTAGTATCAAAACCAAAGTCCAAATCATGGTGTAGGAATTATTATAATATATTAAGTTGATAACGAACGTAGGAGCGAGCCAAAACATCCATTTTTTGATAGTTCGGGACGCGTACTCGAGCCGATTTAATTTTCATCGACGGTGTTTTTTTAAGTTTTATTAATAATCTTAAATAATACTTGTATGCTGTATAAACGCCAAATTTTGCGGTAGCAGGCAATCGGAATATTCCTTCCAGCCCACGATTGAAATCTGCTTCAATTTCAGTAATTATTTGTTGTTTTGACTCATCGTCAAATTTGTGAATGTCTACATTGGGAAAATAAGAACGATTTAGACCATCCATATCTGCTTTGAGATCCCGTAAAAAATTCACTTTTTGAAATGCCGATCCTAGCGACATGGCAGAAGGTTTTAATTCGGCGTACATTTTTTTATCACCTTCCACAAAGACTTTTAGGCACATCAAACCCACGACATCTGCAGATCCGTATATATATTCTTTATATTCTTCTTGTGTTAGGTATGTGGTTTTGTGTAAATCCCAACGCATACTTTTCATAAAAGCATCTATGAGTTCTCTATCGATACTGTGTTGGTGAACTGTTTTTTGAAAGGCATTAAGAATAGGGTTCAAGCTCACTTTATTTTTCAGCGCATGATCCAAATCGCCTTGAAAACGATCCAAGAGGCTTTCTTTGTCAAAGTCATGAAAGCTGTCTACAATTTCGTCGGCAAAACGAACAAAACCGTAAATGTTATAAATGTCTTGACGAATAGAATTGCTAAGCATTCGCGTGGCTAATGAAAACGATGTGCTGTAATTTTCAGTAACGACTTTGGAGCAGTGTTCAGAAACTTGATCAAAAAGTGCTTTCATAGTTGTCTATTTGCAAATTAGGTCAGCTACAATCTTCCCTGAAATTAATGAGGGAGGAACTCCAGGTCCCGGCACAGTCAACTGTCCCGTGAAGTAGAGGTTTTCCACTTTTTTGCTTTTTAATTTTGGTCGCATAAAAGCGGTTTGTAGCAATGTATTTGCCAAACCATAAGCATTTCCTTTGTAAGAGTTGTAGTCTTTGATGAAATCATTGACACAATAGGACTCCTTAAAGATAATATTTTTTTTGATTTTTTGTTTCGTTAGTGTTTCAAATCGTTCAATAATGATGTTAAAATATTTTTCTCTTATTTCATGGGTATCTTCAATACCAGGAGCTAATGGAATTAAAATGATCGCTGATTCACAACCTTCGGGCGCAACTTCTTTGTCGGTTTTTGATGGAAAGCTGGCATAAAATAAAGGTTCTTTTGGCCAAGAAGGTTCGTCGTAAATCGTGTGTGCATGTGCGTCAAAATCGACATCAAAGAATAGGGTGTGATGAGCAACATGATCAATTTTTTTATCAATACCAATATAAAACAATAGGGAAGAGGGGGCGAATTTCTTTTTGTCCCAATAGGATTCAGAGTACACTCTGTATTGTTTAGGGAGCAAGGTTTCAGAATGATGATAGTCAGCGCCACTCAATACTAAATCGGCTTGAATTTTTTGATTGTTTACAGTAATACCGCAAGCTTTCCCATTCTCTACTTCTATTGAATTTACATCGCTTTGAGTATGTATGTGAACTCCCAAAGAGGTAGCCAACTGCTCAATTCCTTCAACAACACTGTACATTCCGTTTTTGGGATGCCAGGTTCCTAACCCAAAATCCGCAAAATTCATAAAATTATAAAAAGCAGGAGTATCGCTTGGTTTAGCTCCCAAAAAAAGTACTGGGAATTCTAAAATTTGTGCCAATCGATTGTTTTTAAAACGCTTTCGAACTTTGGATTTAATGTCGTTAATAAAGTAACCGATTTTGGTCATTGTTTTGAGGGTAACCAACTCCATGGGTGATTGACCGTACATTTTGTAAACCAAATCTTTGATTGCGATATCGTAATTGTCTTCAGCTTCAGCAATAAATGCTTTGAGTAGTTTTGAACTTCCGGGTTCTTCTTTTTCAAAGGCTTCGAAAATTTGTTCCAAAGAACCTCCGATTTCAATATAATCGTGAACTCCAAAGTACACCCAGTAAGCGGGGTCTAGTTTTAATAGTTCATAGTAATCGGAAGGTGATTTCCCAAAATCACCAAAAAATCGTTCAAAAATATCGGGCATCCAATACCAAGTAGGCCCAATGTCAAAGGTAAATCCGTCGCGTTTTAGCTGTCGAGCACGACCGCCAATAGTATTGTTTTTTTCATAAACGTGAACATCGTGTCCTTTTTGTGCCAAATAACAGGCAGCAGAAAGTGAGGAAAATCCGGACCCAATTACAGCAATTTTTTTCTTCATATATTCTTTTATACTTCTTTTGTAAGGTTTGGTATAGAACGAAACAATGAGATTTTAGGGTACTTTTTTTGGATGTATTGGGTTTGGGTTCCTAACAACCAAAGATTGTTCGAGGTGTTTAACAAAAATATTTTTTCGAAGTCACAAAGATAGTCATCTATTTTATCAATAGAGGGTTCTACAGTTAAATAAGATACAAAATATAGAGATTCTTGAATCTCAAGAAGCGACTCCAAACTTTTCATTGGAACAGAAGGTCCTAAATAGATAGTTTTGTAGCCTTTAGCTAATAATTCATAGTTTAAATAAAGCAATCCCAATTCGTGGATTTCATTGTCTGGCAAGAACAAAACAAACGTTTTAGAAGTGTCTTTAACAGGTTTGCTGTTCAAAGAATGACTGAGACTGTGTATTTTTTGCTTAATAAGACTTGATAAAAAATGTTCATGCGCTGGACTGATAGAATTGGTGAGCCAAAGAACTCCTAAATCGTTCATTAGATGAACAAGTATGGTATTGAAAATAGTTTCAAAACTATGTTTCTCTAGAAGGTTTTCAAGTGTTTTTGTAAATAAATTTTGATCAAAGTCAATCATGGCTAACTTAAACAAGTTCAAAGCCTTTTGATTGGAAGAAGAAGAGAGGGCTATTTTTTTAACATTGTCGTTAAATTCTTGCTCGTTAAGTTTAGCAATTATTGAGATTTTCATCCCTGCATTGTACAAAAGAGTTACATTGAGCAGCTTTTGAAGGTTTTCCAAAGAATAAATGCGGATGTTGGTATCGGTTCGGTTGGGTTCAATGAGTTGATAACGTTTCTCCCATATCCGAATGGTATGCGCCTTAATACCCGACAGGTGTTCTAAGTTTTTAATGCTGAAATGATTCTTAACTCGACTCAATTGTTTAACAAAAAAGATTTAATGTTAAACAAATATACAAAAAAGAATTGTGCGCACGAGAAGACTCGAACTTCCACGGGAATACTCCCACTAGCCCCTCAAGCTAGCGCGTCTACCAATTCCGCCACGTGCGCATGTCAAAGAAAGTGACTTGGCTGGGGTTCGAACCCAGGACCCTCTCCTTAAAAGGGAGATGCTCTACCAGCTGAGCTACCAAATCTCCGCATTTGAGGTTGCAAATATAGTAGGCTTATTCATATTACCAAAAGGAAAAAAGGCTTTTTTTTATTTTAACCAAAGGCCTTAATGGACCTTACTTAAACAAACATTATTTGTAATTTTGAATCTTAG